>RFVF01000051.1 GCA_009922615.1 Pseudomonadota bacterium
GGCCCTCTCCCGCTGGGAGAGGGGAGCTGTTCGGCTGCGCGGGGCGCTTCGCGGGTCGAGGCAGAACTTCGATGGGCTGAGGAAGGCCTTTGGCGGCCGGCGTCCCTCCTTCTCCCAGCGGGAGAAGGCTGGGATGAGGGGGAAGGCATCCACAATTCCGAAGCCTACGGAGTCAGATGTGATGGAAAGGGCGCTCGACCAGAAGAATCGGTCGGTCGTCCGGTCGGAAAGGTGTCTCGACCCGAAGAAACGGTGCATCGACCTGAAGAAACGATGTGTCTTGATAGTCGAGAGGCCGTTCCGACAGGTCGAGAAGCTATTCCGACAGATCGAGAGGCTATTCCGACAGATCGAGAGGCTATTCCGACAGATCGAGAGGTCATTCCGACAGGTCGAGAGGCCGGTCCTACCCGTCTGGCCGCTGCCAAAGCCACCGGGGCCTTGCCCAAGGGCGTCGTCCGCGAGGCCAAGGTGCCCCGGAACGACACCGCGCAGAAGATTACTTGGGACTTGGGCGACTTGGCCGGGAAGCGGGCCGTCATCGAGGTGACGGATGGCGACGAGGGAAAGGCTTATGCCTGGCTGGCCTTCGGGCGGTTCGTCCCGGCCTTGCCCGAGCTGGTCTTGCAGGACACGCAGGGCATCGGGAAGAGGCAGGTGCTGGGCGCGGACCTGGCCCGGGTGCTCCTGCTGGATCGCGAGCCGGCCATCGTGGCGGCGGTGGCCAAGTTGTTCGCGGAGACGGAGGACCGGACGGTGCGGGCGGCGGCCGGGCGGGCGTGGCTGGCCTTGGAGCCGGAGCAGGCGGACCACGCGTTGACGCCGGTGTTGCGCGACGCGAAGGAGCCGGAGGCGGTGCGCGCGGAGCTGGCCGTGCAGTTCGGGCAGTTGGGGCTCAACGCGCCACTCGTGGCCGCGCTGACGAATGCGCCGACGCGGTTGCAGACGAAGTTCGCCGTCGCGCTGCTGGCCAACGGGAGCGGCGCGGAGCAGTTGCTCGCCGCCGCCGAGGCCGGGCGCGTCCCGGCGCGGCTGCTGCAAGACCGGACGTTGGCGGACCGGCTCGGGGCGAGCCCGGCACGCGACGCGAAGGCGCGGCTGGCGGCGTTGACGAAGAATCTTCCGCCCGCCGACGCGGCGGTGCAGTTGGCCATCGAGGCGCGGCGCAAAGGATTTGCTCCGCAGCAGGCCAGCGCGGCGCGCGGGGCGGCCGTCTTCACCAAGGCGTGCGCCGTGTGCCATCAGCTCGGCGGTCAGGGCGCGCTGGTGGGCCCGCAATTGGATGGCATCGGCGGCCGGGGCTTGGAGCGGTTGCTCGAAGACATTCTCGATCCCAACCGGAATGTGGACAAAGCCTTCCGCACGACGGTCTATGTGCTCAAGGACGGTGAGACGGTGAGCGGCCTCGCGCGCCGCGAGGAAGGCGGCGCGTTCATCTACGCCCTGGCGAACGGTCAGGAGGCGCGCGTGGCGAAAGCGGACGTGAAGGAGCGGCGGGAGACGGAGACGTCGTTGATGCCCGCGAATTTCGCCGAGGCGCTCACGGCGGCGGAGCTCAATGACCTGCTGGCGTTCCTGCTGGAGCACAAAGCGCGGTGAGCAAGCTAAGAATCTGCGCGACGCGGGCGCAAGCTGTCTCGCCCAAAACCCCGAATTGACTGATTCCGGCCGTTGGCTATGCTCCGCGTCTCTTTATGGCGAAGCTGACCGTCCGAGATTTGAATGTGCGTGGCAAACGCGTCTTTGTGCGCGTGGATTACAACGTCCCGATGGAGGAGCAGGGCGGCCAGATGGTGATCAACGACGCCACTCGCATCAAGGAAACCCTCCCCACGCTCGATTTGCTGATCGCTGGCGGCGCCCGGATCATCCTCGCGGCGCACCTTGGCCGACCCAAGGGCAAGCGCGAGCCGTCCATGTCGCTCCGGCCCGTCGCGGCCAAGCTCGCCGACCTCATCAACCGCCCCGTCGCCTTCGTGGATGACTGCATCGGCGAGAAGGTTGAGAAAACTGCGGGCGCGCTGAAGGAAGGCGACATTCTCCTGCTGGAGAACACCCGTTACTACGATCAGGAAGAGGCGAATGACCCCGCGTTCGCCGAGCAACTCGCGAAGGTCGCGGATGCCTACGTGAACGACGCGTTCGGCGCGGCGCACCGGGCGCACGCAAGCACCGAAGGCGTGGCACGCATCGTCGCGAAACGCGGCGGCCAGTGCGCGGCGGGCCTGCTGATGGAGCGCGAGCTGAAGTTCCTCGGCGATGAACTGGAAACCCCGGCGCGGCCGTTCGTGGTCATTCTCGGCGGCGCAAAGGTGTCGGACAAGATTCTCGTGATTGACCGGCTGTTGGAGAAGGCCGACACGATCCTCATCGGCGGCGCGATGGCCTACACGTTCAAGCTCGCGATGGGCTACGGCGTCGGCAAGTCGCTCGTCGAGCCGGACGCGACCCGCACCGCCGTGCGCGCGCTGGCCAAGGCCGCCGACCGCGGCGTGAAATTCCTCCTGCCTACCGACAACGTCGTCGCCACGCCCGTGGACAGCGGCAAACTCAACAAAAAGGGCAAACCCGTCTTCGACTTCGTGAACCCGAAGGTCAACAGCGACGCGGACATTGCAGACGCCGACGAGGGCTTCGACATCGGTCCCGCCACGGCCGCGCGCTACGCGGACATCGTGCGCAGCGCGAAAACCGTGCTGTGGAACGGCCCGATGGGGATGTTCGAGGACAAGCGCTTCGCCGAGGGCACCAACGCCGTGGCCCGCGCGGTGGTGGAAGCCACGCAGAAGAACGGCGCCAAGACCATCATCGGCGGCGGCGACAGCGTGAAGGCGCTGAACAAGGCCGGCCTCGGCGATAAGGTGACGTTCATGAGCACCGGTGGCGGTGCGAGCTTGGAATTCCTCGAAGGCAAAGAGCTGCCCGGGGGAACAAGACCGTCGCCGAGGGGCTGGCCCTCGTTGACGGCCTCAAGCGCGAGCTCGCGAGCGTGAAGGAAGTGGACGTCGTCATCTGCCCGCCCTTCACCGCACTGGAATCCGTCTCGAAGGCCATCGAGGGCACGAATCTCCGCCTCGGCGCGCAGAACATGAGCGAGCACAATTTCGGCGCGCATACGGGTGAGACTTGCGCCGGGATGCTCAAGGAATTCCTCGTCCGCTACGTCATCCTCGGCCATTCCGAGCGCCGCCAGTATCAACTGGAGGGCGATCCGCTCATTGCCAAGAAGGCCGCCGCCGCGCTCGCCGCGTCGCTCAAGCCCATCGTCTGCGTCGGCGAACGCCTCGAAGACCGCGAGTCCGGCAAGACCGAGCAAGTCGTCGAGACACAGGTCCGTGGCAGCCTCGCCGGGCTGACCAAGGCGCAGATGGAGGAAGTGATCATCGCCTACGAGCCCGTCTGGGCGATCGGCACCGGCAAGACCGCCACGACGCAACAGGCTCAGGATGTTCACGCGTTTATCCGCCGCGTGCTGACCGAGATGTTTGACGAGCCGACGGCGCGGCGCGTCCGCATCCAATACGGTGGCAGCGTGAAGCCCAACAATGCCCGTGAACTCATGAGCCAGCCTGACGTGGACGGCGCGCTCGTGGGTGGTGCATCGCTGACCGTGCGCGACTTTGCGGACATCGTGAAGAATTCGATTTGAACCTGACTGCTAATTGCTGACTCCCAACCGCTAAACCTATGAGTTTTCTTGTCGGACTTTTGACCGCTGTCCTTGTGCTGGACAGCCTCTTCCTCATCCTCCTCATCCTCGTGCAGTTGCCCAAGAAGGAAGCCGGTGTCGGACAGGCCTTCGGCGGCGGCGCGACCGACGCGCTGTTTGGCGCGGGCACCGGCAACGCGCTCACGCAGATGACGAAATACGCCGCGGGCATCTTCCTCAGCCTGTGCCTCGTGCTTTACGTCATGGGCGGCGCAGCTCGCAAAGGCACCAGCAGCGTGCGCGAAGAATTGAAGAAAGGCGGAACCGGCTCCGTGCTCCCGCCCAAGCCATCCGCGCCGCCCGCGATGTCCGCGCCGCCCGTTGCGATTCCACCGCCGGCATCGATCCTCAGCAACGCTCCTGCCGCGACGAATCCACCCGCAGCAAAAGCGGTTTCCACCACCGCCACACAGTTGTTGCCCGCGTCCAACGCTGTCGCGCCCAAAGCCGTCGCTCCGGCCACGACTCCGCCCTCGACAACGCCGCCCGCGAAAAAATAACTTCGGCCTCATGCCGCCGCACGCGAACGCCTCTGGACCCGCTCCCGAGGCGTTTTGCTTGGGAAGGCGAAAGACACAAGGCGAAAGGCACAAGGGCCACAACCGTTGGTGCACCGCCGCCTTTTTCTTTTTTGCTTTTTCCTTTTTCCTTCTCGCCCTGAGTGGCTGCACCCGCTCCGAGCCGCCCGCCGACCTCACCGTCATCAACGGTGCAGAGCCCGATTCCCTCGATCCCGCCATCATCTCCACGCAGACGGAGATGCGCATCGTGAAGGCGCTCTTCGAGGGACTAACACGCCTCGAAGGCAAGAACGCCACCGCCGAACCGGCCATCGCTCATCGCTGGGACATGTCGCCCGATGGCGCGGTTTACACCTTCCACCTCCGCACCAACGCCTTCTGGTCCACCGGCCAGTCCATCACCGCCGAGGACTTCGTCTGGTCGTGGCGGCGCGCCCTCGCCCCGGAGACTGGCGCGGAATACGCCAGCCAACTCTTCTTCATCAAGGGCGCGGAGGACTACTCGACGGGCAAGACCAACGCCGCGACCGGCAAGCCCTTCACGCCCGAGGACGTCGCCGTGCGCGCGCTCGACCCGCACACGCTGCGCGTGGAACTCATCGGCCCCGCCGCATTCTTTCTCGATCTCTGCGCGTTCCCGACACTCGCTGCCGTGCCGCGCTTCTGGATTGAGAAGCACGGCGACCGCTGGCTCCTCGCGCCGCCCGTGCCGTGCAATGGCGCTTACACACTGGAGTTCTGGCGGCTCAATGACCGTGTCCGCCTCCGTCGCAACCCGCTCCACTGGGATGTAGCGAACATCCGCAGCGAACTCGTGGACTTCCTGCCCATCAAGTCGTCCACCACGGCCCTCAACCTCTACGAGACCGGTGCTGCGGATGTCATCTGGGACAAGAACCTCGTCCCGAATGAACTCATGGACGTGCTCGGCAAGCGTCCCGACTGTCACAAGTTCGACTACCTCGGCACCTACTTCTTCCGCTTCAACGTGAAGCGCAAGCCGTTCAGCGACGTGCGCGTGCGCAAGGCCTTCGCCCTCGCCGTGGATCGCAAGCAGCTCGCCGCCAAAATCGTCCGCAGCGGCGAGACTCCGACCTCGCACTTCACTCCGAAAGGTATGGGCGTCTATGAGCCGCCCGAGGGCTGGGGCTATGATCCTGACCAGGCGCGCAAGCTCCTCGCCGAGGCGGGCTTCCCCGGCGGCAAGGACTTCCCGCCGTTCCATTACCTCTTCAAGACCGACAAGCTTGACGAGCAGGTGGGCGTGGAGTTGCAGGAGATCTGGCGTAAGGAACTCGGCGTGAAGATGGAACTGCGCGCGATGGAGCCGAAGGTTTATTACAGTGCCCAGAGCGCGCTGGATTACGACCTCTCGCGCAGCAGTTGGATCGGCGACTACAACGACCCGAACACGTTCCTCGACATGTTCATGACCGGCAACGGCAACAACCGCACCGGTTGGTCCAACCCCGCCTACGACGAGCTCATCCGCACCGCCAACCTCCAGACTGACCCCAAGAAACGCGCCGCACTGCTGCGCCAAGCCGAGACGCTCCTCATCCGTGACGACCTGCCCATCGTCCCGCTGTGGTTCTACGCCGGCGTGAACTTCTACGACCCGAAGAAGATTGAGGGCATCCACGCGAACTTGCTTGATGAACATCCGATACACACCATCGCGAGGAAAAAGAATTGAACCACAGAGGCACAGAGGACACAGAGAAGCACACCGGAGATTTTTCATCTGTGTTCTCTGTGCCCCTGTGGTGAGTGCCCCATGTATTTCGCGAAACGCCTAGCCTTCCTGCTCCCGCTGCTGCTGCTCATCAGCGTGCTGGCGTTTGCGTTGCTGAAGCTCGCGCCTGGCGGGCCGTTCGACAAAGAGCGCGCGCCGGCCACCGCAGAAATCAAGCGCGCCATCGAGGCCAAATATCACCTCGACGAGTCGTGGTGGCAGCAATACTGCCGCTACATCGGCGGCGTGCTGCGCGGCGACTTCGGGCCGTCGTTCAAGTATCGCAACCACACCGTCACGGACATCATCGCGCAGGGGTTGCCGGTGTCGGTGGCGCTGGGCGGGATGGCGTTCGCGCTGTCGTTGGGCATCGGTATTCCTCTGGGCTTCTGGTCGGCGGCGCGGCGGGGGCAGTGGGGGGATTACACGGGAAGTTTCCTCGCGATTCTCGCGGTGTGCGTGCCGGCGCTGGTGGTCGGGCCGTTGCTCGTGATGGGGCTGGCGATTCAATGGCGGCTGCTGCCGGTGGCGCTGTGGACTTCGCCCGCGCATGTCATCCTGCCGACTCTCACGCTCGGACTCTACTTCTCCGGTCGCGTCGCTCGGCTCATGCGTGAGGGTATGCTGACAACCTTGCACGAGCATTACATCACCACGGCGCGCGCCAAGGGCCTCGACGACACGACCGTGCTGCTCAAGCACGCGTTGCGCATCGCCATCCTGCCTGTGGTGTCTTATTCGGGGCCGCTGCTGGCGGATTTGCTCACGGGATCGTTCATTGTGGAGAACCTGTTCCAGATTCCCGGCATTGGCGTGTTCATGGTGAACAGCTCACTCAACCGCGACTATCCCATGGTCATCGGCCTGGTGCTGCTCTACGCAACGTTGCTGCTCGTGCTGAACCTGATCGTGGACGTGGGCTACAGCTATCTCGACCGGAGGGTGAAGTATGAGTAGCGGTGAAGCTCCAAGCTCCAAGCTCCAAGCCCCAACGGTGGAACCGGAGAATGCGGCGGGCCAGATTCATCTCAGCCCCAACCAACGAGCGTGGCGGCGGTTTCGGAGCAATAAGTTCGCCTCAGCGTGTGGCATGCTGCTGGCAACGCTGCTCGGCGTGATTCTGCTCTGGCCGGCGCTGTCGTTGCCCACGGTGGCAAAGGTGATGCCGGGCTTTCTCTCCGCTGGTTTGCACACGCCGAACGAGCACTCTCCCGAAACCTTCGCACCGCCGAGTGGCAAGCACTGGTTCGGCACGGACATCCACGGACGGGACATTTTCAGCCGGGTGATTTACGGAGCGCGCGTGTCGCTGCTGGTCGGCGCGGTGGGTGCGTGCGTGAGCCTCGTCATCGGCGTGCTGTGGGGCGCGGTGGCGGGATACCTCGGCGGGCGATGGGACGCCTGGCTGATGCGTGTGGTGGACGTGCTGTATTCGTTGCCCAGTATCATCTTCGTCATCGTCCTCATCACCACACTGCACGGCGCGCTCGACAAGTTGCAGTCCGCCGGGAAGCTCACGGTGACGATGCGCGACACGGCAAAGTTCATCGGCCTCTTCGTCGGCCTCGGAGCGGTGTCATGGCTCACGATGGCGCGCATCGTGCGCGGGCAGGTGCTGTCGCTGCGCACGCGGCAGTTCGTGGATGCCAGCCGCGCATTGGGCGCGACGCACACGCAAATCCTCTTCCGCCACATCCTGCCGAACATCACCGGCATCATCATCGTGTATCTGATGCTGCTTGTGCCGGCGATCATCCTCTACGAGTCGTTCCTGAGCTACCTCGGCCTCGGCATTCAACCGCCGCAGGCCAGCCTCGGCTCGCTCATCGCGGACGGCGCGGCGCAGATCAACCCCATCCGCATCTACTGGTGGCTGCTGGTCTTCCCTTGCACGGTGCTGGTGAGCACGTTGCTGGCGTTGAACTTTTTCGGTGATGGCCTGCGTGACGCCTTCGACCCGCGCGGCGATCGTTGAGCAAACCCTCGCACAACGCGCTTTCCCTCTGTATCGCCGCCCGCTATACGAAGCACATGAAACACGTCTTCCACGCTCTTGCGCTCATCCCGCTCCTCAGCCTTGCCGCCTCCGCAGCCGATGCCGGCACGGGCACGAGCTTCAAAGGTCCCATCGGCCTCCAGCTCTACAGCCTGCGCGGCATCGCTACGCAGAATCCGCCCAAGGCGCTCGCGCAGACCAAAGCCTTCGGCCTCACGCTCGTGGAGACGGCAGGCACCTACAACCTCCCGCCGGACAAGTTCAAGGCGCTTCTGGCCGAACACGGATTGAAGCCTATCAGCGGGCATTTCCCCTACGATCGTTGGAAGTCCGAGCCCGAGAAAGTCCTCGCGGAGGCGCAAGCCATCGGCCTTCAATACGCCGGGTGCGCGTGGATCACTCACAAGGCACCGTTCAACGAAGCCACCGCCCGTGAAGCCGCCGCTGTCTTCAACAAGGCGGGCGAACTCGCTGCGAAACTGGGCATCAAAGTCTTCTACCACGCGCACGGCTTTGAGTTTCAGCCGCACGGCGACGGCACGTTGCTCGACTTGTTGATGAAGGAAACCAACCCGAAGCACGTGAGCTTCCAGATGGACGTGCTGTGGGTTGTCTTCCCCGGCCAGGACCCGGTGCAGTTGCTCAAGAAGTATCCCGGTCGCTGGGACTTGATGCACCTCAAGGACCTGAAGAAAGGCGTGAAGACCGGTGAACTCACCGGCAAGACCGACGTGGCCAACGACGTCACCCTCGGCACTGGTCAGATGAACTGGCCCGCCATCCTCAAGGCCGCGCAGGAGAGCGGTGTGAAATACTACTTCATCGAGGACGAGTCCCCGAGCGTCGTGGAGCAGGTGCCGCAGACGCTGAAATTCCTGAGCCAGGTGAAGTTCTGAACGACTGCTGCCCAAGCCCGGTGTTCACCTGAGTCATGCGACGCGGACACTGGCTTTTGTTGATGGCACTGCTGGGCCTTGGGGCCTGGCTCTGGCTGCGGTCCGGCAAGGTGGCGAGCTACATCAACTTCCCGCCGAAAGCCACTGGCGACTGGGTGGCTTTTGGCGACAGCCTGACGCAGGGATACGGTGCGAACGAAGGCGCGGACTATCCCACGCAGTTGGCCAAAAGTTTGCGGGTCAGGATCCGCAACCTCGGTGTCTCCGGTCACACCACCGCCGACGGCCTCGCACGACTCGATCAAGCAACGCAACTTCAGCCCCGTGTTGTGCTGCTCTGCCTCGGCGGCAACGACTCGTTGCGCGGTGTGCCGGCGGAGCAGACGTTCGCCAACCTTGGCACGATGATTGACCGGTTCCACGCGACCGGCTCGTTTGTCGTCCTGCTTGGCGTGCGCAGCGTCGGGCTCTCGGACCAGAACGCGAAGCGCTTCGAGCAGCTCGCGAAAACCAAACGCGTGCTGCTCGTGCCCAACATTCTCAATGGTATCCTTTTCAACCCCAAGTTGATGTCCGACGAAATCCATCCCAACGATCAAGGCTACGCCCGCATCGTTGAGCGGGTGGAGGAGGTGCTGCTGCCGTTGCTGCCGAAGTTGTAGCCGCCGGTTGCAACTACAAATACTTCGCCAGCAGCGGCGCGAGTTCCTTCTTCGTCTTCGCCGGCCACAACTTCGGATCGGTCATGATGGCGTTGCGCAAGGCATCGTGACACGGCCAGTTCGGCTCCGTGGGAATCTGCGGCAGGACCTGGCGGATGACGCTTTGGGCGGTGGCGGCGTTGCGCTTGAGATTGTCGAGGACCATCTCGACGGTTACGTGCGCTTCATCGGCTTTCCAGCAATCGTAGTCGGTGATCATCGCCATCGTGGCATAGGCGATCTCGGCTTCCCGCGCGCACTTGGCCTCGCCGAGGTTGGTCATGCCGATGACGTCGTAGCCAAGCCGGTGGTTGGTGAGCGATTCGGCGCGGGTGCTGAAGGCCGGGCCTTCCATGTTCACGTAGGTGCCGCCGTCGTGGACGCGGGCTTTCTGGGCCTTGGCGGATTTCAGGAGAATTTGCCGCAGCTCCTCGCAGATCGGGTCCGCAAAAGCGACGTGTGCCACGATGCCACGCCCGAAGAACGTGTGCTCAAAGTCGCGCTTGGTGCGGTCGAGAAACTGATCGGGCAGGACGACGTCGCAGGGGCGATACCTGGCTTGCAGCGAGCCGACGGCGCTGACGCTGATGGCCCAGTGGACGCCGAGGGACTTCAAGGCCCAGAGATTCGCGCGGTGGTTCAATTCACTCGGAAGCAGCCGGTGCCCACGCGCGTGGCGCGGGAGGAAGACGACGTCTCGGCCCGAGAGCCGGCCGGTGAGAAGTTCGTCAGAAGGGTCGCCGAAAGGGGTTTTGACCTTCACCCACTTCTGCTGGGTGAAGCCTTCGATGTGATAGAGTCCACTGCCGCCGATGATGCCGATGCGATGTATCGCCATGGGCGCGGAGCTTACCGAAGGAGCCGTGGACCGCGCTAGCAAATGCGGCGAAGTAGCGGGTCAGTAGTAATTCGGGGCGTTGCCCGTCCACCGGAGTTGGATGTCTGCCCCCCGGTGCTGCTCCACATGTCCGTCGCCATGGAGCAGATTTACGGAGTCCACCTTGTTGTTCCAAGGATGGCCGTCCGCGTTGCCGACGAGGCTGGTGCAGTGGTCTGTCAGGATAGGCATGGTGGAGGCGTTCGCATCATCCATGCGGGCTGGCCAGTAGGGCAGGACAGCTCCGGCGTTCGTGTTGACGGGGAACAAATTGGCCATGCTGCCGTTGCCGCGAGGCACCCACCAATCCTGCGTTAGGATGACTGCAAACCGCGTGTAAGCGCGGCAGAAATACGCGTTCGCATCAGCAGTGGACGTCATTTTATGTCCTAGATTTGCCTGAACCCATGTATCTGCGGCGCTGATTTCCAGATTGCGAACCGGACAAAACAGCAACGGCAAGCTAACGCCATAAAGAGTCATGGTCGGAACCATATTCGAGGGGATGTCATGCGTATTGCCACCCACGCCGCCCCAAGTGGAGTCTGTGAAAAATCTCCCGTCGTAGTCCGTAGCGTAGGCGTAGGTCGCAATTCCCCATTGCCGATAATTAGAAGTGCACTGGGTCACCTTGGCCCTGAACTTAGCCCGCCCTAATGCGGGCAACAGCATCCCCGCCAGGATCGCGATGATGGCGATCACGACGAGCAGTTCGATCAGGGTGAAGGCGCTGGCCGCAAGGCGGCTTTGGAGCGGGCGTGGTTGACGCATGGCGAGCAAGTCACTGATGGACGGCAGTCGCTCGTCGCGTGTTCACCGTCTGTGCCGCCGGACCTGCAGTTAGTTTGCGGTTGAATCTTCCCCACCTCCTCCGCCACATTCGCGCCCGATGAAAAGTCAGTTCACCGGCCCGGTCTTTGTCGTGCGCGACAACATCGACACCGACCAGATCATTCCCGCGCAGTATCTCACCCTCGTGCCCACCATCCCGGCGGAATACGAGAAGCTCGGCAGCTACGCGCTCATTGGCCTGCCCGACGCTCAATATCCGACGCGCTTCGTGAAGGCCGGCCAGCTTGACAGCGACTACCCGATCATCGTTGGCGGGAAGAATTTCGGCTGTGGCAGCTCCCGCGAGCATGCGCCTATCGCGCTCGGGTCCGCCGGCTGCCGCGTCGTGTTGGCCGAGAGTTTCGCACGCATTTTCTTCCGCAACAGCGTCGCCACCGGCGAGCTGTATCCCTGCGAGTTGACCACCCGCCTCTGCGATGTGCTCAAGACCGGCGAAGTCGTCACCGTGGACCTTGACGCGCAGACCGTGACCGTAGTCGCGACGGGCCAGGTGCATTCCTTCAAGCCCCTCGGCGACGTGCGGCCGGTGGTGGATGCCGGCGGGCTGTTCAACTTCGCGCGCAAGAGCGGCATGATCCCCGCCGCTGCGTAGGCCCTCGCCCTGC
Source organism: Pseudomonadota bacterium (assembly GCA_009922615.1). GTDB lineage: Bacteria > Verrucomicrobiota > Verrucomicrobiia > Limisphaerales > SXTU01 > SXTU01. Next base: position 11,893 of record RFVF01000051.1, read on the forward strand.
CGCTGCTGGCTCGCCCGTGAGCAAGGCCTTCACCCGCGAAGACGATGCGCCGGAGACGCCCGCAGTCGTCCGGCGTAACTCCTCGCTGCCGCCCGGCACGCAGAACTTGATGACGCCCGATGGCGTTCAAAAACTTCGCGCCGAACTCGCCGAGGTGCGGACCGCCCACGAACTGCTCCGCGCCACGCGAGGCGATCCCGACAAACCCCAGAAACTCGCCGCGCTTGAGCAACGCGCGGTGGCGCTTGACGATTGCCTGCGCACCGCGTCCGTCGTGCAACCGCCCGCCACACCGGATGGCCGCGTGCGCTTCGGGGCCACCGTCACGGTGCGTGAGTCCGACGGCACCGAGACGCGGCATCGCATCGTGGGCGTGGATGAAGTGGATTTCGACCGTGGCTGGGTGAGCTGGCTCTCGCCCATCGCCAAGGCCCTGCTGAACAAGTCCGTTGGCCAACGCGTGCGGCTGCGGGTGCCCGGCGGTGAGAAGGATTTGGAAATCGTCCACGTGGCTTACGACAGCTCAACACCAGCCAGTCTGGAAAAATTGGTGTAATCACAGGCTTCCCCCGGCGTCTCCTTCCGCGAACGACCGAAACCAACCATCATGAAAAAACTCCTCCTCCTCACCGCCCTCTGCTCTGCACTCACCGCTGTCGCCCAAGAAAAAGTCCCCGCCGAAGAAGTCCAGAAGATCGCCCGCCGCGTGCTCGAACAAGTCGGCGAAGTGAAGGACGCGCAGCTCAAGATCACCCCCGATATCGAGCATGCAGACGCTCTGAAGGCGGGAGAAGCCGGCATCCTCGTCCTGCCCGACAAAAAACTCACCGCCGAGGTGTTGGAGAAAGCAGGCACGGAGTTCGTGCCCGTCGGCCAGCTCTACTTCAAATCCGTCGCCCCCGCCAAGGACGGTCGCGTCACCGCCAACGACAAGCTCCGCGTCGTGACCTTCGACGACAAGGGCAACTCCATTCGCATTCCGCTCTGTCTGCTCGGGGCGAGAAAGCGTGACGGTCAGTTGGAGCTCGTCGTCTTCGGCAGCGAGAAAACTCCGCTTGCGCAACTGCCCCTGAAAAAGGCCGAGGGCAGCTCCGGCAACCCGATCGAACTCAGCGGCGAGAAGCAAGGCGACGACACCGGAGCGCTCACGTTGAGCCTCGTGGGCAAATACAAGGCTGTGCTTCTGGTGATGAAGCAGGCGGACTGAGCCATTCGCGCCTGCCCGCAGCCAGCCCCGGCCCGTGCGGCCGGGGTTTGCGTTTGCTGACTCAACCGGCGCTGCGCTGCAACTGCCGCCGGTATTCGCGCGGGGTTCGGTGCATGAGTTCGCGAAACCGGCGGTTGAAGTTTGGCAGGTTGCAAAAACCGCAGTCCAACGCCACGTCCGTCACCTTGCGTTCCTCGTCGGCCAGCAGCCGGCAGGCCCGGCCCACGCGCAGTTCGTTCACGTATTCCGGCAGCGTTTTGCCCGTGCGCAATTTGAAGAACCGGCTGAACGCGCCTTCGCTCAGATGCGCCGCGCGGGCGACAGTCGCCCGGTCAATCGTCCCCGTCAGGTGCGCGTGGATGTGCGCGATCACCCGCGCCATGCGGCCTTGATCGGCGCTAGCGAGGTTTGGCACGAAGCCCGCACTGGCGATGGGCTGCACGTCGCGCGCTCGTGCCAGCAAGTCGAGGATACCCAGCAGCTCCGCCACCCGCGCCAGCCCTTGCAGCCCTGCGAGGCGTGGTAACCGCTCCGCCACTGCGTCCCGCGTGCGGCCGGTGATATGCAGCCCGCGCCCCGCCCGCCGGAGCAGCCGCTGCACGGGCTCCGCTTCGGGAAGTTCGAGAAAATCCCGGCCCAGCCATGTGTCGAGAAAGCGCACGACGATGGCATGCACGGCCGCGCGCCCACCGCCGGAATCCTGCTGCCAGACGTGCGGGAGATTGGCCCCGACCAGCACGAGATCGCCGGGCGTGAGCGGCGTGATGTTATCGCCGACGAGCCGGTAGCCGGTGCTCTTGATGACCAGAGTGATCTGAAATTCGGGGTGGAAGTGCCACGTCGCCCCGTAACCCGGTCCACGCACGACTTCGCAGTGAAAGGATTCCCACTGGCGTTGCGGCGTCTGCTCGAAAACGGGTTTCACCTCGAACAAAAAATCCCGCCCTCCCGGCGGGGCCGAAGGGGCGGGAGTGAGAAACGTATGCCACCGGTTTACTTGACCGGCGAATAGTCGGTCGGCACGAGGAAGACGGATTTCACGCCGCCCTTGATGGTCAGCGAGCCGCCGGCCTTTTCCTCGGAGGCCTTGCGGGCGACCTGCCAGTCGGGGTCTTTGCCGAAGTTACCAAACGACGCCTTTGCCGCGTCCTGACTGGCGTGCGCAAGGAGGTAAATGAGCGTGTTGTCCTTGTCCGGCGGGCTAGCGGCACCCTTCTGGTCGGCGAGCGGCGTCCAGTAGGCCACGTTGGTCATGCCGTGCTTGGCGAAAAGCTTCACGGTGTGGTCACGGAAACGGGCGTTGAGATTCGGCAGGCGGCCCGGCTCGGTGGTATAGGTGCGCAGCTCGAAGACTCGGTTGCCGACGTTCTCGGCCTTGGCCAGCGGCGAGTAATCCGTCGCGCCGAGGTAAACGGACTCAACCTTCGCGACGAGTTTGCCGTTGGCTTCGGACGCTTTGTGGGCCTTCTGCCAGTCAGGGTCAGCCATGAAGGCCTTCCACGAGGCGTTGCGGGCTTCGAGGCTCGGGTAGGCGAGGAAGTAGATCAGTTTGCGCTCGGGGTTGTCACCGATTGGGACGAAGTAGCCGAGGCTGGTGATGCCGTGCTTCTCGAAGAGTTTTAACGTGTGGTCGCGGAAGCGGGCGTGCAGCGCGTCGAGCTTGCCCTCGGGCGCGTAATAGACGCGCATCTCGAAGCAGCGCGTGTCGGCGGCAGCGGCGACGGTGGTGACAATCAATAGGGCTAGCAGCGACAGAAGCGATTTCATGTGTGGCACGGATGGTGGCGGAGAGCGGGGGAGAGGCAAGGAATTTCCCGGGCGGAATTGCTTTCCGCCGGAAAGGCCTTGCCCTACAACCGCCCGCCATGACGTTGCGTGAACAACTCCGTGCCCTCGCCACCGCCACCGCTGCCGCTCGCGCGGCCGGCAAATTGATGCGGCAAAACCTCGCGCTGACCAAGCGCGTGAACGAGGCCACGCAGCACGACATCAAGCTGGAGCTGGATGTGCGCTGCCAGCAGCTCATCGAGCGGGCGCTGCGAAAGGCTTTTCCAACCGTCGCCATTCTCGGCGAGGAGGGCATCCTCGGCGACCCGGCGTCCGCCGCGCGCTGGGTGGTGGACCCGATTGATGGGACGGTGAACTTCACCTACGGCATCCCGCACGCGTGCGTGTCCATCGCGCTGCAAGTGCGTGACCCGAAGTCCAAGTTTCCCGGCGATCCGCTGCGCGGCTACACCACGCTCGTGGGCGTGGTCTTTGATCCGTTTCTAGACGAGATGTGGACAGCCGTGCGCGGACAGAAGGCGAAGCTGAACGGCAAGGTGATCCACGTGAGCAACCGCGCGAAGCTCGACGAGGCCATCGTGGCCATGGGCTTCGCGAAATACACCAAAACGCTGGCGCTCATGCTCCCGGTGTTCAACCGCCTGGTGCATCGCGTGCGCAAAGTGCGGTTGCTCGGCGCGGCGGCGCTGTCGATGACGTGGACGGCGAACGGCCGGCTGGACGCTTACATCGAGACCGGCGTGCGGCTCTGGGATGTGGCGGCGGGGGGGCTCATCGTCGAGTGCGCGGGCGGGGAATTCTGGTGGCAGCCGGTGGAAGGGGATTACGCGGTGGAAATTTGCGTGAGCAACGGGAAGCTGCGGAAGAAGCTGATGGCACCGTGACCGTGGCGGCGATTTTTAATTGCCGGGTTGCACGTGGGCAGCACGGGACGCGATGAACTGCCGCTTCCCACGGACGGCGGCTGGAAGCCGCCGGCACGGGACTCACCGTTTCGCCAGCGCTTCCTCGATGGTCTTGGCCACCTTCTTGGCGAGGAACTCGGAGCCTTCTTTCTTGAAGTGGACGTTGGCCGGGAGCTGCACGTCCGCGAGCTTGGGCAGCGTGTAGGTGTAGAGGTCGTTCGTCGGGATCGCATTTTCATCCATGACCTTTTTCGCAATGGCGTTGTAAGCCTGCACGTCGCTGTCTTTGCGCGGCGGGGTGAGGCGGGCGTCGGGCACGGGCGTGGTGGCGCACCAGATGAGCTTGGCGTTGGTCGCCTTCAATTGTTTCGCCAGCTCGCGGAGGTTCTTCTCGTAGTCGGCAAGGCTCACCTGCGCCTTGCCGTCTTCCATCGACTTCAAGTCGTGCAGGCCCCAGTTGAAGTGAATAACGTCCCACTTGTTCGTGCCGAGCCACTTGGCGAGCTTGGCCGTGCCGTTTGAGGTTGGTCCGCCATTCTCGGGAATGCGGTGAACGTTGGCCTTGCCCTTGAGCAACTCGCGCACGGGCACCGTGTAACCCATCGAAATGGAATCGCCGATGAGCAGCACGCGCGGCAAGCCGGTTTGGTCCACCACCGGCTCCAATGAAGGGTCCTTCTTGGCGGTCTTGGCGGTCTTCGGAGTGGCGGCGGGGACAGCGGTCAAAAGGCCACCGAGCAGCAGGATTACGAGAGCGAAGCGAAGTTTCATCGGGCGCAAAGTCATTTTGACGGGCGCGAAGCGTGCCGGACGATTTTGCACGATGCCAGCTTTCCTTTGCCGCCGACCCCAAAGCGGGAATGCGGTTCAATTTTCACCCTCCACCCAGCGTCAACTAACCCGATGCAACTGTCCCGTCCCTTCACCCGCTGGCTGCTGTTGACCACCCTGCTGGTCGGGGCGCGCGTATTCGCGGCGGAACCGTTGCATGTGCAGGTGGATCAGCTCATCGCCAAACAGGCCGCCGGCAAGCCCTTCGCCGCGCCAGCCACGGACGCCGAGTTCCTGCGCCGCGCTTGCCTCGATTTCACCGGCACCATTCCCACGGCGGAGCAGACGCGTGCCTTCCTCGCGAACCAAGCGGCGGACAAACGGACGAAGCTCATCGAACAACTTTTCGCTTCGCCGAAGTATGCGGAGCGCATGGCCGAGGCCTTCAACATCCAGCTTATGGAGCGCAACGGCGACAACGCCGAGTGGCGCAAATTCCTCACCGAGTCTTTCCGCGCCAACAAACCGTGGGACCAGCTTGCGCGCGAAATCATCAGCCCCGACTTCAAGGACGAGAAACTGCGCGGCGCAGGCTGGTTCATCACTCGCCGGCTCGACAAGGTCGGCCAGCAGGACACGGATTATCCCGGCCTCACGCGCGACGTCGGCCGGCTCTTCCTCGGGCTCGACCTCCAGTGCTGCCAGTGCCACAAGCACCTCACAGTGAAAGATTACAAGCAGGTGGATTTCAACGGCCTGTTCTTCCCGATTCAGAACCTGAAAATGCAGGCGGCCGGCGGCGATTACAAAACCGCGTGGGTGCAAGAGGGTCTAGTCACCAACAAATACGAGTTCGTCTCCGTCCTGAGCAGTGTGAAGGGCTCGACCGGGCCGCGCGTGCCATTGGGACCGGAAATCGAAATTCCCACCGGCACGACCAAGGATGAACTCTGGGCCGTGCCGCCCGACCCGAAGACACGCAAGGCCGGCGTGCCGAAGTTCAGTCCACTCCGCGAACTCGCCGCTCGGCTCACGGCAGCGGACAACCCGCAGTTTGCGCGTAACCTCGCCAACCGCGTCTGGTGGCAGCTCATGGGCCGCGGCCTCGTCGAGCCGCTCGACCTGCACCACTCGGAAAACCCGGCGTCGCACCCGGAGCTGTTCGACCTGCTCGCGAAGGAACTCGTCGAGCACAAGTTCGACGTGCAATGGCTAGTGTGCGAGCTGGCGCAGACGCAGGCCTACGCGCGCTCCAGCGTGCTGCCCACGAGCGCGGACCAGGTGCCGGAGCAGTTGTTCCTCGCCGCGAAGGAGCGCCCGCTCTCCGCCGAGCAGCTCGCGCGATCCTTCCTGCTGGCCGTGGGCGAACACGAGCGAGTGGTTGAGGGCAAGGGCTGGGCTGAGAGCGATAAGAAAAAGACGTTCAAGGACTTTGAAAAAGCCTTCCTCGCCGCGTTCGCCAACGACGCGAAGGAGCCGGAGCTGACCGTGAACCCAACCCTCAAGGCCGCGCTCTTCCTCCGCAACAACGACCAAGTGCTTTGGGCGCTCCAGCCGCGTCCGGGCAACCTCATCGCCCGCGTCGCCGCGCTGAAAGAGCCGGCGCGGATGGCGGACGAACTCTTCCACGCCATCCTCAGCCGCCCGCCCACGACGGAGGAAACTGCCGCGCTGGAGAAGTTCCTCACCAAGCGCGCCGCCGACCGCGAGAAGGCCCTCGGTCACTTCGCCTGGGCGATGCTCTCGAGCATGGAGTTTTTCACCAACCACTGAGCGATGCTGACCAATGTTCACCAATCACGGCCGAACGATGACTCTGTGCGCGAGATGTTTCAGAAGCTGCGGGAGTTGTGCGGTCGCATTTGCGACGCCAGTGAGATAGAAGATGCCGTTCTCCACGCTGTTCGGAAGCAAGACTTGAGAGATTACCACCGCACCCAAACCGAGGTTGGCTTCTGGCACCCAGCGCTGACTGAAGCGATGGCGGATTTCGCGGAAGATACGCCGACAAGGATTAAGTTCTACCGGTTGGCCATAGAGCAAGGGAAGGCGCTGCAGCAGCCGACCTACACAGCATTGCTTGACTTGGCGCACGAGCTGCACGAAGTCGGACGCACGGAAGAGGCGGAAGCCTGCTTGCGCGATGGTCGCGCTCAGGCACAAGCCCTCGGCGATAGTTTTTGGATTGAGAACGCGGACCGCTATCTGGCCGAGATGCAGTTGCCACCAGCTTGATATGAACCCTCTCTGCAAACCCTGGGAGCACGCCACTTCCCGCCGCCAGTTCCTCGGCGCGTCCGCCGGCGCGATGGCGTTTGGCGCGCTCGGCGGCCTCGTTTCACCGCAGGCCGCCGAGGCCATGCGCAAGAAGGAAAAGCAAGTGCTCTTCGTCTGGCTCGACGGCGGCATCAGCCAACTCGAGAGCTGGGACCCGAAGCCGAACACCGAGTTCGGCGGCCCGTTCCGCACCATCAAGACCAGCGTCCCCGGCACGCACTTCTCCGAGCTGATGCCGCAGTGCGCGAAGCAGGCGCACCGCCTCTGCGTCGTGCGGAACCTCGCGACGAAGGACAACGCTCACTCCTCCGGCGTCGCCCGCATCCAGCGCGGCGACCCGAAGAATCGTGGCGTGCCGTATCCCTTCTTCGGCTCCGCCATCGCGAAGCTCATGGGACCAACCTCCTCCAAGCTCCCGCCCTACGTCTGGGTCAAGCCCGGCAGCGGCGGCTTCAAGACGGAGGACGCCGGCTTCCTCGGCCCGAAATACGGTTCGCTCGCCTTCGGCGATGGCAAGCCGCCGGAGGATTTGCTGCGTCACGCGTCGCTCTCCGCCGACGAGGACGAGGAGCGCAACGAGCTGCGCGAGTTGCTCAACCAGCGCTACGCCGCGCAGCGCCGCCCGGCCTACACGGAGGCCAGCAGCTTCGTCTTCGACACTGCCCGCGAGTTGATGAAGCGCGAGCACATCTTCGACACCTCGAAGCTGCCCGTGAAGGACCTCGACCGTTACGGGCGCACCGAGTTGGGCCAGCATCTGCTCGTCGCGCGCAACATGCTCGAGGCCGGCGTGCGTTTCGTGAAGGTCGCCAGCTACGGCTGGGACACGCACGGCGACAATTTCAACGCCAGCGCCTCGCTCGTGCCGAAGTTCGACCGCGCCTTAGCCGCCATCGTCGAAGACCTCGCGGCGAGCGGCCTGCTGGAGCACACACTCGTCATCGCCATGAGCGAGTTCGGGCGCACCCCGCGCATCAACGGCCACGTCGGGCGCGACCATTGGCCCGAAGCGTGGAGCATCGCAATGGCCGGCTGCGGCGTGAAAGCCGGCGCAGTCGTTGGCGCGACGAACGACAAAGGCACCGACGTGAAGGACAAGGGCCACGACATCGGCGCGGTCTTCCACACGTGGTTCCGCGCGCTGGGCATTGACCCGAAGAAGACGGAATACAACAACAACGGCCAGCCCCTGCCGCTCGCCCACGAGGACATGGAACCCATCAAGGAGGCCTTGGTATGAGCGACCCGAAACCCGCCGCCGCATTCGTCCCGCCCAAGGAACTCAAGATGTTCCCCAACGACCGCCAGCTTTGTGTCGCGCGGTTCAGCCCGTGCGGACAGTTCCTCGCCGCCGGCGCGATGGAAGGCACCGTGCGCCGTTGGAGCGTCGTCGAGAAACCCAAGGCCGCCGCCGAAGACGTCCTGCCCGACGAGCCGAAGAAAAAGCCCGCACCCAAGAACGCCAAGAAGGTCGAGGAATCACCGGTAGAACTCGTGCCGCTTCCGCATCTCGCCGGCTTCAACGGCTGGGTGCAGACCATTGCCTTTCACCCGAAGGACAAAGTCCTCTACGCCGCTGACACCTGGGGCAAACTCACCGCCACCGCCTACGAAGGCGACGCGCCCAATCCGCTTTGGGAAAACGCCACTGCGCACGACGGCTGGATTCGCAAGCTCGCCATCTCCGCCGACGGCCAGCACCTCGTCACCGGCGGACGCGACCAGTTCGTCCGCGTCTGGACCACGGCGGGCAAGCTCGTGGCCGAGCACAAGCACACGGAGGACGTTTACGCCGTGGCCTTCGCGCCCGAGGGCAAGGTCGTCGCGTTCGGCGACGAGAAGGGCCGCGTGAAGACGTGGGACTTCGGCACCAAGCAAATCGTGCGCGAGTTTGACGCCAAAGTCTTTCACAAGCTCTCGCGGCTGCAGGACGTGGCCGGCCTGCGCATGTTGGCGTTCATCGAAGGCGGCAAGTCGCTCGTCGTGGGCGGCTGCGAGCCGGAAGGTGGCGGCTTCCTCGAAGGCGTGCCCGTGCTCCTGAAGTTCGAGACGGCCACCGGCAGGCAGCAGACCGAGTGGAAGTTCGGCGCGGCCAAGGACGGCTTCGTGCTCGACGTGGCGCAATACCCCGGCGGCTACCTCATCGTCGTGACGAGCGGTCAGCCGGGGAATGGCAAGATCATGTTCCTCCGTCCCGGCGAGAAAGAGCCGTTCTTCACCCACACCAACGTGGCGAACGTCCACTCCGTCACGCTGCACCCCGACGGCAAGCGCTTCGCCGTCGCCGCGATGAACAAGGCCAGCAACGGCAACGGCCGCCCCAAGACCACCGACGGTTCCTACCCGAGCAACACCTCGCCGGTGCATCTGTTTGAGATACCGGCCTGAATAGGATTCGAGCACTGCCCAGTCCAGAGACGTAGCTTGAAAACTCCAGCGGGCGACGTAGAACTGTCGCCACAAGCCGCTGATGAAGTCCTACTACGTTTCCAAAACCACGACCTCCGGCTTCGTCGGCACGTTCACCTTCGACCAGATCGAATCGATGCTGAAGGCAGACGTGATCAAGCCCGACTACGTCGCCACGGAAAGCTCGGGCCCTTCCTTTAACCAGTTGGTCGAGTCCGGCAGCGCGACGTGGGTGCCGGTTTCCAAACTTCAACCGCCAAACGACCCGCCGACTGCCGGGACGGCGAATTTAGAGCCCGTGGCCGGACAACAGCTCGAGCGTTCGAAGGATTCCGGCTGCGCAGTCGTTTCAGCTTCGGCGTTGCTTGGCATCTCAATCGGTGGAATGGGGGGGCTAATATATTTGACCTACCTAGTTTCAAATTCGAACAAACATCCTGGGGCGAATTTCCTAGGCCTCCTCACGATTGGCGCTCTGTTGTGGGGTGGGTTTGTCACCATCGTCAGCGCCATCCTTGGTGCCCTGATAGGTGCGGTCGCCGGCAGCCTCTTCTGCGTGTTCAGGGGCAAACGTTCGCCAGCGGCCCAAGCTAGTCAGCAAAAGCGTGAGTTACCACCACCGCTGTGATGACTACGCATCCCGGTGCGTCGGTTGCGGCTTTCCCGGGCGGAAGTGTTCGAGGTGTTCCAGGCGGAGGAAGAGGTTCGGGTGCTGCTTGCCAGTTTCGGTCAGCGCGGTGTTGAGCGCGGCGTTGAGCGTGTCAGGCGAGCCTTCGGCGCGGCAATTGATGATGAGCTTGCCGGCGTCCAGCCAGTCGGAGAGTTCCTGCGACAACTCGGGGACGAAGTCGTTTCGCACGAGGTTGATGACCGCGAGGTCGCCGAGGCCTGCGTCCTCTGGCTCCAAGGTCATTTTCAGGTGCGCGATTTCGGCCTTCGCGTCGGCCAGCAGGCGGCGAAGCGTGTCGGCGAGGTCGCGGATGACTTGGTTGCCGTCGAAGCCCTTTTGGTTCGAAAGAGTCACGGTCGCGTTCAGCCACCCGAGTAGCGCCTCGCCTTCGGCATAGACTTCGTAGTCAACCTCCATCGCCACGCGCGCGACTTGCTCGGTGGCGGTGATTTGTCTGAACCAATCATCGAGGCCCGCCCCGGTGCGTGCGGAGACGGCGAGCACTTTGGCGCGCGGGAATTCCTCGGACAGCCGGAGGCGCAGGCGGTCGAGCTGCGGGGTGTCGAGCAACTCGCGCTTGTTGATGACGATGAGGTCGGCCTCCTCCAGTTGCTTGCGATAGATGTAGAGCACCTTCTCGGAGAACTGCCCGCCAGTAGTGAGGCCGAGCACCCGCTGGGCGCGGATGGGGTCCACGAGCACGCTCAGGGGCGCGATGAGAAACTGGTCGCCATACATCCGGCGCAGCGGGTAGGTGACGGTCGCGACGAGGTCGGTGCAACTGCCGACGGGCTCGGCGATAAAGACCTCGGGGCGGGCGTCGGCCTTGAGTTTGTTCGCGGCGTCCACGAGCGAGTTGAAGCGACAGCAGAAGCAGCCGCCGGGGATTTCCTCGGTGGCGAAGCCGCGCGAGCGGAGCATGGCGGTGTCCACGAGTTCCTTGCCCTGGTCGTTGGTGATGAGGCCGACGCGGAGGCCCTGCGTGGTGAGGCGGGCGGCGAGCTGGGCGACAGCGGTGGTCTTGCCAGCACCGAGGAAGCCGCCGAGCATCAGATAGCGTGCTTTGGTCATAGTGGGAAAGTGATTAGTAATTAGTGGTTAGTGGGAAGGGCGTGCGGAAGCGGTTCGAACTAATCACCAAGCACTAATTACTTCGCCTCCTCCGCGTGCTCGCGCTCCAAAATCTTATCAATCGTCTTGTCCAGCAGCTTCACGTAGGCGTGCACGTCGAGGCAACGGGACTCGGGCGTGCCGGTGGCGGTGTAGAGCCAGCCGTTGCCGTGCGGATCCTTGTTCACGGTGGTGATCTTGGTCTTCAGCAGCGGGTTCGCGCCGAGGAACTCGCCGTCCACGATGCAATAGACATCCGAGATGGCCTTGAAGCCCTCGACCCAGCCCACGACCTGCCCGCACGCGACCTTAGCGCCCGGCTCCACTTCCCAGCCGGCCTCGACCATGTCGCCGAGCATGCGCGTGGCGAACTTGGTGATGCCCACGCGCCACGAGCCGTCCGCCTGCCGCGCCGCCCACGCGTGCGACGGGCTGTAAAGCGTGTCGAGCGGCAACTGCGCGGAGAACCGCGAGCGTTTGTAGGCCAGAAATTTTGTCGCGTTCGAACTCATGTGAACGGCAGAAGGAGACGCAGTTGTGAGCGGGCAATCAATGTTTGATTTGCGAAGAACGGTTCCGCACCCCGCACCGGAATGAACTGAGGTCGGAAAGCAAACGGGCGCGGGTTGGCCCGCGCCCGTCAGGCGAAATCAATCAGCGATCCTTACTTCTTCGGCAGAAACTGCTTGGCAGACGGCGGCACGGGGTCGCTGGGCGCGGGTTTGAGGTAGGTGTCGTTGAGCTTGTCACAGGACCAGAGCAGGCCGCGCGTAACCATGTCGAGATAGCGCGGGTCACCGACGGTGGCGTTGTTGTGGCCGAGCGTGCTGCTGAAGACGCGGGTCTTTCCGTAGAGATTGCCCCACGTGACGATGGACTCGACTTCCTTCTCCGTGCCGTCCTTCTGTTTGATGACCTGCTTGCCCTTCATCATCGGGATGGCGGTGGGAAAGACTTTGATGTTGTTGTAGAGTTCCTCGTTGACCGTGGTCCAGCCGGAGAGCGGCTTGGTGACGGCGTGCGTGGCGTCGGCAATGGTGACTTGGATGGGCACCTGCGGGCCGTGGGCGTTGGATTGGATGCCGAGGAGATCGAACCATAGTGCGTCCGGCGAGCCGGGCATCACGGGGTTGCGGAACTCGCCCACGCGGTAGCTGTGCATGGCGCAATGGAGGTTCACGGCGGCGACGCCGGCCTTGTGCGCGGCGAGGATGTTCTTCACATACTCCACGTCCTTCACGTCGGCGGAGCATTCGTCGTGGATGATGACGTCGTAGCCCTTGGCCCAGTCGGGCTTCTCATATTTCTCGAATCGGGCCTTGGTGGACTTGTCGGGCTTCTGCGCGGCATCCACAGCGACGACGTAGTCCACCTCGATGTGCGCGCGGGCCTCGAGGCCTTCCTTCAGGATCATGGGCTGCATGGCGTAGTCATGGCAGCAACCGCCGGCGATGATGAGGGCGCGCAGCGGTTTGGGCGCGGCAGCTTGAGCTTGGGTGAGGGCGGCAAGGGCGAGGAATCCGGCGAACAGTCGTTTCATAGATGGCGAGTCGAGCACAATGGACGCGCCGGGGAGAAGGAGAAATTCACCGTGCGTCACCGTGCGCGAGCCTCCGGAATCACAGCGTGTGCCCCAACGCGGCGCAGGTGCAGGTGGGGTTGCGATCCAGCCGTTGCAAAGTGTAGGTGCCGCGACTGGGGCAGGTGGGCATGCGCGTCCCCCCAAAATACACTTGGATCTCCGCGATCCTGGGGCGGGCGGTGGAGGGCTTGCTGTTTTCAAAACCCCATTGCTGTTTGGTTTTGTCGAGCAAGGCGAGGTTTTGGATACAGGCCTTTTGCTGGGCCGTGGTGCGCGCCTTGACGAAGTTGGGCAGCGCAATCGACATCATGATGCCGATGACCGCCACCACGATCATGATCTCCACCAACGTGAAGGCAGAGCTTGTCCTGCGCTTGCCGAGGCTGCAATTCATGCGGTCATTCGTGTTTGAGCCATCGTTTCGACCGAAGCCCGTTGTTGAAAGCTGCTCGCTCAAGACTCAAGGCTACGCTCAAAACCTACCACAGGCGGCCGATCCGACAATTGCATTCTCCGCTGAAAACGGACTCGGGGCGCTTCCTATTCTGTGCGGCGTTGCTGGGCACCGGCCTTTGCCCTTGCCAAAGCGGAGGGCCATTTCTACCGTCCGCCGCATGGATTCGCAGTTGGTCCAATACGTTCCGGTGCTCTTCCTCCTCCTCGTGGCGCTCGCCATCGCCGGCGGCATCCTGATCCTGTCCGAGCTTGCCGGGCGCTTCTTCAACCGCAATATCGCCGCGCGCACCACGCAGACAAAGGACATCCCCTACGAATGCGGCATGTTGCCCATCGGTTCCGGGGGCGCGCGCTTCTCGGTGAAGTTCTACCTCGTGGCGATGCTCTTCATCCTGTTCGACATCGAGGTGGTGTTCCTCTACCCGTGGGCGGTCGTCTATCGCGAGCAACTCGCCCAGAACGCCGCCGTCGTTCTCGGTTCGATGGCCTCGTTCGTCGCCATTCTCTTCGTTGGCTACATTTACGCGCTCAAGAAAGGCGCGCTGGACTGGAAGAGCTGAAGTGGAAGCTAAAATTCAGGAGTCAGAATCCAGAAGTGCCGTCGTCGTTGCATTCTGGATTCCGAATTCTGAATTCTGAATTCTATGCAAATCAAATTCGGCACCTCCGGTTGGCGCGGCCTCATCGCGCGTGACTTCACTTTCGACGGCGTCCGCCTCGCGGCCCAGGGCATCGCGGACTACCTGAATGCAGAGTTGAAAAACCCGGGTTCGGCGATCGCGAAGTGCAAGCCCGTCGTCATCCTCGGCCACGACACCCGCTTCCTTGGGCGCGAATTCAGCCTCGCCGTCGCCGAGGTGCTCACCGCCAACGGCCTCACCTGCCTCCTCTGCCACCGCGATGCTCCGACGCCCGTCATCTCGCACACCATCCGCCATCGCAAGGCCATCGGCGGCATCAACATGACCGCCAGCCACAACCCGGCGGAATACCAAGGCCTCAAGTTCTCCACGTTCAACGGCGCGCCCGCCACGCCCGAAGTCACCAAGCAAATCGAGGCCAATATTGCCAAACGCCAGGCCGAGGAGTGGACCTTCAAGGCCGCCGTCGTCGGCACCTTCTCGTGCAAGACCATTGACCCGCAGCCCGATTACTTTAAGCAGATTCGCAAGCTCATCGACTTCGCCACGATTCGGAAGGCGAAGCTCAACATCGCCGTCGAGCTGATGTATGGCACCGGGCGCGGCTACCTCGACTCCCTGCTCGCCGAGGACGGCGGCGCGAAAATCACCACCTTCCACAACGAGCTAAACCCGCTCTTCGGCGGCCACCATCCCGAGCCCGACGCGCACGGCATGGATGAAGTCAGCAAGTTCGTCCTCGCCGGCAAGGCGCAGTTCGGCCTCGGCCTTGACGGTGACGCTGACCGCTTCGGCGTCGTGGACAAGAGCGGCGTGTGGCTCACCCCGAATCAAATCCTCGCCCTCGCGCTCTATCACCTGAAGAAAAACCGCGGCTGGACCGGCGCGGTCGTCCGCACCGTGCCCACGAGCCACCAGGTGGACGCAGTCGCCGAACTGCTCGGTGTGAAACTCCACGAGACGCCCGTGGGCTTCAAATACATCGGCGCGCTCATGGAGAGCGAACCCATCATCGTCGGCGGCGAGGAGAGCGGCGGCCTGAGCGTGAAGGGCCATGTGCCCGAGAAGGACGGCGTGCTTGCCTGCCTGCTCATGGCCGAACTCGTCGCGACAGAGAAGAAATCCCTCGGCCAAATCCTCAAGGAGATTGAGAAGCAGACCGGCGAATTCCACACCACGCGCATCAACGTTAAAATCAACCCCGAGACCAAGGACGCCCTGCTCGGCAAGTTGAAAGCCGGCCTCAAAGACGTGGGCGGCATCCCCGTGGAGAAGTTCATCACCACCGACGGTTTCAAGTTCCTGCTGCCGAATCGCGAATGGGTCGCCTTCCGCGCCAGCGGCACCGAACCGCTCATCCGCTGCTACATCGAAGCCAAGTCGGCGAAGCAAATGAAGAAGCTGGAGACGGCGTGTCGGAAGATTCTCGGCGGGTAGGTTGATCGCGCTGCCTTCATCTGATCCCACAGTCCCTCGATGGGACTGAGCTTTGGGCCATGGACCAAAGCCCCACTGATACTTCTGCTGAGTGGGCACGCCGGTCCGGTGGCCGGGCAGGCCCACGGCCAGCGCGACACCTCCAATCCCAGTTCGCTTTTGAGTCCCAGTCACACTGGCGAACAGCGAACTGCGTCCCCTGCACCAGTCGTGAGTCACCGCACTGCGAAACGGACTTTTCAACGGAATGTGAATTTGCCAGCCTGCGGTCGTGAAACACCTCCTGACCCTTGTGGCCGCCGCCGCCTTGTTCGTGGGCTGCCAGTCCTATCCCATGGGCCTCAACGAGACGCAATGGAAGGCGCTCACCCCCGAGCAACAGGCTGAATATACCCGCCAGCAGACTGCGATCAACGAGGTGCGTCGTCAGCAGCGCGAGGCTGAGGAGCGCGCCCGGCAGGTCGAAGCCGAGGCCAAGGCGGCGGAAGAACGTCAGCGCGTGGAGTTCGCCTACGCTCGCGCCCGCTACGGTGATGTCATCACTGTGACGGTGGAGGGCGGCTTGGTGGCCATCGGTGGCAAACATCATCCCTACGAGCCGGTGCGTTTCGATCTCGTCCACGGCGAACGGAAGGAAGTCGAGTTTGTGCAGCAGGGCAAATCCTCGAATCGGAACCGGGTCGATGCGAGGTTGAGCGAGGACGGCAACACACTTTACTTCGATGAGTCTGCCCGTGACCGCATCACGCTTCTAAGCACCGGCTGGGACACGGGCAAGACGTCCGGCCCGTTGAGCATCCAAGATCGCGGCAGCCGCTCGGTGGCCTCCGCCATCACCATCACGGTGAAATACAAACCACTGCCCGGCGGTCCCCGGCGCGTCATCATCCTGCCAGCCCCGAAATAGTCCTTCCCGGCCGAAAGGTGAATGGACCGCCCGGCGGGCCGTCTGAGCCTTGAGATCATGGGCAGTCAACCAGCCAAATTTTGTGACGGTGTCGCACGCCGGGATTTCCTCCGCATCGGTGCCGCTGGCGTGCTGGGCACGCAGTTCTCGCTGACCGGAATGTTGTCCGGCTCCGCTCAGGCGGCGGCCATGCAGGACAAGTCGCTGATCTACGTCTTCCTCAAGGGCGGCCTGAGCACGATTGACACCTTCGACCTCAAGCCCGATGCGCCGGTGGAAGTGCGCGGTGACTTCAAGGGCATCCCCACCAATCTGCCTGGCGTTCATGTCTGCGAGCATTTGCCGCGCGTGGCCCGGGTGATGGACAAGTTTTCCCAGATTCGTTCGTTCACGCATCGTTCCTCGGACCACGGCCCGGCGGACCACTACATGCTGACGGGATTCTTCCCCTCGGCGGGTTTTAATGGCGGTCTCAAGCCGAACAACCAGCACCCGGCGTTTGGTTCCGTGCTCGCACAAAAGCTCGGGCCGCGCGGCTCGGTGCCGCCCTACGTCTGCCTGCCGGGCATGCACCCCAGCGGCAGCTCCGCGTATCTCGGTGCGGCGGCAGTGCCGTTCGTCGTCGAAACCGACCCGAACGCGCCCAACTTCACCGTGCCCGATCTCGCGCCACCGATGCTCATCGAATCCAAGCGACTCGACGCACGGCGCGAACTGCTCGCCCAAGTGGACCGCTACCAGAAGGCGGCGGAGACCGCCGCCAACGCCGGCCCGCGCAACGTCAGCGTCTTCAGCCAGCGGGCCTTCGACCTGATGACTTCTCCGGATGCGAAGAAAGCTTTCGACCTCGCCGCCGAGCCGGACAAGTTGCGCGATGACTACGGGCGTAATACGCTCGGCCAGTCCTGCCTCTTCGCCCGCCGTCTGGTGGAAAGCGGCGTGCGCTGCGTGACGATCGACCACTCCAACTGGGACACGCACGACGGCAACTTCAACACGCTCAAGACCGCGCTCTTGCCCAAGCTGGACGCCGCGATGTCCACGCTCTTTCGCGATCTCTCCGACCGCGGGATGCTCGACAAAACCCTGGTTCTCATCACCGGCGAATTTGGGCGCACACCCAAGATCAACAAGAACGCAGGGCGCGATCACTGGGGCCCGTGCTTCACCGTCCTCATGGGCGGGGGCGGCATTCAAGGCGGACGCGTCGTCGGTGCCAGCGACAAATGGGCGGCTCAACCCGCTCATACGCCCTGCGGACCCGAAGACATGGCCGCGACGCTTTATCACCTGTTGGGACTCGACCCGCAGGATGAAATGCACACCCCCGAAGGCCGCCCCATCATGATCGCCAACAACGGGCGCGTGATGAAAGAGCTGTTGTAGGATTTCCCCGGTTGGTGGTCTGCCAGTGGATCGCGCATCGAAGCTTGCCTTCCCTGTTCCTCCGCATTTAGTGTCCCGCCGCTGATTAGCGGACGCCAGTGTAGCTCAGTGGCAGAGCAGCTGTTTCGTAAACAGCAGGTCGTCGGTTCGAACCCGACCACTGGCTCCAGTCAGGATCAAGGGTGCAGCATTCTTGGAAGCTAGCAGATGACCTACCTGTGACGGACCCAAGTCCGAACGACATTACTTATGCAAGGAACCCTTGGTCTCGCTCCGGTATTGACACTCTTGTGTCGGCGGGGAAACGATTGACCCATGAACGAATCGCCCATTGATCCATCCTCGTCTCGTCGTGATTTCATCAAAACCACCGGTGCCGTAGTCGGCGCTTCCGCGCTGGCTGGTGTCGCTCTCCCGCACGTCCACGCGGCGGGTAGTGATCAGATTTCCGTGGCCCTCGTCGGTTGCGGTGGTCGTGGTGGTGGCGCGGCGGCCAACGCCATGTCGCAGAGCGGACCGCCCAAGCTCGTCGCGATGGCGGACGTGTTCCAGCACCGTTTGGACGGTGCGTTTAACTCGCTCAAAAGCAAGTTCAAGGACCAGGTGGACGTGCCTGACAACCGTAAGTTTATTGGCTTCGATGCCTACAAAGGCGCGATTGATTCGCTGAAGAAGGGCGATGTCGCGATCTTCACCACGCCGCTGGCCTTCCGCTGGGTGCATTTCAAATACGCGATCGAGAAGGGCATCAACGTGTTCATGGAGAAGCCCGTGACGGCGGACGGCCCGACTTCTCGTCGGATGCTCGAACTCAACAAGCTGGCCAAGGAGAAGAACCTCAAGGTCGGCGTGGGCCTGATGTCGCGCCACAAGAAGTGCCTGCAGCAGTTGCATGCGCGCATCCACCAAGACAAGGAGGTCGGCGACGTGATGCTGATGCGCGGCTATCGGATGCAGGGATTACTCGGTTCAGCTTTTTCCGAGAAGTATCCCGGCAAGGACAACAACCTGCCGGGTAAGCCCAGCGAGTTGATGTGGCAGATCTCGCGCTTCCACAGCTTCATCTGGGCGAGCGGTGGCGGCTACAGCGATTTCAACATCCATCACATCGACCACCTTTGCTGGTTGAAGAGCCCGCCGGGACAAAATCTCTGGCCGGTCAAAGCCCAGGGCGTCGGCGGCCGCACCTACCGCACCAGCCCGGACGGCAAGCCTTACGTGGATCAAAACTTCGATTCCTACTCCGTGGAATATACGTTCGAGGACGGGGCCAAAATGTATATGGACGGGCGGTGCATGACCGGGGCGGTGCCCATGTATCACAGCTTCGTCCACGGCACCAAGGGCATGGCAGTGGCGGCGAAGTCTGGCGATTGCAACGGGCCCTCCAGCACGTTCAAGGGCCACGTCCTCTCACGCGAGAACCAGCTGTGGACTTCGGATTCCAAGATGGCGGACGATCCGTATTTCAACGAGTGGCAGTTGCTCACCGACTGCATCCGCAATGACAAGCCGCACAACGAGGTGGACCGCGGCGTCATGGCGAGTCTCGTCACCTCGCTCGGCCGTTACGCGGCCCACACGGCGCAGGAAGTCACGCTGGAAGAAATGCTCAACCACGAGCACGAATACGCGCCCGGCGCGGACAAGCTCACGTTCGACTCGCCCGCGCCCGTGCAGGCGGACGCGAACGGCTTCTACCCCGTGCCTGAGCCCGGCAAGAAGACCAAGCGCGAGTATTGATCCGCGCTTCGCTGGAGCATTTTGTCAACGGCCAGCCGCGCGAGCGTCTGGCCGTTTTCCTTGGTTATCGGTGCAGCAGAATAGATTCGCTAGCGATATTGAACTGCATGGATTTCCGGGCCAGTGAAGGCAGCAGGGCGGGCTGAAATGCAAAGCGCAACACATACGAATGAGGCGGCCACTCCGCCACCCCGGCTCCTCGTCGTGGACGACGAGCCGGATAATCTGGACCTGCTCTGCCGGTTGTTTCAGCGGAGCGGCTGCGAAGTTTTTCCGGCGATCAACGGCACGGAGGCGTTGCGGCTGGCGAGTGAGTTGAAGCCGGACTTGATCGTGCTGGACGTGATCCTCCCAGACATCAACGGGCGCGACGTTTGCCGACGGCTCAAGGCGGATCCGGCCTTGGTGGATGTTTTCATCGCCCTCATTTCCAGCATCGAAGTCTCCCCCGACAGCAAGGTGGCCGGGCTGGAATGCGGAGCGGATGACTACATCACCCGGCCCATCGCCAACAAGGAGCTGGTGGCGCGCGTGGAGGTGCTCATCCGCATCCAGCGGGCGTTGAAGGCCCGCCGGTTGGCGGAGGAGCGGCTGGCTCAGCTCAATCAAACGCTGGAGCAGCGCGTGGCCGAGCGCACCATCGAGCTGGCCACCGCCAACTACCAACTGAGGGCCGAGATCGCCGCGCGGCAGGCCAGCGAAGCGCGCTTCGAGGCGTTCATGGAACACTCGCCCGCATTCGCATGGATCAAGGATGAGCGGTTTCGCTACGTATATCTGAATCCCCGGGCCTGCCGTTTTCTCAAGCGGCCGCTGGCCGAGCTGTTGGCGCGCACGGATTACCAACTCTTCCCTCGCAAGGTGGCCCGGCACATGCGCGGGCACGATGCCTTGGTGCTGGAACGCGGGGTGGTGGTGGACGTCACGGAGAACCTCGCGGAAGCGACGAGTGAGCCGCGCCATTGCTGGACGCTGCGTTTTCCGTTGGTGGATGCCGACGGGCGACGTTACGTGGCCGGCATGGCGGTGGACGTCACCGAGAAAGTGCGGGCGGAGGAGGCGTTGCGCGCGCTACCGCACCAGATCATTGCGGCGCAGGAAGCCGAGCGCCGTCGGGTGGCGCGGGAGCTGCATGATGGCGTGAGTCAGTTGCTGGCCTCGGTGCAGTTTCGCCTGCTGACGGTGGAGAGCTGGCTGCATGACCGGGCCGATCAAAAAGTGCGGAGCGAGGTGACGCGCGCGAAGAATTATTTGGGATCAGCGTTGCGGGAGGTGCGCAGCATTTCGCACAACCTCCGGCCACGGGAGCTGGATGATCTGGGGCTGGTCGCCGCCTTGGGGAGCGCGGCTGAGGAGATTCGGGAGCACGCCGGGCTGCGGGTGGTTTGTCATCTACAGCGTCTGCGCAAACGGCTGCCAGCCGAGACGGAGCTGGCGCTCTACCGCATTTTTCAAGAAGCCGTGGCCAACGTCTTCAAGCATTCAGGCGCGAAGAGTCTCGAACTCCGGTTTGAACGGGAAGAGAACGGCGTGACGCTGACGGTTGCGGATGACGGTCGCGGCTTTGCGGCGGCGACCGAGCCGCGCGATGGCTTGACTCGATCGAGTCTCGGCATGGTCAACATGCGGGAGCGGGCGGAGTTTATCGGCGGGACGTTGCAGGTGAAATCCGTGCCCGGCGAGGGGACGACCGTTCAAGCCTGGGTGCCCGTGACGACCAGCGGAAGCACGCGAGGGAAAGCATGAGCAAACTTAAACGCTCTCTGACATCGCCCTCCACTGGCCTGCGGGCCGAAGCCGTTCGCACGCGCGTCGGGCGGTTGCCGGACGCTCCGCCGATCCGGCTCTTCCTGGTGGATGATCATCCGGTGGTGCGCGAGGGGCTGCGCTCCTTTCTCGGGGCGGACAGCCGGTTCAAGATTGTCGGCGAGGCCGTCAGTGGCGAGGAGGCGTTGAGTTTAGTGCTCCGGGCGCGGCCGCATCTCGTGTTGATGGACATCAATCTGCCGGGGATGAGCGGCTTGGAGGCGGCTGCCCGGCTGCGCCGGCGTGCGGCCTGGACGAAGGTGCTGATCTTGAGCATGCACGACCGGGGCGAGTATGTCGCGCAGGTGGCGCGGAGCGGAGCCCGCGGCTTCGTGCTGAAGGATGCTTCGCCGAGCGAATTAGTGCGGGCTATTGAAATGGTGCATGCTGGACAGACTTGGTTCAGCCCGCAGATTGCCGCTACGATGTTTAAAGAGCTGACGCCCGCCGACCGGGTGGAACTGTCCCGGCGCGAGCGTGAGGTGCTGGCGGCCATCGCTGAGGGGGCGAGCAGCAAAACCATCGCGCGGCGTTTTGCCGTGTCGTTGAGCACGGTGCGCACGTATCGGGACCGGCTGCGCCGCAAATTGGATTTGCACAGCATCGCGGCGTTCACTGAATTCGCCTTGCGAAATGGCCTGATAGACCCCCGTCGGGCGGCCAAAAAGCGATTTTAGCGATTTGATGCTTGTCGGGCATTTGCCCGACAAGCTTGTCGGG
>RFVF01000052.1 GCA_009922615.1 Pseudomonadota bacterium
GGGAGGGGAAGCGGCAGGCGGCTCGTTGCCAATCAGTTTGCCCTCCGCCTTGTCCGTGTCCGACACGAGGCGCAGGCGGACGTGGTTCTTTCCGCCGGCGGGCTGGCCGGGTAAGCCATCGTGGCCGCAGAGGTAGAAGGAAAGTTGTTTCGGCAGGACGAACACCGGCGAACGCAGCGTGCCGGTCAACGTCTCGCCGTGTGGGAAGCTGGACATCAGGCGGGTGCGCTGGCCATCGGCACAATTGCGCTCCTCGAAGGCGAAAGGGTTGGGGCCCGGTTTGTCGGCGTTCAACGGCACGTAAGTCCACGTCGCCGGCTGGGCGGCGGGGGCGAGGAGCTGGCCGGCGAGGTCCGTGCCCCACGCGCGCAAGTCCGGCGGCAGCGCGCCGCCGCGCGCGGCCAGGCCTTCCTGCAAGGCCTTGAACAGCGCGGCCTGCGTGTCGAGGTCGGCGGCGAATTGCTTTTTTGCCAGCGCGGCGACCGTGCCCAGCTCGGCATCCGGCGCGTAGCGGGCGGCGTGGGTGATGTAGCGGGCGAGGACCTCCGGCGGCTCGGCGTGGGACTGGACGTGCTTGAGGAGGAAGCTGGCGGCCTCGGCATTCGTCACGCTCCCGGCCACGGTGGCGAAGGCGCGGGAGTCGGCAGCGGAATGCGGCTGCGTGGTCAGCCGGGCAAACGCGCCGGGCTGACGGAGCTGCTCGCGCAGGGCGAGCCGGATGACGTGGTGCAAATGCGTGTCGGTGTCGTTCGTGCGATCCTGCAGGGCGAGCAACGGGTTGAGGTTGTCCGGGTGCGGGTTCGCGGCGAGGGCATCCGCTGCGGCGCGCCGGACAAAGGCGCTGTCGTCATCAAGCGCGGCGCGCGCGGCGGCGAGAAGCGCGGAGCGCCGAGCATCGCTCGGCACGGAGGGCACGGCGCCCGGATCAGGCCGAGCAATGCTCGGCGCTCCGGCGGCGGCCTGGAGGCCGCGCTCCGTGAGGATGCGAAGCGTGTGAACACGCACGATTTCCGCTTTGTCGCGTAGCGCTTTAAGCAAAACGGCCTCATGGAATGGTGCCTGGGGGTCAAGGAGCCACAGCACGATGGACTGCGCAGAATCGCGACTTTGCGTGGTGTGATAACGCCATAGGCCCGTCTCTACAAAGTGCATTATGCTGTGCTTACCAAGCACTGGTCTGAGGTCGAGTTCACCCCAAGCGAGTGAGCGGCGCGTCGGGTTTGGCGAACCAAGTTCTCCTATGAGTCGTTCAGGCTGTTGTTCGACATAGTTAGGTGGAAGTGACTTCTTATCAGGCACCACACTCAGCTGCTTTACGTCTGCTCCTCCGGGCGGGACGATGCGCCAAATCCGGCCGCGCTCGCGGTCGCGGCCGGGATGCAGCAGCGGCACTTCGTAGTGGCCGATGATGCGATTGTAAAAGTCCGCTACCCACAGCGCACCGTCGGGGCCGAATTGCAAATCTACCGGCCGGAACCACGGGTCGTCAGTGCGGAGGAAGTCGGGCATCTCCTTCCCCTTGCTGGTGCTGCCGGTGAAGGTGATTTGGTCGCGGTTGATGCGGCTGGTCATCACATTGCCGATGAAAATGTTGTTCTGATACTCGGCGGGCCACGCGGGGTCGCTGATGTAAACGATGCCCGCGATGGCGGTGCTGCCGTGGGAGTGCTGAATGGTCGTGGGCCCGAAGCCGAGGCCGTCGTGCGGGCGACCGAAGCTCGGATAGTGTGCACCGCGCAGGAGCTGGTAGATGGGCGAGCTGTGGCAGTCGGCGGAGTAGAGGTTCCCCAGCGGGTCGAAGCAGAGGCCGAAGGGGTTGACCTGCCCGTGGGTCCAGTGCTCGATGCGCGAGCCGTCGAGTTTGAAGCGGTAGATGTTGCCGGAGGGGAGGAAGATTTCGTGGCCGTCTTTGCCCGCGACGCAGGACTGGTTGTTGAAGCCATGCGTGGCATAAATCCAGCCATCGAGGCCGCGCCGGAAGCTGGCCTGGTTTCCGTGCGTGTCGCGCGTGGTGTCGAACGGGCCGTAGAGCAGCGTCTTCTTGTCGGCGATACCGTCGCCGTCGGTGTCTTCGAGCAGGTAGATGTTGGGGATGGACCAGACGACGCACTTCCAGGTGAGCTTGCGGTCGTTGGGATTCGCCGCGTTGGTGCTGACCGAGCGGAACGGGTAGAGGCCGATGGGGATGTTCAGGTTGGTGGCGAAGGTCGTGACCTTTTGGGCGCGGCCATTGTCATCAAAGTTCGAGAAAATGCGGATGGTGTCACGGGCCGTGGCGTCGTTGGTCGCGGCGAAGGGATACTCGCGCGACTCCGTGACCCAGAGCCGGCCCACGGAGTCGAAGGCCATGTTCATCGGCTTGCGGAGGTCTGGTTCGGCGGCGACGAGCTGAATCTTGAAGCCGGGCGGGAGATAAAATTTCTCGCGCTCCTGCTCCGGCGACAGTGGTTCGGTGGTGCGGACGTTCTCAGCGAAGATGTCCTTGGCGGGCGCGGCGTGAACGCGGGTGACGAGGAACGACCCCAGCAGGAACAAGATAACGAACTGTGGCTTCATGCGATGTCGCGTTATGCCGGAAGCCCGTGCGGGCCGAAAGGAAAAGTTCGCCACGCCGACGAAAGCGTTTAGTTTCCCGGCCACACCTATGGCGACCATCGCAGTGCTCGGCACAATGGACACGAAGGGCGAGGAACATGCCTTCGTCGCGAACCTCATCCGTGAGCGCGGACATCACGTGCTCGTCATCGACACCGGCACGCTCGACGCGCCGAAGCTCAAACCCGATGTCACTCGGATTGAGGTCGCGGCGGCGGCGGGCGTGGACTTCGCGGCGATGATCGCCCGCAAGGACCGCGGCGAGGCGGTCGCCGCGATGGCGAAGGGCGCGCCCGTGGTGTTAAGCAAGCTCGTCGAAGCGCGCCGCATTGACGGCGTGATCTCGCTCGGGGGCGGCGGCGGCACGGCCATTGGCACCGCCGCGATGCGCGCGCTGCCCATTGGCTTCCCCAAGCTCATGGTTTCCACGCTCGCGTCCGGCAACACCGCGCAATACGTCGGCGTGAAGGACATTGTGATGGTCCCGGCTGTGGTGGATGTCGCCGGCATCAATCGCATCTCGCGCCAGATTCTCTCGCGCGCTGCCGGCGCGATTTGCGGCATGGTCGAGTGCGTCCCGCCACCCGGCGAGGACAAGCCCATTGTCGTCGCGAGCATGTTCGGCAACACGACCGAATGCGTGCAGGCCGCGAAGAAAATCATCGAAGCCGCTGGCTACGAAGTCCTCGTCTTCCACGCGACGGGCACCGGCGGCCGCGCGATGGAGTCGCTCATTGAATCCAGCCTCGTGGCCGGCGTGCTGGATATCACGACCACCGAGTGGGCCGACGAGTTGGTCGGCGGCATTCTGGGCGCTGGCCCGACGCGTTGCGAAGCCGCCGCCCGCCATGGCGTGCCCGCGATTGTCGCGCCCGGCTGCCTCGACATGGTGAACTTCGGCGCACCCGAGACCGTCCCGGCGAAGTTCGCGGGGCGCACCTTCTACCAGCACAACCCGCAGGTCACCTTGATGCGCACGACGCCCGCCGAGTGCGCAGAGCTGGGCCGCATCCTCGCGGAGAAGGTCAATCTCTCGACCGCGCCTGTCACCGTCTTGCTCCCGCAGCGGGCCATCAGCGTCATCAGTGCGCCGGGTCAAAAGTTCCACGACCCCACCGCAGACACGGCACTGTTTAACGCGCTGAAGCAGGGCTTGCGCAAGGATATCGAGGTCGTGGAAATGGATTGCGTCATCAACGCGCCGGAGTTCGCGCGCGCCTGCGCGGAGAAGCTGCTTGCCAACATCGCAAGGCAACCAAGCATGCGACCGCCGGTGTGAAGCAACAGAAGCGGGCAGGCTGCCTTACAGGGCCAAGCTCACGTGCTTCGTGTCGAGAAATGCGTCGAGCCCATCGCTGCCCAACTCGCGGCCCCAGCCACTTTGCTTCACGCCGCCGAAGGGCGCGTTGCTGGTCGTAGGCACGCCGTCGTTGATGCCGATCATGCCGGCTTCGAGGGACTCCATCAGGCGGAAGGCCCGGTTCAGGTCGTGCGTGAAGACATACGCGGCGAGACCGTAGGTCGTGTCGTTCGCGCGCGCGATGGCCTCTGCTTCCGTGTCGAAGACGTTCACGTAGGCGACCGGTGCGAAGGTCTCGTCGCACATGCCGAGCGATGCGCCGGGCACACCAGTGAGCACGGTCGGCTGAAGGAACGCGCTGCCTGCCTCGCCCCAGCGCTGGCCTCCGCAGAGGAGTTGCGCGCCCTTGGCCTGCGCGTCGACGATGTGTTTCATCGCCAAGTCCACGGCGGCAGGGTTGATGAGCGGGCCGATGTCCACGCCCGGTTCGAGGCCGCTGCCGACTTTGAGCGCCTTCACCCGCTCCACGAACGCAGCGATAAACTTTTCCGCCAAGCCGCGCTGGACGTAGATGCGATTCGCCGCGATGCACGACTGCCCGGTGTTGCGATACTTGGCGATCATCGTGCCCTCGACGGCCTTCGCGAGGTCGGCGTCGTCGAAGACCAGCACGGGCGAATGCCCGCCGAGTTCGAGCGAGAGCGGCTTCACCTGCGCGGCGGCCCCGGCGATGAGTTTCTTCCCGACTTCGGTCGAGCCAGTGAAAGTGATCTTGCGGCACAGCGGGTTCTCCAAGAACTCCGCCGCGATCTCCGCTGCCGAACCGGCCACGAGCTGGAACGCGCCCTTCGGCAAATTCGCCGCGTGGACGCATTCAGCGAACAGCACGGCGCAGAGCGGCGTGGCGCTGGCGGGCTTGAGCACGACGGTGCAGCCGGCGGCCAGCGCGGCGGCGACCTTCCGCACGGCGAGCACGAGCGGGAAGTTCCACGGGCTGATGGCTGCGACCACGCCGATGGGTGACTTGATGACGAGGTGTCGCTTGCCCTCCACCTGCGGCGGGATGACGCGTCCGTAGCCGCGCCGCGCCTCCTCGGCGAACCAGCGCAGGTGGTCAATCGTCATCGCCACTTCGCCGGCGCTCTGCGCGAGCGGTTTGCCGTTTTCGAGCGTGATGGTGCGGGCGAACTCGTCCTTCCGCCGCTCGACCTCGACGGCAATCTTCAGCAAGAAATCCCCGCGCGTCCGCCCCACGACGTTGCGCCACGACTGGAACGCCGCGTGTGCATCAGCCAGGGCCTGCGCGACGTGGTCGCGTCCGCAGGTGGACATCTGCGCGATGGTCTCCCCGGTGGCGGGATTGCGGACGGAGAGAGTTTTGTCTGCGGCGATGAACTCACCGTTGAGATAAAGAGGCTTGGGCTGCACGGGCCAAATGTGTTTGTGAAATCGCTTCGCTGGCAAGCGGCAACCTGCTTTCATTCGCGCGGAAATCCTGTCGCAATGAAAACGTATCCTTCATCCTGCACCGCGCTGGCGGCCGGGTTCGCGCTGTTCCTTGCCGCCGCTCCGCTCATGGCCCAGACCAACGTGTCCAATGCCGAGGCGTGGCTCGCCGCCGCGCCAGTCGCACCTGAGTTCGCTGTGCCGAAGACCAAGGCCGCGTGGGAGAAACAACGCGCCGAGGTGCGCGCGACGCTGTGGCAGTTGCTCGGCAAGCTGCCGCCGCGCCCCAAGGTGCCCAAGGTCACGACCGTCACGCGCGAGGATCGGGGCGATTACGTCTTCGAGAAGTTCACCTTCGACAACGGCGCGGGCGCGACCGTTCCGGGCTATGTGTTCCTGCCCAAAGGAGTTTCCGGCAAATCGCCGGCCATCCTCTATTGCCACTGGCACGGCGGCCAATACGACATCGGCAAGGACGAGTTGCTCCGCACCAACGCCACGCCGGTGATGCCCGGGCCGACGCTGGCCAAGCGCGGCTACGTGGTGCTTGGCGTTGATGCCTACTGCTTCGGCGAACGCAACGGCCAAGGGCCGGGTGGCCTCGCGGAGAAGGGCGGCGCGGGCGAAATGACAGCGTCGAAGTTCAACCTCTGGGCCGGACGCTCGCTGTGGGGGATGATTCTGCGCGATGACTTGATGGCGTTGGATTACCTAGCGTCGCGCAAGGAGGTGGACGCGTCGCGCATCGGTGTCACCGGCATCAGCATGGGCGCGACGCGCACGTGGTGGCTGGCGGCACTGGACGAGCGGCTCCGCGCGGGCGTGACCGTCGCCTGCATGACGCGCTACACGGACCTCATTCGCATCGAAGGTCTGAAATACCACGGTATCTACTACTTCGTGCCGGGGATGTTGAACCACTTCGACAGCGAAGCGGTGATGGCGCTGGCTGCGCCGCGCCCGATGCTCTACATGACCGGTGATAAGGACTACGGCTCGCCCATCGAAGGCATTCGCAAGCTGGAGACGAAGATTCGCCCGGCCTACGGGTTGTATCGCGCGGAGGCGGGCTTTGAGAACGTCGTCTATCCCGGCCTCGGCCACGTGTATCTGCCGGAGATGTGGGACAAGATGGTCGGGTGGATGGACAAGCACGTCCGCGACGCGAAGTAAGGTTTCGTTGAATTGAATTCCCGTTCGGCTCTGCCAAGCTCACCGCACATGAAGCAACTTTCTGTTCTGCTCTTTGCGTGTGTTTGCTTATTGCTGGCCGCGTGTCCTAACCCAGCCTCTGCGCCGAAGGCAGGTGGCGCGACCGCGTCAGCCGACCCCACGGAGTCCGGCCAGCCGCAGCCGAAGCTGCCCACCATCAAGCTCTGGCTCGGCGCGCATGAGATGGTCACGGAGATTGCACGCACCCCAATCGAGCATCAGGTTGGCATGATGTGGCGCACGAACATGGCCGAGATGGAGGGGATGATTTTCATCTTCGACGATCCGGGCCGCCGCTCGTTTTGGATGCGGAATACGCTGGTGCCGCTGGACATTGCCTACCTCGCTTCCGACGGCACGTTGCTGGATGTCCACGCGGCGCAGCCACGCGATGAGACGCCGGTGCCTTCGGACACTGATCGGGTGCAGTATGTTTTGGAGACGCGGCAAGGCTGGTTTCAGCGCAACAATGTGAAACCGGGCATGCAAATCCGCACCGAGAAGGGTTCGTTGCAGGAGACCTTTTTCCCGCGCCGGTGAGCTGACCGACAAGCGGAGCAACGGGCGGCGCTCGTTGCGCGCTTAGTCCACTGTGTCCATCTGCGCGCCGGGGCAGAATTCGGTGCTGGCCATGCGTCGGCGGCTGCCGGTCATGCGGGCTTCGTGGGGGGCGTTGGGGCGCAGCATGCGCTTCTGCCGCTCGCGGTCGCCGGCACCGCGCACCACGGGGATAGGCTGGCCAGTGTTGATGTCGAGGCCGGTGACATACATCGCCGCCGAGCCGGTCATGGGCAGCGGGATGAAGTCCTGCACTTGCTGGAGGTTCCACTTCTCTTTCTTCAAAAACTTTTCCACCGCGCCCATCTCTTCCTCGGTGCAGCCGGGGAAGCTGGAGATGAAGTAGGGGACGAGGTATTGCTCTTTGCCGACTTCGTCGCTGAGGTCGAAGAACTTCTCCATGAACGCCGGGAAATCGCCGGCGGGCTTGCGCATCCGGCGGAGCGTGCCGGGGTCCATGTGTTCCGGCGCGACTTTCATGTGGCCGCTCACGTGGTTCTGCACCAACTCCTTCGTGTAGGTGGGCGTGCGCAACGCGACGTCCATGCGGATGCCCGATTGGACGAAGACGTGCTTCACTCCGGGCTGCGACCGCGAGCCGCGCAAGAGGTCGAGGCCGGCCTTTTCGTCGATGCCGAAGATGGGGCAGATGGTTGGCCAGAGGCAGCTGGGGCGATGGCACTTCTTGCACTCCGGCGCGTGGCCGTTTTTCGCGCCGTAGAGATTTGCCGTCGGCCCGCCGAGGTCGGAGACGGTGCCGCGGAAGGTGTCAGACTCGGTGAGCTTGCGGATTTCCTTCATCACGGAATCCACGCTGCGGCTGGAGAGGAACTTGCCTTGATGAAAGCCCAGCCCGCAGAAGGTGCAGCCGCCCGCGCAGCCGCGCGAGACGATGATAGAGTCCTTGATGGTCGCGAAGCCCGGCACCGGCTCGGTGTAGCTCGGATGCGCCGCGCGGGCAAAGGGCAGTTCGTAGAGTGCGTCAAGGTCCGGGCCGTCCACGGGAAACTCCGGCGCTTCCTGCAGCACCGCGCGGTTGCCATGCATCTGCACGAGGCGCTTGCCGCAGTGCGGCGTCTGCTGCGCCTCGACGGTCTTGGTGAGCCGCATCAAGTGCGTCTTGTCTGCCTGCAACTCCTCCCACGACGGCAGGATGATGCAATCGCTGAAATCAGCCGTAGCCGTGGCCTTGGCCCCGAGGAAGAGGGCCGTGCCGCGAATGCCAGAGAAGTCTTTGCGTCCGGAGCGCAGGCGCTTGACGATTTCGCGCACGGGCACTTCGCCCATGCCGTAGACGAGCACGTCGGCCTTGGCGTCGGCCATGATGGAGGGCTTGAGTTTGTCCTCCCAGTAATCGTAATGCGCCACGCGACGCATGGAGGCCTCCATGCCGCCAAGCACGACCGGCACGCCGGGGAAAGCGCGTCGCGCCATCTGCGAATACACGACGGCCGCGTGGTTGGGCCGCCGGCCCGGCACGCCGCCCGCGCTGTAAACGTCGTCCTTCCGCTTGTGGCGCGCGGCGGTGTAGTTGGACAGCATCGAGTCGAGATTGCCCGCCGTCACACCAACGAAGAGCTTTGGCGCGCCCATGACTTGGATGGAGTCGATCTTCGTCCAGTCCGGCTGGGCGACGATGCCCACACGCAGGCCTTCCGCCTCCAGCACGCGCCCGATCATTGCCGCGCCAAAGGACGGGTGATCCACATACGCGTCGCCGGTGATGAGGAGCACGTCGAGTTCATCCCAGCCGCGTGCGTCCATCTCGGCGCGGGACATGGGAAGAAACGCGGTGAGGTCCGGTGCAGGTTTGGGTTTGTGGGCAGCAGCCATTCAGGCGGGATAGTGCCTTAAACCGGTCAGTTAAGCAAACCGTGCAGCGGTGATGCGGCTCACGGCCGACCGTAAAGTTTCTTTAGCGCGTCCACGTTGTAGCTGCGGATCGTGCCGGTCGGCGACTGCACGCGCAGTGAGCCCTTCACGATCTCCACGACCACGCCTGCATAGCCGGGGATGTCCACGTGCTTGCCGTAAACGTTCTCCGGAAAGTCCGCCTGCGTCGCAAACGCGCGGATCGCCCGCACGGGTTGGTCGAAGTCGGGATTCGTGACGACGCGGCGTGCGGGGAGCAGGTCTTCGGGTTCGTCGTCGGGTTTTGGTGTTGGTGCGGGCTTGGGCCGTTCCATGGACAAGGTCTGTGTAACCGGCTTGGTGCGATCCGGCGGCGCGAACAGCGTCTTAAGACGATAGGCATTGAACCGCTGCGAAATCCCGTCGCGGGAACGAACCTTGAGCGACTGGTTGATGATTTCCACAACCACGCCGGTGAAGCCGTGGATGCTGACGTAAACCCCCAGCGTGCATTGCGGAAAGTCGGCGCGCTCGGTGAACTGGCCGACAGGAACGGGCTCGCCGGAAAAATCCGGTTCGGCAATCACCTTGGGCGTCGGGGCTGGCGATGTGGCTTCGTGATCGGGTTCGGAGGTCGAAGGCGACTGCATGGGCCGGACAGTGTCGCTCGCTCCCGCTAAGAATGCGAATGGTATTTGGAATTAATTGAGGAGGCCATGTGCTCACCAATCGGTCGGCACGTAGTCTTTCAGGAATTTTCCCCAAAGGTGCTCGCCGGTGTTGAAGCCCGCGATGATCGGGTCCACGATCCGCGCCGCGCCGTCCACGATGTCCAGTGGCGGGTGGAAGCGATGCATCTCCTGTTTGCGCGCTGCGATCTGCACAGGGTCCTCGTCCGTCACCCAGCCGGTGTCCACGGCGTTCATGTGGATGCCGTCGGCGTGATAGTCCGCCGCGCTGGTGCGCGTCATCATATTAAGCGCGGCCTTGGCCATGTTCGTGTGCGGATGGCGCGTGGTTTTGAACTTCCGGTAGAACTGCCCCTCGACGGCGGAAACGTTGACGATGTGCTTGTCGCGTTCCGGCGTGCGAAGCATGAGCGGTTTGAGGCGGGCGTTGAGAATGAACGGGGCGATGGCGTTGACGAGTTGCACTTCGAGCAACTCCACCGCCGGCACTTCGTGCATCAGCAGCCGCCATGAATTGCGCTCGCGCAAATCCACCTGCTGCAGGTCCTGATCAAGCTGTCCCTGCGGGAACAAGGCTTGTTGGGCCGCGAGTTCATCCGGCAACAGCGGCACCTGCGAAAGTTCTGCTGCGTGCGTCAGCCCGGCGACCTCCGCCATGCGCTTCTGGACGAGGCTGGCGTCACCTTCCGGCAGCATGTGATAGCCACGCAAGCCCTCGTAGGCTCCGAGCAAGTGACGCGCCGCCTCGGGCATGGTGCCCAGCGACGACGTCTCCTTCTCCATCATGTGCTGATAAAAATCCGGCGGCCGCCGCACGGTCTGGCAGGCGTTGTTGATGATGAAGTCCAGTCGCGACCGCGTGGCCAGCAGGTGTTTGCAGAACGCCTCCACACTCGGCGTGTGGCGCAAGTCCAGGCCGAAGATTTCCAGCCGGTGGCCCCAGTCCTTGAAGTCCGGCTCGGCCGCGTAGCGAATCGCCGAGTCGCGCGGGAAACGCGTGCTCACGATCACGTGCGCGCCCGCGCGTAGCAGCTTGATGCCCGCCTGATAGCCGATCTTCACACGCCCGCCGGTGAGCAGCGCCACGCGCCCGCGCAGGTCGGCTGACTCGGTGCGCTTGCGCCAGTTCAACTCCGCGCACGCCGGGCAGAGCTGGTCGTAGAAATGGTGGATGGCCGAGTAATCATTTTTGCAGATGTAGCAGTTCTGCGGCTCAACCACCTCGCGGAACTCTGGGTTGTCCTTCACTTCCTCCTGCTGGAATCCGAGCGGCGGGAAGACGTTAGGCGTCATGAAGACTTTTTCACGCCGCAACTTGCGGATGCCCGTCTCGTTGAGTTTCGACTGGTCGCGTTCGAGCTTCTCCGCCTTGCGCTGCTTCACCCGTGCCTTCACGAGCCGGCGGCGCTCCTTCAAGTCCGGGCAATAAATATCGCCCGCCGCTGTCAGCAGCCGCGTGCGCTCCTCAAGGGTCAACTGCGCCAGCAACGCGCGGTCGCCCGCGACCTTTTCGAGCAGCTCTGTCGCAGCTTTGAGCCGGGCCGCGACCGACTCCGTCGGCGGGGCGGTTGGGTCCAAGGGTCCGGTCTGAGTCGATTCAATCATTCCAGCCACGAGCGTAGCGCGGGCCGCGTTGCTTGACCATCCGCGATCCAAAGGGATGAATTACCGCCCTGCCTTCGGGGTGGCCGGCGGTGCAGTGGGCGTCACACCGCGAATTTTTGCCAGGAGCGCGGCCATTTCGGCAAGCCTCTGCGGCTGCACGGCGGCGAGGTTGTTGGTCTCGCTGAGATCCATCGCGAGGTTGAAGAGCTGCGGCGCGGGCGGGTTTTTCGCATCGGCCTTGGGATTTGACTTGGCCTTGCCGTAGCCCGCGTTGGCATTGGCCTCGAGAAATTTCCAGTCACCGACACGCAGCGCGAACGGCCCCTTGGTTCCGCCGTTGTGAGCGACGAAGGTTTCGCGCGGCGATTGCTTCGTCTGGCCGAGGAGCGCCGGCAGCACATTGATGCTGTCGGAGCATTGGCCTTCTGGGATTTTCACTCCGGCCACGGCGGCGAACGTCGCGGGCATGTCCAAGTGCGCCATCAGCGCGCCGCTCTGCGTGCCGGGCTTGATGTGGCCGGGCCAGCGCGCGATCAACGGCACGCGGTGGCCGCCCTCGAAGATGCCGCCCTTGTAGCCCCGCAACGGCGCGTTCGGATGGTAGTTGGTCTTGCCCACATCCTCGTAGCCATCGTCCATCACGCCGCCGTTGTCGCTGGTGAAGATGAGCAGGGTATTGTCGGTGAGTTTCAGCTCGTCGAGCTTCGCGAGAAGTTTTCCGGTGGTGTCGTCGAGTTCGTGGATGGAGTCGCCGCGGGTGCCGACGGGGCTCGTGCCCTTGAAGCGCGGGTTCGGCACGCGGGGCACGTGGATATTGTGCGTGGCGAAGTAGAGGAAGAACGGGCCGCTCTTGTTGTCCTCGATGAATTTCAGTGCCTTGCCAGTGAACGTGTCAGCCATGTCCTCGTCTTTCCAGCGAGCCGCCTTGCCGCCAGTCATCCAGCCGATGCGGCCGACACCGTTGACGATCGTCATGTCGTGCCCGTGCGTGTGCTTGAGCTTGAGCAATTCGGGGTTCTCCGCGCCGGTGGGATCGATGCCGACCTTGGCTTTGTAACTGACGGTGATCGGGTCCTTCGGGTCGAGATTCACGACGTGGCGGTTCTCAATATAAACAGTCGGCACGCGGTCGCCGGTCGCCGCCATGATGAACATGTAGTCGAAGCCGACATCAAGCGGGCTGGGCTTGATTTCGCCATTCCAGTCCGGGCCGCCTTCGGGCCCGAGGCCGAGGTGCCACTTGCCCACGACGCCGGTCTTGTAGCCGGCCGACTTCATCAAAGAGGCCGCCGTGCTGGTGCCGGGCTGGATCGAGAGGGGCGCATCGCCCGGCGCGATACTGGAACCCGCCTGCTGCCGCCACGAGTAAACGCCGGTGAGAAACGCGCGGCGCGTCGGCGTGCAGGTGGAGGCAGGCGAGTGCGCGTCCGTGAAGCGGCAGCCCTGCGCGGCGAGGCGGTCCAGGTTCGGCGTCTGCGCGTGCTTCGCGCCGTAGCACGAGAGGTCCGCGTAGCCGATGTCGTCGGCGAGGAGGAAGATGATGTTGGGTTTGGCGGGCGCCGCGGGCGCCGCTCCGGCGAGCCAGAGCAACCCTACGCAGACAGGAATCAAGTTCAGGCGCATGAACGTGAGCTTAGGCGAAGCCCCGTCCGCTACGGAAGCGCCAAGATGTGCGGCGAGGCACGCCGCTGAGAGGTAACTTCCAATGCAAACGGCGTCCCGTTGCCGGGACGCCGTTGCGATGGCAGAGAATTCAGCGCGGCTTACAGGCCCTTGCCGATGATGTATTTCACCAGGTCGCCGACGCGGTTGCTGTAGCCCCACTCGTTGTCATACCAGCTCACGAGTTTGAAGAAGCGGTTGTTCAGCTCGATGCCGGAGCCGGCGTCGTAAATGGACGAGGACTTGGAGTGGATGAAGTCGGTGGAGACCACTTCGTCGGCGGTGTATTCGAGCACGCCTTTGAGGTAGGTCTCGCTGGCCTTCTTCATGGCGACGGAGATTTCGGCGTAGCTGGTTTCCTTCACGGTCTTCACCGTGAGGTCCACGCAGGAAACGGTCGGCGTGGGCACGCGGAAGGCCATGCCGGTGAGCTTGCCCTTCACTTCGGGGCAGACGAGGCCGACGGCGCGCGCGGCACCGGTGGCGGAGGGGATGATGTTGATCGCGGCGCTGCGGCCACCTTTCCAATCCTTCTTGCTCGGGCCGTCCACGGTCTTCTGTGTGGCGGTGTAGGCGTGGATGGTGGTCATCAACCCTTCCTCGATGCCGAAGCCTTCCTTGAGCAACACGTGGACGAGCGGCGCGAGGCAGTTCGTGGTGCAGCTCGCATTGGAGATGATGTGATGCTTGGCGGCATCATACTTCTCGTGGTTCACGCCCATGACGACGGTGATGTCTTCATTCTTGGCGGGGGCCGAAATGATGACTTTCTTCGCGCCGGCGGTGATGTGGCCCTTGGCTTTCTCGGCCTCGGTGAAAAGTCCGGTGGATTCGATGACGATGTCCACGCCCAGCGCCTTCCACGGTAACTCGGCGGGGGACTTGGCGGACACGACGCGGATATCCGCACCGTTCACGATCAGAATGTCGTCCTCGGCCTTGTCGGCGGCGGATTTCTTGGATCCGACGGTGCCGTTGAAGCGGCCCTGGGTGGAATCGTATTTGAGGAGGTAAGCCAGGTTGTCCGCCGGGACGATGTCGCCGACCGCGACGACTTCGACTTCCTTGCCGACGAGCCCCTGCTCGACCATCGCGCGGAAGACCAAGCGGCCGATGCGGCCGAATCCGTTGATTGCAACTTTCACTGCCATAGTTCGTGTTCGTTAAGGTTCAATTTCAAACCGACAAGGCCGGGCATCCTATCGGCGAGCGAAGGACCGTCAATGCGCAAATCCTACTTCTTCAACCGCTGCTCGAAGTAGGCAAGCAACGCCGCCTCCGCCTTCTCCGCGTCCGCGCCCTTGAAGCCGTGGCCGGCGCCTTCCAGCGTGAGCAACTCCACCGGCACACCGCACGCCGAGAGCCGGTCGCGCATCCAAAGCGCCTGTTCGTAGGCCACGTATTTGTCCTCGGTGCCGTGGATGAGGAGCGTCGGCGCGGCGTTGGGCGTGACCCAGTTCAACGGGCTGGATTGGATGTGCTTCGCGCGCGCCGTCTCGACATCGCCGCCGAGCCACAGCGGCAGCACGACGTGTGCGTCCACGCTCTTGCCGTAGGACTTGGTGAAGTCGCTCGGGCCATACACGTTCACCACGCACGTGACGGCGCTGGAGAAGCCGGGGTTGTCCGCGCCCTCGAACTCCTTCACGCCGGCCGTGACGCCGAGGAATTGCACGAGGTGCCCGCCCGCAGAGCCGCCCGTTACGCCGATGCAGTCGGGGTTGACGCCATACTTCGCCGCGTTCGCGCGTAGCCAGCGCACCGCGGCCTTCGTGTCGTGAACGGCGGCGGGGAACTGATGCATCGGCGCGAGCCGGTAGCTGATGGTGGCTGCCACGAAACCGCGCTGCGCCAGCGTGAGGCAAAGCTTGTTGTAGCCTTCGCGACTTCCGGCGCGAAACCCGCCACCGTGGATGCACAACACGGCAGGCAGCGGACCACTGGCATTCTTCGGCCGCGCCAGGTTGAGCTGCACCTTCGCGCCGCCTGCCTCGGCATAAACAATGTCGCGCTCGAACGTGACGTTGTCGGGGATGGCCAGCTCGGCGGCACGCGAAGTGAGAGCCGAGGCGAGGAACAGCAGGGCAGACAGACGAGACAATTGTTTCATGATGGGGGTGAGTTCGTTTGGGGAAGGTTACTTGGCCGGGGCAGCAAACGCCTTGGGCATCAGGGCCTGCACCGCGTTAAAAATGCGCGTCTCCTGCGTTCCGTCGAAGCGGTTCGGACGGTTATAGTAAACCATTGCGCCCGCCGCCTCGTAGCCGCCCTCGTCCCAGACGCGGCGCGAGGGGATGTAGCACGGCACGTCGTTGGCGTAGGCGCTGACCCAGACGCGCGTGCCGTCGAACTCGCGCTTGATGCGCAGACCGTAGTCCACGACGACTTCGCCAGGGAGGAACACCATCGCGAGGGCGCGATCAAAGCTCCAAACCTGCACCAGATACGGCAGGCGGTCGGGAATCTTTTCGCCCTTGTCCAGCTTGGCGAGGGCGAACTGCGCGCGCAGCCCGTCCGCGCCGGGCTTCTTTGCGGCGGCCTCCCATTCCGCACGCGTAGGCAGCTTGTCGAACGGCAGTTCGATGCGCTTGGTGACCCCGGTGAGCGGGCCGCGCAGTTCGGTGAACTTGCCGTCCTTCAACAACCGCGCAACCTCGGTGGCCAGTTCCTGCCCGTGCTTCTCCGCCAGCTCGTAGGTGCCGCGCGGATAAGGGTTCTGGTCTGCGCCGCAGCCGATGGCCGTGAGAGCGACGACGCCGGGGTGCGCCTTCTCGATGGCGAACTGCGCGCAGCCGGCCCAGTCGGCATGCAGCTTGTTGAAGCCCGTGGTCGTGCAGTGGCAAGCGTAGTTGACGAGCACGGCGCGGAGGATTCCCTCGGGCGAGGTCACGCGCAGCAGCGGCAGCTCGTGATCAGTGGGGCCGGCGGGATTCTCGGCGTTCTGAAAGCCCGTGGGCGTGGGCTTGCGACGGTTCTTCGCAAACTTCACTTCGCCCTTCGTCCACGCGAGCGACGCGGGCTTCCGATCCGCAAGCGCAGCGAGCACAAGCTGTTCAAGCTTATCGGTGAACTCGCGCGTGTAGCGGTCGATGTGCAACTGGTGCTCCGGCGGGATGGGCACGCCGAAGATGGTGGGCAGCACGCCATTGAGCATCGGCGCGGAGTGCGTGTGGCTGGAGCAAATAGCGAAGCGCTCGCTCGTGATGTGCTTCGCCGCGAGACGTTGGAGCAGCTCGGTGCGGATCCACTCGGGCACGCCGCAGTTGTCCACGGTGATGAGGATGAACGGCCCTTGAGCATCGCTGCCGAGGGCGAGCGCCTTGGCGCGAATGCGCTGCTCGATGCCTTCGGATTCCAGGCGGCGACCGCCGTAACCATTGAGCCGCACGGAATATTCTGGCGTGAGGTCCACTTGGACGACGCCGACGAGGCGGGTGGGACTGATGGCGGAAACCGGCGCGGGCTGGGTGTGAGCACACCCGGACATAAAGATCGCCAAAAGACCCAACGCGAGACCATGCAAAGTGCGGCGGAACATGAAGTGAGTGTCGGCGGGCAAGCGGCAGCCTGTCAACGCGCGCGTCAACCAACTCGATATCCCAATGTCGAGCTACTGGCGCTGCTTCACCGCGCGGAACAAGCGCAGCGGGCCGTAATCGATGTCCGGCAACGACTCCTTCACACCAGTGAGGTTACTCCAGCCGAACTGGTAAAACGCTTTCGCCGCGCGCGTTTGCTGGTCGGCGGTCATCACCTGGTTCAAATCGAACGGCTCGCCAGCGTCCACGGCGTCAGCGAGGTGACCGTAGATGGTCGTGGGCTTCACGTCCCGCAGACGGGCGATCTCGTCCACGGTCCGGCCACCGCGCCAGTAGTGCAGCGTGGCGACGATGGTCTCGGTGAGCTTGCCGCGTTGCGGGGCCGAAGGCTTCTGGGTGAAGGAAGTGTCGGCGAAGATTTGCTTCGGGTTCACGCGCAAGTGCGCGGCGACTTCCTCCAGAAACTGCGCGCCAAAATCGCGCAGTTTGCTCACGCCCACGCCACTGATACGGCTGAACTCAGCTTCGGTCTTCGGATAGAGCCGCGCCATCTGGCGTAGCGCCACGTCGCTGAAGATGATGTAGCTCGGCACGGCCCGCGCGTCGGCGAGTTCCTTGCGGAGACGGCGAAGCTTCTCGAAGAGCAACTCGTCACAGGCGATTTCGCCGACGTGGCTGACGACCTTCTCGGGCGCGGTGACGGGCTTGGTCAAGGTGACTTTTGTGCGTGCGGTCAGCACGGCGCGGCCGGCGTCGGTGAGCTCGACGACGGGGAATTTGTCCGTGGTCTGGCGTAGGAAACCGAGGCGGATGAGTTCGCGCCCGATGGCGGCCCACTCAGATCGCGTGTGTTCGTGGCCGATCCCGTAGGTGGTAAGCTTTTGGTGACCCCACTTGAGCACGCGCTCGCTCTGCGCGCCGGTGAGGACTTCGATGATGTGATTCAGCCCAACGCCGAAGCTGCCCGCCTGCCGGATGCGATAGACGCACGACATGAATTTCTGCGCGGCCACGGTGCCGTCAAAGGTCGCGCGCGGAGTGAGGCAGTTGTCGCACGCGCCGCAGTTTTCCTCCTCCGAGCCTTCGCCGAAGTAAGCCAGCAGTTCCACCCGCCGGCAACCGGAGCACTCGGCGTAGTGAACCATCTGGTTGAGTTGCTCGCGGGCGATGGCGGCTTCGCTAGGCGGCTTCTCGGCAATGAAGCCGAGGTGCTTCTGCACATCACCGGCGCTGAAGAGCAGCACGCACTCGCTCGGCAGTCCGTCGCGGCCCGCGCGCCCCGTCTCCTGGTAGTAGCCCTCGATGTTCTTCGGCAGGTCGTAGTGGATGACGAAGCGGACGTTGGGCTTGTTGATGCCCATGCCGAAGGCGATGGTCGCGCAGATGACGCGGATCTCGTCGCGGAGGAAGCCTTCCTGATTGCCGGAACGCTCCTCCTTCGCGACCTCGGCGTGATACGGCGCGGCCTTGATGCCGTCGGCGCGGAGCTTCTCGGCGAGCGACTCGGTAGTCTTGCGCGCCTGGCAGTAGATGATGCCGCTGTCGCGCGGGTGCGCGCGGAGGAAGTCGAGCACTTGTCCGTAAGCGCCGGCCTTGGCGCTGACACGGTAGGTGAGGTTCGGGCGGTTGAAGCTGGCGACGTAGCGCGCGGGATCGCGGAGCTTGAGTTGCTCGGCGATGTCTTCGCGCACGCGCTCCGTGGCGGTGGCGGTGAGCGCCATGAAGGGGACTTGCGGGAACCGTTCGCGGAGCTGCGCGATCTGCCGATACTCGGGGCGGAAGTCGTGGCCCCACTCGCTGATGCAATGCGCTTCATCAATCGCGAACTGGTTCACGCGCCAGCGCTGGAGGTCGTCGAGCATCCCCGAGAGCATCAGCCGCTCGGGCGCGGCGTAGAGCAGGCGATACTCGCCGTTGTGGAGACCACGCAGTCGCGCGCGCGACTCATCCGCTTTGAGTGAGGAATTCAGGAACGTCGCCGGGACACCGCTCGCAGTGAGCGCGTCCACTTGGTCCTTCATCAACGCAATCAGCGGCGAGACCACTACGGTGAGTCCGTCGCGGGCGAGTGCGGGAAGCTGGAAGCAGAGCGATTTGCCGCCGCCGGTCGGAAGCAGTGCAAGGATGTCCTTGCCCGCGAGCGCGTCGCGGATGATTT
The DNA here is from genome assembly GCA_009922615.1 of Pseudomonadota bacterium. Taxonomy (GTDB): domain Bacteria; phylum Verrucomicrobiota; class Verrucomicrobiia; order Limisphaerales; family SXTU01; genus SXTU01. The sequence goes on from RFVF01000052.1 coordinate 18,616, forward strand.
CCTCCTGGAGTGGACGGAAGGACTCGAAGCCGAAGTATTGCTTCAGCAACGCTCGGAGGTCGGAGGACACGGGCATGAGCGGAGCCAGTCAGGCTCTCCGGCCCGCGCTACACCTTCACGGAATCGCGAGGCACGATCTGCACGCTCTCCACGCTCATGCGGCGCGTCGGCCGACTTTTCTCGCGGCCGCCGGCGAAGGTCGTCTCCACGCTACCGATGGCTTCAAGCACATCGTCGCCGCCGATGAGCTTGCCGAACGCGGTGTATTGGCGATCAAGGAACTTCGCGTCGGCGAGGCAGATGAAGAACTGGCAGCCCGCGCTGTCGGGGTCCTGCGAGCGCGCTGCCGAAAGCACGCCGCGGACGTGCGGACGGTCGTTAAACTCCTGCTTGATCTTGTAGCCGGGATTGCCTGTGCCCCAACGCGCCTCGTTGGCCGCGTCTTTTGTGAGCGGGTCGCCGCCCTGGATCATGAAGCCCTTCACCACGCGATGAAACGCGGTGCCGTCGTAAAATCCCTGGCGCGCGAGCTTCTTGAAGTTCTCGACGTGACCCGGCGCGACGTCCGACCAGAACTCAATGACCATCTGGCCGTGGCAGGTGTTGATAAGGGCGACTTCGTTGGCGGTGCTCATGATAAGTGCGGTGACGGACGATTACTTGATGGAATCAGCGGCGACGATCTTGACGCTTTCGAGGACGACGGGGCGCTGCGGCTTGCTGCCCTGCGCGCCACCGACGGGGACGGCTTCGAGCTTGTCGAGAACGTCCATGCCTTTGAGAACTTTGCCGAAGACGGTGTATTGGCGGTCAAGGTGCGCCACGCGCTTGAAGCAGATGAAGAACTGGCTGCCGGCGGAATCGGGGTTTGCGCTGCGGGCCATCGAGAGCACGCCCTTGTCATGCGGGCGGTCGTTGAACTCGGCCTTGATCTTGTAGCCGGGATCGCCCGTGCCCCAGAAGGCTTCCTTGCTCGGATCCTTCGTGAGCGGGTCGCCGAGCTGGATCATGAAACCGGGGATCAGCCGGTGCGACTGCGTGCCGTCGTAAAACTTGTCCTTCGCGAGCTTCTTGAAATTCTCGACGTGGCCGGGCGCGACCTCGGGGAAGAACTCCACGGTGATGTCGCCGAAGTCCTTGAACTTCAGCACCGCGACTTCCTTCGCGGCGGGTTTGGTTTCCTTCTTGTCCTGTGCCGGCGCGGACGTGACGCCGAGGGCGAGGACAGACATAGTCAGGCAGAGCAAAATATTCTTGTGCATAGCGGCGGAGGAAATGCCACGCGGGGCGCGGAAAGTCACGCGGGAATTGCCTCTACCGCCACCGTGTAATTGACATCCGCACTGGACAGCGCCACTTGGTTTCCCGGCGCGTTGTGCTCCTTGCGCACATAGCCCAGTGCGAAGCCGGGGACGACACTCGTGAGCTGACCAACTTCTTTTCCGTCCACGAACAACTTGTCGCCCCACGCGGGCAGCGTGGCGAGGTCGGCGGGCAGGCGCAATCCGCGCAAGGTCTTCGCCACCTGCCCGTAGGTGCGGATACGTGCGATGACTTCCTGGCCGATGTAGCAACCCTTGCTGTAGCTGATGGCACGCGCCTCGATGCCAGCTTCCGGCGGCAGGTTCGACTCGTCCATGTCCTGCCCGAAGCGCGGGATACCGGCCTCGATGCGCGCGACTTCGAGCGCGGCCCACCCACAGGCGCGGCCACCGAGCGACTTCGCGGCGGCGACGAGCTTGTCGAATACGGCTCCCAGCGCGGCGGTGGGGACAAAGAGGTCGAAGCCATTCGCGCCGGTGCGGGCCTGGTTCATCAGGTAAAGTCGGCCGAGCGTCGTGTCGTCTAGCGTGGCGAACATCAGCCCCTTCTCCGGCAGCTTCCAATCCAGCCTTAGCGCCGTGACCGTCTCCGCCGCGCGCGGGCCTTGGACACTGAGCAGGCCGTAGTGCGGCGCGGCATCCAGCAACTGCACGTCCTCCGTGATGACGTATTTCTCCAAGCGCTGCGCGATGGCGGCACTGTAGCCCGGCTCAAAGTCGAGGAGCAGTTCCTCGGCGAGGTGGTAGATGTTCAGGTCGCTGTGCATCTTGCCCTTCGCGTTGACGAGCGCGGCGTAGCAGCCCTCGCCAGTGTGCAGCCGGTGCACGTCGTTCGTCACCTGGCCGTGGAGGAACTTCACGCGGTCTGCGCCGGTGATGCACAGGCGACTGCGACAGCTCAAGTCGATCACGCCCACCGCGCCGCGCAACGCGTCGCGCTCCGCCGTCGTGTCGCCGTAGTGCGCGACGACTTCCGCGCCGTTCACCACGGTGAAGTGCGCGCCGAGTTGTTGATGCAATTCGTGGAGAGCCAACTGATTCACGCGCTCACTCTAGCAAGTGGCGGGGAAAAGGAAACTGCCGGGCGGACGTGGACTCGTTCAGTCCAGCGGGAACACCGGGCGGCGAATGCGGCGGTAAGGCAGCGAGCGGACGTTGCTGGTGCAGGGACCGGGCGTGTCCACCCAGAGCATGCGCGCGGCGATGCCATCGTAGGCGCGGCGGTGCGCGACGGCAGCCTTCACGCCGATGAAGGAAAAACTCTTCGGTTCCAAGCCCTGACTACGCCACTGGCCGAGGTCAAACGGCGGTGTCTTGCGGCTTGTCAGGAGAATCGTCACTTCGCCGTGCCGCACGACGGCGCAAGGACCCATGTCGAACGCGTCGCCGCACATCGAGGCGAGGTGACTGTGCTTGTCCTCGAGTTTGAAGTGGCCGTCGCGAAGAGAGAGGAGTTCGACTTCGAGTGGCAGCGGCCCAGCGTCCAGCCGACTACCCTTGCCGCCGAGCGGCAAGGTGACGCGCGCGCCGATGGAGAGCGAGGCGAGCCGCGTGACTGCCTCTGGGTCGTTGAGGGCGATGGCGCAGTTCGGCAGGCCGTGCTTGAGCATCGCACGCAGCAGGCCGGTGCCATCGCCGGGTGCACCGCCGCCGATATTGTCCGACGGCTCGACCAGCACGGTGAGGCCGGGCGGCACAGGGATAAGCTTCGCGAGGACTTCGTCCACAGGCGGCTCGGTGACGTTGCCGAGGTCTTTGGTGCGGAGGGCTAGTGAGGAAAGCTCCCTCAGCGCGGCGTGGGCGTCTGCGTCGCTGCCGGTGGTAGACGCGACGAAGCTCACCCCCGTGTCGTGCGTGTCCGCAAAGGAAAAGCCGGCAACGACGCTGGCCGACCAAATGTCTGAGCCGCCGGACTCGATGCAGCGAGCAAGTGCTTCCAAGCCGCGCATCGGCTCGCTCGCCGTGCCGGTGCCAGTCGGCGGCCAGACGATGGGCGTAGACTCGAACACCATGCGTGGAACTTCGCCGGTGGTGAGGCAGCGTTGCAGCAGGCCAGCGGCGCGCACGGCGGACTCGCGGCCATCCGTATGTGGGTTCTCGCGGTAGGCGACAAGACAGTTGGTGCTCTGCGCCATCGCGGGGGAGAAGTTCGCGTGCAGGTCAAAGACGCCGAAGACCGGAAGGTTTGCGGCACCCGGCAGCGCGCGCAGCCGCGCAAGCAACTCGCCCTCCACATCCGGCATCGATTCGGAAACCATCGCGCCGTGCAGCACGAGGAAGATGCCGTCCACGCCGCGTTTCAGCTCCGGCTCGGCGCGTTGGCGGAACTCGCGCCAGAAGGTTTCCACCACTTCATCCGTCACGGTCGCGCTGGGCGAGGCGCGGAAGTCGGTGGTCGGCAGCACGGTCCAGCCGAACCCTTTCGCCGCCTCCAGCACGCCGCCGAGGGGCGAAGCATCGCCAGCGCAAGCGAGCATCTGTTCGCCAAGGCGCACCTCGAAGGCGTCGAGGCCGGTGCTACCTTCGAGAAAGGTGTGCGTCTCGTGGAAGAGGCCGCCAATGAGGACACAGTGGCTCACAAGATGCCGTATTTGCGGAAGGCTTCGCCAACGGGCATGCCGCGCGCGAGTTCGTCGCGGACGAGGTTTTCGCCGGAGACTTTTTCCTGTGCGAGACGGATGGCCTCGGCGGCGACTTCCTGTGGGATGATGACCACGCCGTCTTCGTCGCCGAGCAGCCAATCGCCGGGCCGGGCGCGCACACCGCCGATGCTGATCGGTTCGCCGACGGTGATGACGTCGAGGCGGCCCTTGCTGTCGCCGGGGTGCCAGCCAATGCCATACACCGGGAAGTTGAGGTCTTTGATCTTCCACATGTCGCGCGTGCAGGCGGTCATCACCACGCCGCGCGCGCCCTTGGCGAGGCAGGCGGTGGTGAGCAACTCGCCCCAGAAAGCGCAGGTTTGGTCCTCCGCCGCGTCCACCACAAGCACGTCGCCGCGCGCGAGCGCGTCCACGGCGGCAATCTCCAACTCGTAGGGTTTGGCAGGGATCTTGTAGGTCGCGCGGGCCGCAGCCGGGAACACTCGACCGCAAATCTTCTTCGCGGGAGTAAGTGGCCGGATGTGCGCGGGCAGGGCCTGGTGCCGGTAGCCGAGCGAGTCCAGCACATCGGCAAGGACCGCGGAGTAGAGCGGTTCGAGGGCGGAGGTGAAGTCGGTGGAGGCGGAAGATGGCTTGCTCATGTTAGTTGGCGAAAGAGGTGCGGGGTGAAGTTCGGAGCTTCTTTGGAGCTTGGGTTTTGGAGCTTCATGGCTTCGCGGCCTTTTCTCGTTTGGCGCTCCACTCGTAAGTGCGTTCCAGCGGCGCGGTGCCGGAGATGATTTTCCCGGTGAGTTTGTCGCCGGTGAGCTTGCCACTGTAGCGCGAGGTAAACTTCACACCACCATACTCGCGCGGGATTTCAAAGGTGAGCTGGCTGTCCTTGAACTTGCCCTTCTCAATCGCGGTCTTCAGCTCCTGCACGGTGACGAAGCCGGTGACGTGTTCGCCGTCTTGCTTCAACTCGGCGGTGAAATCTAGCGCGGTATCCACCGAAACCTCGAGCGTGTAAGTCCACTTGCCGGTGACGCCGTTGGTGGTTCCTGGCGGCTTGACTGGCGACTCGGCGGACACGCCCGCTCCGACAGCCAACAGGCAGAACCAGCCACCCACGAGCCAGCGCACGGCTCGGGGGAGAAACGGATGATACAAGGGCAGCACAACCGCGACTCAATCGGCGCGCCCGCCGCTTGTCAAGCCGGGGGCCAAACCAAAGGGCGCGCGAACCCACCGGCTTTCCGGCTCCACGCCCGATGCCGCTCCGAATGCGATGGACCGGCCCGCGTCAACCAAGGCAGTCTTCGGACAACGTTAAGCAACATCACTGTCAGCACCACCACGTCATGACCCCGCAACAAACCGCCGAACAACTCGGCCTCAAGTTCGAGAAACTCACCCCCGGCTACCTCAACCTCTGCATCCGCAGCGGCAATCAGCTCCTCTCCTCCGGCCACGTCAGCGACCTGAAGGGCAAACTCGGCGCGGGCCTCACGGTCGAGCAGGGCTACGCCGCCGCCAAAAACTGCGCCGAGAAAATCCTGCGCTCTGTCTGGCAGACGCACGGCACGCTCGACGGCCTGCGCGTGATCAAGGTGCTCGGCTGCGTGAACTCGACGCTCGACTTCACCGACCAGCACCTCGTCATCAACGGCGCGTCGGATTTGCTGCACCAAATCTTCGGCAAGGACGGCGACGGCTATCACGCCCGCAGCGCGCTGGGATTCGCGCAATTGCCCACCGGGGCGGCCGTCGAGGTGGAAGCCATCTTCGAGATCAAGGGCTGATGGATTGAAGGCCGAGCGCGCCGCTTTGCCACGGGTAACACCCGAGTCGCCTGCCCGCCCGCACCTCCGCGCGAAACTATTTTCGCTCCTGTGCGTCTGTGCCGGGACGCAATGCTTCCGATGAAACTTGCCCCGCTTTCCGCCGGCCTGGTGCTGCTGCTCTCGTTGTTGGCGCGACCCGTCTACGCCGCCGACTGGCCGATGTGGCGTTGCGATGCGAACCGTTCCGCCGTCACGCCGGAGTCACTGCCTGAAGAACTGCGCTTGCAGTGGACGCGGCAGTATTCGCCGCGTGTGCCGGCTTGGGATGATCCACTGAACCAGGACTTGATGGCTTACGACCGCGTCTTCGAACCGGTCGTGCTGGGCGACCGCGTCTTCCTCAGCTTCAACGACACGGACAAGGTGCTGTCACTGGACCTGCGCACGGGCGAGGAACAATGGGCCTTTTACACCGACGGCCCGGTGCGTTTCCCGCCCGTGGCCTGGCAGGGCAAAGTCTATTTCACCAGCGACGACGGGCATCTCTATTGCGTGAACGCGGAGGACGGGAAGCTGAAGTGGAAGCTGCGCGGCGGTCCGTCCGACCGGCAGGTGCTCGGCAACCAGCGCGTCATCTCCGCGTGGCCGGCACGCGGCGGTCCGGTGCTGCGCGATGGGCGCGTGTATTTCGCGGCGAGCATCTGGCCGTTCATGGGCACGTTCATCTACGCGGTGGACGCGGAGACCGGCAAGGTGGCATGGGTCAATGACGGCACCGGCGCGCAGTTCCTCAAACAGCCGCACAGCGCGCCGTCGTTCGCCGGCGTGGCCCCGCAAGGTGCGCTCGTCGCCACGCGGGACTTCCTGCTCGTGCCCGGCGGGCGCTCCGTGCCGGCGGCGTTCAACCGGCAGACCGGCGAGTTTGTGCATTTCCAGATCGGCGCGTCCGCCAAGGGCATCGGCGGTTCCTTCGTCGCGGCGAGTGAGACGGATTACTTCGTCCACACGCGATTACACGGCACGCGCAGCCACGAGTTGAAGACCGGGAAGGCCGGGAAATTTTCCGGCGGCGAGCCAGTGATCGTCGGCCAGCGCTTCTACGCGGCGAACACCAACCGTCTTGGCCCGGTGATCCAGTTCATCAGCCAGAACACCAACGTGCTCTGGGAGACGCGCGCCGACGCCTCGGGCGATCTCATCAAGGCCGGCAACCGGCTTTACGCGGCCGGCAGCAACGAGCTGACGGCGCTCGAACTCCAGGCCAGCGGGCGCGCTCCCCGCGCCGTCTGGTCGCATCCGCTCGCAGGTGCGCAGCGTTTGGTGGCGGCGAACGGGACGCTGCTGGCCGTGACGGCGGATGGTCGCGTGCTGGCGTTTGGCGAAGCTGCGGAAAAGGCGGCGGTGCTCCGCAGCGAGCCGCGCGTTCCTGAGCCCGCTGAAGCCGCCGTCACGCAGGCGAAGCAAATTCTCACTACCACCGACGCCCGCGAAGGCTACGCGCTGTGGTTCGGCGTGGACGACCCAGAGCTGCTCGAAGCAGTGCTCCTCAATTCCCAACTGCACATTGTGGCCTGGGACGCGGACGCCGAGAAGGTGGCGGCGTTGCGCCGCCGGTGGGATGCTGCCGGGCTTTACGGCCAGCGCGTGGCCTTGCGCACGGGCGATGCGTTGACCTTCACCGCGCTGCCTTATCTGGCAAATCTTATCTATGTCAGCGAGTCCTGCGCGTCGCAGTTGCGCAGCCGCGTGGCGCTGCGCACGGTGTTTGAATCGCTTCGCCCTTACGGCGGCGCGCTCTGGCTTCGAGCCGATGCCGGTGGGCAGGTGGAATTGGAACGGACCTTTGAAGCCGCCAAGCTCGAATCCGCCAACGTCTCGGCCAGCGACACGCATCTGCTCGTCACGCGGCCCGGCGCGTTGCCCAACGCCGCCGACTGGACGCACCAATACGGCGACATCGGCAACACCGTGAAGTCCGACGACGCCCGTGTGCGCGCGCCGCTGGGCCTGCTGTGGTTCGGCGGCAACTCGAACCTCGACGTGCTGCCGCGCCACGGCCACGGCCCGCCCGAGCAAGTCATCGGCGGACGCGTGATCCTGCAAGGCATGACCAGCTTCAGCGCGCGGGACGTTTACACGGGGCGGCGGCTGTGGCAGACGGACTTCAAGGACCTCGGCACCTTCGGCATTTATTATGACAAGTCTTATACCAATGTCCCGTTGAGCACGATCTATAATCAGAAACACATCCCCGGCGCAAACGGTCGCGGCGCGAACTTCGTCGCGACCGAGGACTCGGTCTATGTGGCTGTGCGGGATGTTTGCCAGGTGCTCGACGCGCGCACGGGCCGGCTGCGGCAGACGGTCGCGTTGCCGCCGCCGACTCCGGGCGGGCCGCCGGCGGAGTGGGGCTTCATCGGCATCTATGAACAGGTGCTGTTGGGTGGTGAGGGTTTCGCGAATTTCAACCAGCGCTTCGGCACGAACAGCAAGACTTCCTCCATCGAGGACTTCTCCGCGAGCGCGGGCCTCGCGGCCTTCGACCGCAACTCCGGCAAACTCCTCTGGCGCGTCGCGGCCCGGCACAGCTTCCTGCACAACGGCATCGTCGCCGGCAACGGCCGCATCTACTGTCTCGACAAGCTGCCCGCGAGCGCCGAGGACAAGCTCAAGCGGCGCGGGCTCAAGCCGCCGCAGGATTACCGGATCGCGGCCTTCGACGCGGCCACGGGCATGCTGCTGTGGGAGGAGCGCAGGGACATCTTCGGCACCTGGCTGAGTTACTCGAAGCAGCACGACGTCCTCCTGCTCGCGGGCGCGAAGGCCGTGGACCGGCTGAAGGACGAAACCGGCGAGGGCATGGCCGCGTATCGCGGCACAGGTGGAAAACTTTTGTGGCAGGACTTGAAGCGCAAATACACCGGCCCCTGCATCCTGCATCACGAGCTGATCCTCACGAGCGCGAACTCGTATCAGGTTTCCAGTGGCGCGTTCAACCTGCTCACGGGCCAGCCGCATCTCGTCCGCAATCCGCTCACCGGTAAGGCCGAGCCGTGGCGCGTCTCGCGTGCCTACGGCTGCAACAACATGATTGCCAGCGAAAACCTGCTCACGTTTCGCTCCGGTGCGGCGGGCTTCTACGATCTGCTCACGCAGAGCGGCACGGGCAACCTTGGCGGCTTCAAGTCCGGCTGCACCGCCAATCTCATCGTCGCCAACGGCGTGCTCAACGCGCCCGACTACACGCGCACTTGCACGTGCTCGTATCAGAACCAGACCTCGCTCGGCCTCATTCACATGCCGGAGATGGAGCAGTGGGCTTACACGCAGTTTGGCCTGGATGCCAGCGACGGCGAGCGCATCGAGCGTGTCGGCATCAACTTTGGCGCGCCCGGCGACCGTCGCGCGGAGGACGGGACGATGTGGCTGGAATATCCGTCGGTCGGCGGCGATTCCCCCGGCCTGCCCATCACCGTGACTGGCAAGAGTATCGGCTACTTTCGCCGCCACGCGTCCCAGGTCAGCGGCACGTTGCCGTGGGTGACGGCTTCGGGCGTGCGTGATTGCGAGACGATTTCCATCACGCCCGAACTCGTTCGCCCCACACTCACCAAGCCGCCCCGCTCGAAGGAAGACGACGAGGATGAAGGCCGCGTCGCGGGCAAGCTGTTCGGCACGAAGGAAGGGCCGGAAGCCAAGTCCATCGTAGCCGTCGCGCCGCCCGTGGTGCCGCCGCCGACCAAGCCCGCGCCCCGGCCAGCGTATCCGCCCGCGCCTTACACCGTGCGGCTGCACTTCGCCGAGCCGGAGGATTTGAAGCCCGGCCAGCGCGTCTTCACCGTCGCGTTGCAAGGCCGGCCCGTGCTGCCGGACTTCGACATCATCCGCACCGCTGGGGGCAGCCGGCAGGGCGTGGTCAAGGAGTTCAAGGGCATCGTGATCCAGAAGGATTTGAAGATCGCGCTCACCCGCGCGCCCGGGGCAACCGCCGGGCCGCTGCTCTGCGGCGTCGAGTTGATCGCGGAAAAGCTTTCCGCTGGCAAGTGAGCGCGGAATCGCCATCGCCCAGAATGGAGCCACGCGGCAGGGCGCGTCTGCTCTGGCTCATTGCGCTGGCGTTATTCTCCGCCCCTTCGCTCCGGGCCTGTTCTGTCCCCGTCTTCCGTTACGCGTTGGAGAAGTGGCCGCCGGATCGATACGCGGCCACGATCTTCCATCGCGGGCCGCTTTCCCCCGGGCACGCGGCGCTCGTCCGCAGTTTCGCGGTGGACCACGCGCGGGCGAACGTCACGCTGCAAAGCGTTGACCTGGCTGGCAGCGCCTCGCCGGAGCAACTCGCGCATGGGCTCGCCGTCGGCACGAATGCCCTGCCCTGGTTGGTCGTGGATTATCCGGCCGGCGCACGGTTGCCCGGCCACGTCCACTCGGGGCCCTTCACCGCTAGCGCGCTGCCGACGGTGGTCACATCCCCCGCGCGCGCCGAGCTGGCGCGCCGCCTCCTACGTGGCGACAGCGTGGTGTGGCTGTTGCTGGAATCCAGCGACCGCGCGCGCGACAACGCGGCGGCCAAGCTCGTCGAGACCCGGCTCGCCTACCTCACGTCTGTGCTGAAACTGCCGGCCCTCGACCCGCAGGACATCGCCAGCGGCCTGGTCACCGTGCCAGCGGGTGGCTTGAAGCTGGCCTTCACCCTGATGCGCGTGGCTCGCGGCGATCCGGCGGAAGCGACGTTGGTCTCCAACCTCCTCGGCTCGGAAGCTGACCTGGCTGGTTCGACCGAGCCGATGCTCTTCCCCGTCTTCGGTCGCGGTCGGGCGCTCTACGCGCTGGTCGGCGCGGGCATCAACCCCGAGACAATTGATGAGGCCGCGACCTTCCTCATCGGACGCTGCTCGTGCCAGGTGAAGGAACTCAATCCCGGCGTGGACCTGCTGCTCACGGCGGATTGGGACAGCGTCGCGCAAACCGCCCGCCGCACCGTGACGCGGCCCGCCACCGCCGCGCCAGACACCGTGACCATCCGGGCAGCGGCGGAAACCAGCCCGCCCTCGCCGGTCCGCCCGGCTTCCCCTGGGAACGGCCTGCTCTTCGGCGGCGGCCTCATCGCTGCGTTGCTCGCCGCCGCGTTGTGGTGGCGGAAGAGTTGAATCCGGATTCCGCAGTTCCGCCGCGCTCGGCGCAAGGAACGCAAAAAAGACGCGGCGAAACCGGCCGCGGCCGCGATGATTTCTTCCGGTCCACTGCTCCTGCCCGAACTCTGGCTTGGCGCTTTCTGCGCCCTTTCGCGGCCAACCCGCACTACCCCAGCCAGTCGTCGTGCGTCTTCCAGGTCGTCTCCGCCACGCGCAGCACCTCGGCCAGCGGGTGTTGCACCAGCAGTTCGATCAACAACTCCGCGCCCTGCGTCACGTTCTTCATCGGCCCCGTGTGCAACATGCCGCGCAGGATTTGGCTCATGTGTTTCACCGCCGGGTCCGAGGCGGAGGGCGCGTTCGAGCGCAACGCCGCCAGCGCGGCCAGCACCTCCTCGTGCGAGCGGTCCGCCAGCGTCTCGCGGAACACCGTCGCGCGGGCCGAGCTGTCAAAGCCCGGCGCGCCAAAAACCTGCGTCAGCACGGGCACGATCCCCGGATCCACCGCGCGGCTGGCCGCCGCCAACGCGGGCGGCGGCACGGGCACGAGCTGGCCCGCCTCGCCCACCTTGAACTCCACCGTCACCGAATGCGGCCCGCCCGGCTCGGCGTGGACGGTGTGGTCCGTGGCATCGAAGGCAAAGTTGAGTGTCAGCCGGATGCGTTCCGGCGTCAGCGGCGTCCCCCCCGCCGCCCGGCGCGCGGCGAAGCCCCGTTCCACTTCGCGCAGCACGGTGGCGATGGCATCATTGAGCGGTTGCATGGCCACGACCCTAGCAGGTCCACCCGAAGATTGCCTCTGAAACTCCGCCGCGTATCCTCGCGCCATGAGCGACCACGACTGGCAGCAGGAATTTCGTAACGTCTGGATCCGCGCGGTGAACGCCTGGCACGCGGGCCGGCAGCGGCCGGACACCATGTTCAACGCCGCCGACCGCGACTTCCTCGCGGGCATCGGCTGCTCCACCCAGGAACTCTTCGACTTCGTGGACGACTCGCTGCGCTACAATGGCGATCCCGACTACGCCACCTCCCTCGCCGTCACCGCCATCCGCCGCGATTACTTCCTCAACGTCATGGGCGGCAAATCCACCGGCCACGTCGCCACCATGGCCAGCCTCCCGGCCAAGTCCGCCGAGGTGGACGGCATCGCGTGGCTGCCGCGCCTGATCGTCAAAGCCCGGCTCAAGCTCCGCGGCGAAATGCCCGCCGACCTCATGTATGGCTGCGCGGGCGACCGTCCCTTCCTCCGGGGCATGAACATGACCCTCCCGCAATTCCTCGAACTCGTCCGCGATGCTGGTAACGACGACCGCCGCATCATCGACGCCGTCAAGCAGGCGGCGGCGGCGGGCCGGCGCGCCGGTGGCGGGCGTTGAGTTCCCCGACTCGCTTGGGCAGGCCTTTTCCCAGTTGAGCCTGCCTGCCGGTGCGGTAATCTGGCGGCACTCTCACCCGCCGTGAAACCGCCTGCGACGCTCGCCCTCGTGGACGATGATCCCGCCGTGCGTGACCTTTGGGTCCGCCAGTTCACCCGCCGCCACGCCTTTACCGTCACGGGGGTTTTCGCCGACGCCGAGTCCGCCCTGCCTGCCCTGCTGGCCGCACCGCCCGCCATCGCGCTGGTGGATTGGAAGCTGCCCGGACCACGGGATGGCATCGCGCTCATCGCCGACCTCAAGGCCCGGCAGCCGCAAGTGCGCGCCGTGCTCATCACGCAGCATGACCTGGATGACCTGCCGCTGGCCGCGCTGCGGGCCGGCGTGGATGGCTGCCTGCTCAAGCCCGATTCCCCCGCCTTGCTGCCCGAGCGTCTGCGGGCCGTCCTAGCCGGCACCTGCGTCTTCTCCGCCCGCGTCATGCAGCGGCTCACCGCGCAAATGAACGCCAGCCCGCTGGCCCGGCTCACGCCGCGCGAGCGGGAGGTGCTCGCCGGTTTTGCGCGCGGCCTGCTGGCCAAGCAGGTGGCCGACCAGCTCGGGATTTCCGAAACCACCGTCAAGACGCACAAGGAAAACCTCGTCGCCAAGCTGGGCGTGCAGAACATCACCGAGGCCGTGGCCCGCTGCGCCGGCCCGTTGCGCTGATACCAATGCCCGGCGACACTTGGGCCAACGGAAGGCACTGAAACGAGGCGGCCTTTGCAGCTTTTGTCGGCAATGGCCATCAATTTGGCGGTCGCCCAGGCAAAATCATTTTCATCGAGATTGAGATTGGCCAGAGGGTCGCGGTGATGGGCATCAAAGCCTGCCGAGATCAGCACCAGATCGGGGCTGAAATCCTCGACGCGCGGTAAGATCACGCTATCCATCGCCTCGCGGAAATAATCAGACCCGTCACCGGCACGGAGCGGCGCATTGACGATGGTGTTGTGTTCGCCGCGCTCGCTCGGCGCGCCGGTGCCGGGATAAAGCGGCATTTCATGGGTCGAGCAATAGAGCACGCTCGGATCATTCCAGAAAATATCCTGCGTGCCATTGCCGTGATGCACATCCCAATCGATGATGGCGACCCGTTCGGCCCCGTGTTTTTTCTGGGCATAGCGTGCGGCAATGGCGGCATGGTTGAAAAAACAAAATCCCATCGCGGTCGTTTTTTCCGCATGGTGGCCGGGTGGACGGCTGGCGCAAAAGGCATTGGCGACAAGTCCGTTCATCACTTCATCGACGGCAAGCGTCGCACCGCCCACGGTGCGCATCACCGCCTCCCATGTGCCCGGCGACATGGTCGTGTCCCCATCGAGCCTGACAAGGCCCTCTTGCGGGCTCGCCTCCTCCAGCGCCCGCACATAGTCTTCGGGATGGCAAAGCATGACCTGCGCAAGATCGCCCATCGGTGCTTGTTCGCGGGCCAAATGGGCAAACCGCTCATGCTCCAATATCCGCTCGACCACTTTGATACGGTCCGACCGCTCCGGATGGCCAGGGGGCGTGGCGTGGCGGGCATAGGCGGAATGGTGGACAAGCAAGGTGGTCATGCGCTCTCCCTAAGAAGCCTTGGCCTAAACTGGCCTTCACGGCCTGTTTATGTTAGCATAAAGCCGCTGCGGAGGAATGAATACTATAATTTCATCGCCCTCCCTGATCTGACCCGCTTTTTCGACAAAGCCAACAAGACCGCGTTTGTGGCGGGCTTTTTGGGGAAAAACCAAGCCATGGCCCGGATAATGAGCCTCGATGATCTCGGCAGGAAAACGGCAGGGCGCATTTTCCAGATCAATGATCAAAGTCGCACCGGAGGTAAACATCAAACGTGAGGCGGGCGGCAGCAAAGTCAGATCGGGGATACCGGTTGTGACCAGATTGGTGCCAAGCCATGTCGGATCGAGCGCGGGCACATCAAGGGCTGCGGCAATATCAGCCAACTCCTCCTCGGAGACGAGCGAGACCTGACGGGTATTGATGACCTCGGTGCCGCGTTTGTATTGCTTGAGCATGCGGCTGTCGGAGGGGCGGAGGCGGGAGGCGTGGCAATCCCCGACAATGCCGTCAAAATTCAAATCGAGCGTCGGTTGCCTGACTTTCTGCAATCCTGTTTCACGCTCGGGACTGGCAAAGCATGAGACCACGCGCCCCGTCCATTCGAGTTTTTGTAAGATTGCCATCAGCGTGCCACCCGCCTCTTGAGATAGGGAGGAGGACTATCGCAAGAGACGGGGGCCAACACAACAGCCGGATGGGAACGGCTGTATCTTCAGGCAGGCGGCGGAACCATCACCGCCCGCAAAATCAATCGGTCTGCCGGTCCACATCCCGCAGGCAGGGCGGCAAAGGATGCGCTGGCTTTTGCGCAAGCTCACCTTTGAGATTGAACGCCTCGGTCGCCGCAGCAAGCGCTTTGATGCGAATACCGCCTGCTTGCCCCGTGGCGGCACAAGCGGGCGCGTCAAGTGCGGGTTGAGTGCTGATGGAAACGGGCTGTGACA
>RFVF01000053.1 GCA_009922615.1 Pseudomonadota bacterium
GGCCGCTCATCATTGTCGAAGGATTCTTCGGCGTCATGCACCTCTGGCAGTGTGGCGTGAAGCGCGTGGTCGCCCTCATGGGCAGCACGCTTTCGCCCGCGCAGGCCGATTTGATTCGCCAACACACCGACCGGCACAGCCAGATCATCGTCCTCCTGGACGAGGACGACGCCGGAAGAGCCGGACGCGAGGACATCGCCGTCCGACTGGCGCGCTTCGCGTTCGTCAAAATTCACGCGTTCGAGAAGGAAGGGACGCAGCCGGAGCACCTGAGCGCCGATGAGGCGCTTGGTCTTGCAGGAGGTGTCCCGTGAGCGGCATACCCGTGCAGGGGGAGTTGTTCGCCCTGTGCTGGGAACGGCCCGACCCCTTGCGGCTGCGCGTCCACGACGTGATCCGCATTGATGGCCGGCTGGGCCGGGTCATCCGCGTCAACGACTGTGCCGCCGTGGTGCTCATGCACCGCCCGGTGCGGACGTTCAAGACCCGATTCGACAAACCGGTCCGCTTCCAGCAGTCACCGATCACCTTCCGCGTCTCGACCTACTCGGCCACCAAAATCCTCAACCGCAAGCCACCCAAGGCGGGCAGGAGGGCCGCATGACCACGTATGTCGGCCGACGCGAAGGCCACGCAGTGATCGTTTCAGCGGGTGACCAACCGCTCAATCCCCGGCTCGACCTGTGGCGACACAGTCCGACTGGATTCGAGTGGGGCTATGGCGGCAGCGGCCCGGCGCAACTGGCGCTCGCCCTGCTCGCCGATCACCTGGCCGATGACGAACGGGCGCTGGCACTCTACCAGCGCTTCAAATGGACGGTGGTGTCCCACTTCCCCTACGCGGGTTGGACACTGACCGGCAGACAAATTGAACACGCGCTGGCTTCCCTGTCGGCGCAATCGAAAGGAGTCCCCGCATGGACGTGCATTGTTCCACCTGTGGCGAGCCGTGGGATGTTTATCATCTCTGGCACGACGCCATCTTCGAGACGGGCCTGAGTCACGCGGAAGCCGAGGCGTGGGCCAAACTGCCCCGCGCCGAGAAGCTCTCCGACCGCTACCGGCGCGAGTTCCGCGCCGTCGGCTGGGAATTCGGCCAGAGCGTCATCAACGTTGTGCGCTGTCCGGGTTGTCCCAAGGACGCCCAGCCAGACCTTGAGCGCGTGCAGACCAAGGGCGCGCTGGAGGAATTGCTGGGCGACGACGAGGACGGGCTGGCCGCGACCTTCGAGGACCACCAGCTATGAGCGCCGCGAAGTTCCCCTTGGGCCGCCTGGTGGCGACGCCGAATGCGATCGCCGCCGTCCCCGCCGACCAAATCCTGGCCGCGCTGCTGCGGCATCTCGTCGGTGACTGGGGCCAGATGACGGTCCATGACTGGGAAGCCAATGAACTGGCCCTCACGGAGGGCTGCCGGCTCTGCTCGGTCTATCGGACCCGCGCCGGCCAGAAGTTCTGGATCATCACCGAGGCGGATCGTTCCGCCACCACGGTCCTGTTACCCGAAGACTATTGACCCACACCGGCTTCTTTCTCGTGAAAGAGGCCGTTCTTTTTCTCCCGCTGGTTTGTTTGCCGTCCCGCTTCCGGCGGGAGGCAACCAATACCGGGACGGCAGAAAGAAAATCCCATGAAGCCTGACGTGTATCAGATCGTGACCGACCGACTCATCCGTTTGCTCGAAGCCGGCACCGTGCCCTGGCGACAACCGTGGAAAGGCGGTCCGCAATGGCCGCAGAACTACGTGAGCCGCAAACTCTACCGGGGCATCAATGTGTTCCTGCTCAGTGCCGCCCGTTATCCCTCGCCGTTCTGGCTGACCTTCAGGCAGGCGCAAGCGCTTGGAGGGAAAGTCCGGACGGGCGAACACGCGATGCCCGTGGTGTTCTGGAAGGTGTTCAAGGAGGAGGACAAACGCATCCCCTTCCTGCGCTACTACAACGTGTTCAATGTCACCCAATGCGAGGGCATCACGGTGCCTGCCGTTCCCGACACCACCCCGGCCTTCGAGCCGATCAGCCAGTGTGAGCAGGTCGTGACCGACATGCCGAAACGGCCCGTCATTCAGCACCAGGGCCATCGGGCCTGCTATTCGCCGGTCTTGGATGCAGTCACCATGCCGGAGGCGAAGCTGTTCAAGTCCCCCGAGGACTACTACAGCACGCTCTTTCATGAGCTGACCCATGCCAGTGGCCATGTGACCCGATTGAACCGCAAGGAAGTGACCGAACCGAACCGGTTCGGGAGCGATCCCTACGGGCGCGAGGAACTTGTGGCGGAGATGGGTGCGGCCTTCCTGTGCGCCCATTGCGGGATCGAAAACCAGACCATTGACCAGTCCGCCGCCTATCTGGCGAGTTGGCTGGCGCGGTTGAAGGAAGACCGGAAGCTGGCGGTTCACGCCGCGTCACAGGCACAGAAGGCGTGCGACTTCATCCTCGACGTTCACCCCGGCGAGGAGGAGGCGACTGCGGAACCGCCGGGGACCAACCCGGTGCCATTACCATCCAGTGAGCAGGTAGCCGGAATCCAAACCGGTGTCATTCAAGGAAAGGGGGCGCTGTGAACCCCCGCACTTTGAAGATTGAGGAGGACGGGGATTTCTCGCTGGGCCTCATCAAACCCAAAATCCGCCTCCGGGGAGGCTGGCTCGAAAGGGCGGGCTTCAAACCGGGAAGCCGCGTCAGCGTGACGTGCCTTGCCCACGGCGTGATCGAACTCCGTGCCAGCGACGTGGCCGGGTTGCTGACCGAACCCTTCACCCCATCCCCCGACCGGATATGAAGCGGACCAAGCCCCTGCCGATTCCCCAGAAGGAATTCGGCTTCGCGAAGGACACGTTCAATCTCATCCAAGATTGGACGGCGGACGGGGTACGGTTGGCCCGCGAACTGGCCGAAGTCCAGCAGGCACGCCAACTGGCCGAAGCCGCCCATGTCCGGTTGTTTCCGACTGAAGATTAACTCACCCCGACCAAGCAATTGGTCGGGCTTTTTATTGCTGCCGCTCTGCCGATATTGCGCCATTGTGTCACAGATGTTAAGCGCCTATGCTGCTCCGAAAGCGCACCCGATGACCATTCCCTACACCGGCCCGACTACTGCCCGAAGGTGGTTTTCGACCTCCTTGGTAACGCCCCAATCCTGCGGAATGCGCTGGCGGGGTCGAATTTGGGGCTTTTTGGCCTTTAATGTGAAACAGGTAAAAGGCAAAGAACGGGCCGCCGCTGATGCCGTCCACGCGCAACTGGATGTTGGCCATGTAGGGCTGAGGAGCGACCATCATGCCGCTGCTGTTTTTATAGGTCCAACGGATTTCCTGAATCGTGTTCGAGCTGGTCAGCACCACGCTGGGCACCACGAGGACTTGCTGGCTGGCCGAAAGTGGGTCCAGCAGGTTGAACTGCTGGTTCGTGCCCTTGTAGTTGACCGTATAAACCCCGCCCGGCGGCTGCGTAGGAGAATAGACCGCGCCCGGCGGCAAGTTGTTGGGGGAGAAGTTCACCTGAGGCGAGGAGTAAAAGGCCGAGGTGCCAAAGCTGGAGCCGTTGACCTGACTGGTGATGTTCGTCAATCCGGAACCACCAGGCCCGGTAAAGGTGACCGATGCAGGGTAGTTCACGTCGTTTTGGACATTATAGAGCGCGAAGTAATATCCCAGTGGCTGCGGAAAGCTGGCGCCCGAGTTGGTGTCGTTGAACGTGCCACCGTAGAAGTTGAATACCAGGTTGAACTGCCCCACAGCCGGCCCCGTCTGCGTGCCCGTGGTGACCAGATTCACATGCAATTGCTTGAAATAACCCGCCACGCCGGAGGCTCCGGGATAGTCCGTGGTGTTCGGCGGCTGGTAGGCTCGCGCAATGAACAACTCCACCTGATAAACCTGCCCCGGCCGAAGCCGGCGCGCGGGGATGAGCAACGAAGTGGACGTGCCATCCAGCGATCCCGGCGTTCCCGGACTGGGCGTGCTGAAGACCTCGTTCGTGCCGGAATCCCTCAGGGTGACAAACACAAAATCATTCACCGTCCCTCCCAATGGATCCCACGTCAGTGTGAAGTCACTCGCTGGGTCCACCGCCTGCGCGGCGGTGAAGTTGCTCAGATGCGGCGTGGCCGGATACGGGTCCGTCGGCCCACCGGACAACGGCAGCGTCGCCACCTTGGTTCCATCGTTCACCGTTTTGAACGTCAGCACATAATTGCCATCCGGGAAGGCCGTGTTCAGTGCCGACAGCGAACTGAACCCCTGCTCAAAGCCAAACTTGGAATCGCCGGTGGGAAACGCCGTCACCAACTGTGAACTCGGCGTGGTGAATGTCAGGTTCGTCAGCACGCCGCTCATTTGCGCCTCGGCGACGCACTGAAACACAAAGTTCGTGACCGATTCCGCCGTCGCCGCGCCCATGCTGGTCTGCACGAAATACTGGCCCTTCAGCACGCGGAACTGGCTGACATCCGCCGCCTGCACTGCGCCCGTGACCAAGATCAACGCCAACATCCAACGTGCGAACGCCACCTTGGGAGAACAGTTCAATGTTTTCATAAATTAGTTATCGAGCGGTGCAAAACCGAGCCCGACGCTCATCAGCAGAGCAGATTCTTCCCGTCTGAACAAGCCGATACTGGCCTTTCACTCACCCTGTCTTATCGCCGCTTGGGGTAATCCTTGCAACTGTCAGCGCCTCGCGCCAAGGAGGCGCAGAACGCTAAGGAAGAAGGTGCTGAACGAATGAATGGCCGTTACCCGCTGACTGAACGATACGCGCCACTATGATGCAAACCACCCGCCTTTGGCGTCGCGTCCGCAGCATTCTTGGCCTGAAACAACTGCGTTTTTTTTGAACATCGGAGCTGCGCAAATCTTGACCGCTCGCCTCGGCACAGGTGACGGTTGGAAACCACTCGCGTTAAGGTGCGAACGGGGTGTCGGCCAAAACGCGCCGGCTCCCGCCAGCGCGTGTCGCGCGCTTGCCAGCGCGGAGGATCACTCCTACTTTTCCGCGCCTATGGAAAATGTCGTTATCATCGGATCGGGCTGTGCGGGTTGGACGGCGGCGCTTTACACGGCGCGCGCGAGCTTGAATCCCCTCGTTGTCACGGGCGCGACGCCCGGCGGACTGCTCACCACCACGAGCATCGTGGAGAATTTCCCCGGCTTCCCCGAGGGCGTGGACGGCACGGAGCTGATGATGAAAATGCAGGCGCAGGCCGAACGCTTCGGCACGCGTGTGCAGTTCGGCGCGACGGTCGAGGCAGTGGACCTGAGCCAGCGGCCGTTCGTCGTGACCATTGACGGCGAGAAGGTAGAGACCAAGTCCATCATCATCGCGACCGGAGCGGGCCACAAACATCTCGATGTGCCGGGCGAGGATTTGCTGGAGAAGAAGGGCGTGACTTATTGCGCGACGTGCGACGGCGCGTTGCCGATGTTCCGCAACCAGCCGCTAGTCGTCGTGGGCGGCGGTGACTCCGCGTGCGAAGAAGCGACGTATCTGACGCGCTTCGGCTCGACGGTGTATCTCGTGCATCGCCGCGACACGTTGCGCGCCTCGAAGGTCATGGCCGAACGCGCGTTGGCAAACCCGAAGCTCAAGCCGGTGTGGGACTCGGTCGTGACCGACGTGCTCGACGTGAAGGCCGGCAAGGTCACCGGCGTGAAGCTCAAAAATCTCAAGACCGGCGCGGAGAGCGTGCTGCCCTGCGCGGGCGTGTTTGTTGCCATCGGGCACTACCCGAACACGCAGCTCTTCAAAGGCCAAATCGCGCTGGACGAGAACGGCTACGTGGTGCGCGCGAAAGGTTCGCAGACAACGGTGGAAGGTGTGTTCGTCGCCGGCGATTGCTCGGATCATGTTTATCGTCAGGCCATCACGGCGGCGGGCATGGGCTGCGCGGCGGCGATTGACGCGGAGCGGTATCTCGGCTCGCTGAACCAGTAAGGCACGCATGACAACAGCCCAGCGCGAAGCCATCCTTGCCGAGGTAAAGGCCGGCAATAAAATCGAAGCCATAAAGCTGTGCCGCGAGGCGACGGGCATGGGCTTGGCAGAAGCGAAGGATTGGGTGGAGAAGCTGGTGACTTCGCCGGATTCACTGATTGCGTCGGCCGGCGAGTTGACAGGCTCTTTGGCACCAGTGGCTGAACTGCTGTTCAAAGGGGAAAAGATTTCGGCTATCAAACTCTTTCGTGAGCAGGTGCAGCGGGGAGCGGGGCTGGCGGAGGCGAAGGAGGCGGTGGAGAAACTTGAAGCCGGGCTGCGCGCGCAGCACCCGGAGAAGTTCACTGTGCCGGCCAAGAAGTCCGGCTGCGCAGCAGTGCTGGCTGTGTTGGCCGTCTTGTTTGTCGTGTTGGTCTGGTTCCGCTTTTGACATGACGCCCACCGAACTCGCCGAGCGACTCGCCGCACCAAACCCGCCGCGACTGCTGGATGTGCGGCAACCGGACGAGTTCGCCATCGTGGCACTGCCGGGCGCGAAGCTGATTCCGCTGAACGAACTGCCGGAGCGCGTCGGCGAGCTGGCGGGCTGGCGCGAGCAAGAGGTCGTCGTTTATTGCCACCACGGGATGCGGAGCGCGCACGCGATCGGATGGTTGCGGCACCAAGGGTTCACGCATTTGCACAACCTGACCGGGGGAATTGACCGGTGGTCGGTGGAGGTTGACGCGAATTCGCCGCGTTACTGAGTCGTCTGCAAACGCGTCCTGAAAAGGACGCAGACGTAGTTTCCATTTCTTTTACAATGGCGTTGCGGTAGAAAAAGCTCATGAGTCAACGGCAGGCGCGCATCCGGCGCGCAACCAACGAGACGCAGATCAGTCTCGACCTGAATGTGGATGGCACGGGGAAAGCCGCCATCCGCACGCGCGTGCCGTTTTTCGATCACATGCTGACGCTGTTCGCCAAGCACGCCGTGATGGACCTCAGGCTCCGTTGCAAGGGCGATCTGGAAGTGGACGCGCATCACACGGTGGAGGATTGCGGCATCGCGCTGGGGCAGGCGTTTGTGCAGGCACTGGGTGACAAGAAGGGCATTCGCCGCTACGGCACGGGGTTCGATCCGCGCAATCCATTCACCGGCGAAGCGTTCGTGCCGATGGATGAGTGCTTGGCGCGCTGTGTGATTGATTTTAGCGGTCGGCCTTATCTGGTGTGGCGCGGCATGGAAGAGCTTTCGCAGAAAAAGATTTCACGCGAGGAACGGACGCAGGATGTGTCGAGTGCGTTTCGCTTCGGGTTGGCGCGGGAATTTTTCCAAGGCTTCGCCAACGAGGCACGGTGCAATTTGCATCTGGAATTGCTTTACGGCGGCGAGCCGCATCACGTGGTGGAGGGGTTGTTCAAGGCGTTTGCCAAAGCCACCGATTTCGCGTGTCAGCGCGACCCGCGCATAGCCGGACAAATTCCGAGCACGAAAGGCAAACTGTAACCCATGCCGCAGCCGATCGACTATAAGGCAGCGCTTGATGTGCAACTGGTGGCCGCCTCGCAGGCAGGCGACATGGTGGCGTTTGAGGAACTGGTCGCGCGGCATCGTGACAAGATTTACGCGCGCGCCTTTAGCATGATGCGCAACGAAGAGGAGGCGATTGACCTTTCGCAGGAGGCGTGGGTCAAGGCATGGCAGCGGCTCAAGCAGTTTCAGGGCGATTCCAGCTTCGCCACCTGGATGACGCGCATTGTTATCAATCTATGTCTTGATCAACTCCGGCGGCAGAAACGGACGCGCGCCGAATCAATTGAACAACTGGATGAAGAGCTGGGCGGAGTGGAACGTCAGATGCCGGTAGTTACGACGAATCCGTCGGAAGGGCTGGAGCGGTCCGAGTTGCGCAAGCGAATCGACAAGGCCATGAACCAGCTCTCTTACGAACATCGCACCGTGCTGATCCTGCATGAATTCGAAGAGATGGAATACAAGCAGATCGCGAAAGTGATGAATTGTTCGATCGGGACGGTGATGTCCCGGCTATTTTACGCGCGGCGGCGCTTGGCGTCGCTGTTGCAGAGTCTGAAAAAAGAACAGCAAAGCTGATTGAAACTGAAGGCAGTTATGAACACTGAATTGAAATTGCAGGCACTGGTGGACGGCGAACTCGACGCGCGCGAAGTGCGGGAGTTGGAAACGCTGCTGGCACAGGACGCCCACTCGGCGGCTTTGCTGCAAGAGCTGAAGTGGACCCGTTCGGCGCTCGTCAGCCACGAGGCCGATGTGAAGCTCCCGGAGTCTCGCGAATTTTATTGGAGCAAGATTTCCCGCGCCATCGAGGCCGAGGAGAAGCACGCCGTCACAGCTCCGCCCGAGCGCGTCTGGTGGCTCCGGTTCTTGTATCCCGCCGCCGGACTGGCCGCCATGGTCGCCGTCATGTTCGTCGTGAGTGGCGGTCGGACGACCGACGGCTCGGCCAGTGAAAGCGTGACCGAAGACGTGAACGTGGTCAGCTTCCGCTCCGAGTCGGAGAAAATGTCAGTGGTTTATGTGGCCGACGAAAACGGCAACTTCAGCCCCGTCAGCCAAGAAGCCAAACATGAGCCTGAAGCTGAAAAGTAACCCTTCGCGCTGGCGCTTTCTCCTCCTGTTTGCGGGATTGATCTGGGGGGTAGGCCAGACCGTTTTGGCCTCTGTTCCACCGGAGACCAAGGTTCAGGCAGTGCTTATCTGGGGCACTGATGAAAGCAAGCCCACTGGCAAGTCCCTCAAGGAAGTGGACACCAAGCTTCGCGAAAAGCTAGGAAAGATTTTCAAGTGGCAGAATTATTTTGAAGTCAGCCGACAAAACTCTGGAGCTTTGCCCGGCAAATCCCAGGTCATCAAGTTGAGCGAGGACTGTTCCGTGGACATCAAAATCCTCCCTGACAACACGGCCGAGGTGAAGCTCATGGGCAAAGGCAAAGCCATCGTCACCCGCCGCCATTCCCTCACCAAGCCCGATGCCCTCGTGCTCGCCGGCGATGACAAAAACAACACCGCGTGGTTTGTGGTGTTGAACTTCAACTGACCCCTCTGCGGCGCTCGAGCCGGGCATGCCCCTGTAGCTGGGGCGAGTCTCCTCACCGTCAATGACCCGGCCGAAGGTATTTGTTGCCTCAGGCATTCCAGCTCCCCCCGGTAGAAATCGAGCTTGGCATTTCGTTGCAACTCCGCTCCTGTGGGCGACGTCCAAACCGTCACCATGTCGTCGCCGCACCGGTATCGTTTGCTGTTGAGTGTCGTCGCCGCCACTTTGGCGACGTTTCCCTTGTCAGCCGCAGCAGCCGACTTCATCAGCGACATTTTTCCAATCCTCCAACGCTCGTGCTTCGAGTGTCATGATGCGAAACAGCAAAAGGGCAAGCTCCGCCTCGACACCCGCGACGCTGCCTTCAAGAAATCCGGCCTCATCGTCCCCGGCAACTCCGCGCGAAGCGAACTCTTCCGCCGCATTACGCTCCGCAAGGGCCACGACGACGTGATGCCCAGCCGTGGCGAGCCGCTCTCGCGTGCCGAGACGGAACGCATCAAGGCGTGGATTAACGCCGGCGCGCTTTGGCCCGACGGCGTTCAAAACGCGAAGCACTGGGCCTACGTCAACCCCGCCCGCCCCACGATTCCCAAGCTCGCAAATCGTAAATCTGAAATCGTAAATCCCCTCGACTCGTTCATCCGCACCCGCCTCGATAAGGAAGGGCTTGCCTCGTCTCCCGAAGCCCCACCTGAAGCGCTCATCCGCCGCCTCTACCTCGACCTCCTCGGTCTCCCGCCCACTCCAGTCGAGGTCGAGAGGTTCGTGCAAGAAAGCGGGCTTTCAGCTTGCGAACACTTGGTGGACAAGCTGCTCTCCTCCCCCCAATTCGGCGTGCGCTGGGCTCGCCCGTGGCTCGACTACGCCCGCTATGCCGACTCGCACGGTTTCCAGCGCGATGACTTCCGCGACCTCTGGCCCTACCGCGACTGGGTCGTCAACGCGCTCAACGCCGACATGCCGTTTACGCAATTCACCATCGAGCAACTCGCCGGCGACCTGCTGCCCAACGCCACCGAGTCGCAGCGCGTCGCCACCGGCTTCAACCGCAGTGCGCCCACGAACGTCGAGGCCGGCACTGACCCCGAGGAGACGCGCGTGAACCAAATCCACGACCGCGTCAGCACGCTCGGCACCGTCTGGCTCGGTGCAACGCTGGAGTGCGCCCAGTGCCACGACCACAAATATGACCCGTTCACCATGCGGGATTACTACGGTCTGTTTGCCTTCTTCAACAACACCGAACTCGAAGCCGACCGCACGAATCCGAAAGTTCCCGGCTCCATCCAATTCAAAGGCCCGACGATGGAGCTGCGCGACGGCGTCTCTTCCGGCGAGCGCGACGCGCTTCTTGTGCGCCTTGCGGCAGTCACGAACCAACTCGCCGCTCTGGAAAAATCCGCCACCACCGGCCAGTCAGAGTGGGAGGCCGCTCTCACCAAGTCCGCCGCGCAAGCCACGCAGGAGCACGCGCTCGACATCACCGACTTCGATTCCACCGGCGGTGCGACGCACGAAATGCTCCCCGACAAATCCGTCCTCATCAGCGGCGAGCCAGCGCCCGACAAGGACACCTACGTCATCGAGGTCCGCACCAAACTTACCGACATCCGCGCGTTCAAGCTGGAAGCACTTACGCATGAGTCGCTGCCCGGCAAGGGCCCCGGCCGCGGCGACGCGCAGCGCCCGAACTTCGTGCTGAACAACTTCACCGTCACCGCTGCACCGACGGACAATTCAACCACCGCCAGCCCGGTCAAATTCACCCAGGCCACTGCTTCCTTTTCCCAAGCCAACTTCCCCGTCGCCAACCTGCTCAAGTCGGGCAACGACGCGCGCACCGGCGGCTGGGCTATCAACCCGAAGTTCCACGAATCGCACTGGGCACAGCTTGAAACCGCCGCGCCTGTCGGCTTCCCCGGTGGCACCGTGCTGCGCTTCAAGCTGGAGCAGAACTTTGGCGGCGGCCGCACCATCGGCCGCCTGCGGCTCACTGCCCTAACCGGAAGCGCGAGCGGCACTGCGCTGCCCGCCGAGTTGGCCGGCGCCTTGAAAATCCCCGCCGCCCAGCGCACTGCCGCGCAGACCAAAGCCATCACCGCGCATCGCCTCAAGTCCGACCCCGAGCACGCGAAGCTCACCGCCGAACTCACGCGCCTCGAAGCCGATTTCCGCAAGCTGAAGCTCCCCACCACGCTCGTCATGCGCGAGACCACGCCCCGCATGACCAGCGTCTTCATGCGCGGTGAGTTCCGCACGCCTGGAGACAAGGTAGACCCGCACGTTCCGGCGGTGTTGCATCCAATGAATGCGACTTCAGCGCAGCCGACACGCCTTGATCTCGCCCGCTGGCTCGTCAGCCGTGAGAACCCGCTGGTTGCGCGAGTCACCGTGAACCGCCTTTGGGCCGAACTCTTCGGCCACGGGCTTGTCACGACGCCGGAGGATTTCGGTATCAAGGGCGAGCCGCCCACGCACCCGGAGTTGCTCGACTGGCTTGCCGTCGAGTTCATGAACAACGGCTGGAGCCTGAAGAGGCTCATTAAGACCATCGTGACTAGCCAGACCTACCGCCAGTCCTCGCGCGTAACGCCCGACCTCTTCGCTCGCGACGACCAAAATCTCCTCTACGCGCGCGGCCCGCGGCATCGCCTCGACGCCGAGACCATCCGCGACAACGCGCTCGCCATCGCCGGCCTGCTGAATCCCAAGCTCGGCGGCCCGCCCATCCACCCGTATCAGCCCGAAGGCCTGTGGGTGAAAGTCGGCGGCCAGCGATACGACTACGTAGTGAGTCCAGGCGACGAGAAGCACCGGCGCGGCCTTTACGTCATCTGGAAGCGCGGCGCGCCCTACCCGAGCTTCGTGAACTTCGACGCTAACAGCCGCCTCGCCTGCCGCGTGAAGCGCCCGCGCTCGAACACCCCGCTCCAAGCGCTCACGCTGATGAACGACCCCGTCTATGTGGAAGCCGCGATGGCCTTCGCGAAACGCGTGCTGGTCGAGAAAGCCACCGCGAGCGACCGCCTCACCCACGCCTTCCGCCTCGCCACGAGCCGCACTCCGCGCGCCGAAGAACTCGCCACGCTCACCCAGTTGCTGGAGTCCTCGCGCGCGACCGACGCAAAGTCCGCGAAAGAATTCCTCGGCAAGTTCGAGCTGCCCGTCGGCGTGACCGCCGAGGAGTTTACCGCGTGGTATGCCGTGGCGGCGGCGCTGCTTAACTTGGACGAGACCATTTCCAAAGGCTGATTTTCCATGAACACCAGACCCTCATTCCAGAACCACACCGTGCCGCAGCTCGCATTTGTCGTCAGCGTCCTTTCCTTCACGTCGGTCGCCGCGTTCGCACAGACCAAACCCAAACCTGCCTTCCAATACCAGTCCGGCGACAGCATCCGCGTGAGCATTCCCACCGCCGACGAGCCGCGCGTGAAGCAGTTCGGGCCGGCCTCGCTGAAGCTGGCGGCGAAGTATCTCGAAGACGGTGCGCTGACTTGGGTGCGCGAGAAGTCTTGCGTGAACTGCCACACCACCGGTCCCTACATGAGCGAGCGCACGGCGTGGACCAAGCAGTTCGGCCCGGCCAGCGCGGAGGTGCACAAGGACTTCGCTGGCTCCGTGCCGAAGGAAGTGAAACCTGTGAAGGAGACCGAGACACGCGGCCACAAGCATTACCCCAGCACGTTCTACAGCGTGTGGCGCAGCCTCGGGCTCGCCGAATGGGACAAGAACATCACTGGCAAACTCTCCGAGCCGACCGAGCGTTCGCTGCGCGACTTGTTCGAGCGGCAGTCTGCGAACGGCGCTTTTGTGAGCCACGGCGAAGTCGAGATTCCACACATCACCACGGACTACGAGCTGTCGCTGCAAGCCGCGCGCGCCATCACCGCTGCACCGGGCTGGCTAGCGAGCTTGAAGGACGAGGCGTTACTCGCGCGCATTGCGAAGCTGAAGGACTACCTCCGCATCGGCACGGCGAAAAACGACTTCGACCGCGTGCTGAAACTCCAACTCGCACACTATCTGCCGGATTTGGTCACGTCCGCCGAACGCGATGCCGCGCTGAAACTGCTCTCCGCCAAGCAGCATGCCGACGGCGGCTGGTGCATCCGCGACTTCTCGGCCCTCAACGACTGGCACTTCGAGATGAGCACGACCGTTGTGAACCTCATCAAGGGCCTGCCCGATGCCGCGAACCCCGAGAGCGACGCCTACATGACCGCGTTCGCCGTCGTGCTGCTGCGGCAGAGCAACGTTCCCACCTCCGACCCGCGCGTGCAGCGCGCCCTCGCGTGGCTGCGGCGTGAGCAGCGCGAGACTGGACGCTGGTGGATGCACTCGCTCTACCGGGGCAACTACCACTACATTACCTACATCGCCACCGTGCAGGCGATGAAGGCATTCGCCCTCTGCGGTGAGCTGAACGTGCCCGCCGCTGACTAACGCAGCCAAGGCATTCGTATCCGTCGCCCTCCCCTCTCGGCTTATGCACTGCTGCAATTCAACGACCTTTTGGCCACGTGCCGGTGCTAGTTTCGTGAAGCGCTACGCCGGTATTTGGGCATGGGTCGCTGTGGTCCTTTGTGCAGGGCCCCTCCCCGCCGCCGAGCGGTTCATCGTGGAGAACAGCGAGCCGCGCGCGGAAATCGTGATTGCGGAGAATGCCTTGCGCACGACGCGGCTGGCGGCGCAGGAGTTGCAGGATGGCATTCGCAAAATCAGCGGAGTGCGGCTGCCCATCGTGACGGAGCCGTCGGGTCGGGCGGTGCGAATTTTCGTCGGTGCGAGCCGGCACGCGCCGGTGCGCGCAGATGGGCTTGCGCACGGCGCGTTTCGCATGGCGTCGGGCGAGGACTGGCTCGCGTTGGTAGGCGAGGACACGGAGTTCACACCCATCGAACCGTGGGCTCCGAACAACACCGACCTCGTCAACGGCCGGCCGTTGCGTGAGTGGCGGCGCATCACGGGCTCGCTGTGGGGCCTGCCGAATCCGCTGATTTACAAGGATCGCCTGACCTTGCCGGGCGACACGGGCCTGCCAGACGCGGAGCGCACGGGCAAGGCGTCGCGGACGCTTTCGCTCTGGGCACAGGATGAGCGCGGGTCGTTGAACGCAGTTTGCGGCTGGCTGATGCGGCTCGGCGCGCGCTGGTATGCGCCGGGCGAACTGGGCGAGGTGATGCCGTCGCTGCGCACCATTCCGCTGCCCCGGCTGGATGAAACAGTGCGGCCGGACTTTGCCATCCGCCGGTTCAACGTGCGCTTCGGCGTCCACGGACGCGACACGGCGCTGTGGGCGATGCGGCTGGGCTTGCGCGACCCTTATGGCATCGAGGCCGCCCACGGTTTGGACACGCTCACCGACCACGAGGAGGTCTTCGCGAAACATCCCGACTGGTATGCGATGATGGGCGGCAAGCGGCGCTTCGAGCGTGGCGCGAACAACCACTTGTGCTACTCGAACGAGGAGTTGCTGGAGGAAACCGTGCGCTATGTCCGCGCGGTGTTTGACCACTACCGGATGGAAGTGGTTTCCGTGATGCCACCGGACGGCTACACGGCGATTTGCCAATGCCCGCAGTGCGTTGGAAAGGATTCGCCCGAGCGCGGGCAGAGCGGCCTGGCGTCGGACTACATCTGGGACTTCGTGAACCGCGTGGCGAAGGAGGTGGCCAAAACGCATCCCGGCAAAAAGGTTCTCAACTGCGCCTACGGCATCTACACGCTGCCGCCGGAGAAGATTGCCAAGCTGGAGTCAAACGTCGTCGTGAGCATCGTCGGCGGTCGGCGGCCGATGAATAACCAACCCGCCGACCAAGAGCAGTGCGCGAATCTGCGCAAGGCGTGGCTGGCGAAGACCAGTCAGCCGCTCATCATTTTCGAGAACTACCCGCTCACGGACCGTGGCTGGTATCTGCCCACCTACACGCCGCATTCGCTGGGCGCGAGCATCAACGCGACGAAGGGCGTTTCCCAAGGCGAAGACATCTGGCTGACCGTGCGGCAAGAATTCGAGAAGCAGCCCGACCTCGGCCTGACCCACTTCATGGTCTATTTTACGCAGCGGATGTATTGGGGCGGGCGCGGCGCGGACGTCGACGCGCAGTTCCGCGAATACTGCCGGCTGTTCTACGGCCCCGCCGGCGCGGAGATGCTCGCGTTCTTCACGCATTGCGAAGCGCACTGGCAGGCGATGGAGAAGGACAAGGCGCTCGCCGACACCGCGCTGGATTTGTTCGCCAAGGCCAAGGCCAAGGCCGACGCCACGAGCCTGCCCGGTCGGCGACTGGCGCTGGTGGACGGGTTCCTTGAGGGCCTGCGCCACAAGGCCGCGCAGCTCGGCACGCCGCGCGGGCCGGTGCCGGTGCTGCGGCTCGTCAGCCCCGCGCGCGACCGCATCGTGATTGACGGCAAGCTCGACGACGAGGCGTGGGTGAATGCCTTTCCCAGCGCCACAGTGCGGCTGCGTGAATTGCAGACGGGACGCGCACCGACCTTCGGCACCACCGTGAAAGCCGCGTGGCGCGGCCACGACCTCTACTTCGCGATTCGCTGCGACGAGCGCCGGGGCGACCGGCCCAACAGCACCACCACGCGCCACGACGACAGCGCGCTGTGGGCCGGTGACGCCGTCGAGCTGCTCATCGAGACGGAGGCGCACTCGTATTACCAAATTGCAGTGAACCCCGCCGGGGCCGTCTGCGACCTCGACCGTGGCGTGCCCCGAGATAAGTGGTTTTCCTGGAACGCGAAGGCAGAAGTCGCCACGCACATCGCGGATGACCACTGGACCGTCGAGGTGCGGCTGCCCATCGCGCCGGACGCGAACGACCCGCTGAACCTGCTCGCGGGCAAGATGCCCACACGCAGCCTGCCGTGGCACATCAACATCTGCCGCCAGCGCATCCGCGAGGACGGCGCGGAGTATTCCGCCTTCTCGCCGACGGGCACGGACGGCTTTCACGCGGCGCGCAAGTTCGCGACCTTCTACCAAGGCAACAGCTTCGAGTTCGACCACGGCCCACCGGAAGACGACTTTCTTCAAGCCGTGCGCGTCGCGAGTGACCTAGCCCGCACGGGCAAGCGCGCCGAGGCGCTCGATGCCTACATCGCCGCCGCCGGGCCGAAGGCCAGCGCGTTGCAGCAATCCCACGCGCTCGAACTCGCAGCTCCGCTGGCGCGCTACGTGAAGCAGTCCGAACTCTCCGCGCAACTCATCGCGCGCATTCCCCTCGTAGCTGTGCGGAAGGTCGCGCGGATGCAGGAGCTGCTCGATGCCGGCAAGGCGGCTGAAGTCGTCGCGCAATTCGCCGCCGAGGATTTTTCCAAGTGGCCCTTCTGGAAACGCGGCGACGGCCACCACGCACGCGGCCACGCCTACTTCCTCACCAAGGCCGGTGCGCGGGCGGAAGCGGACCTCGCCGCTGCCGTGGAGTGGATTGGCGATTCGCGTGTCCGCGAGGCCGCCCACTTCCTCAAAGGCCGGAACCGCGAGGACAACCTCAAGAACGACGCGGCCGCCGCGCAAGTTTACGAGGCCATTGTCGCGGGCCGGCAGCGCTTCGGTGGCGCGGACGAGTTCGGTGCGTTGCAAGGGCTGGCCCGCATCCTGACGCGTCAGCGCAAGTTCGACGAAGCCCTCGCCACGCTCGCCCGCGCCAAGCCCGACGAGCTGCAAGGCGTCTGGAAGGCCAGCTTCCTCAAGGCCATCGAGGACGTGAACAAGGCGCGTGGGCGGTGAACTCTCATGCACCCGCACGGAGTCCCGGCTTCAGCCGGAGGAACGCCTCGCCGGCTAAAGCCGGGACTCCGAGCCGCGCTCCACATGGTTTGCTGCATGAAATCGTGACGTAGTCGTCCTTTCCCTCATACTGCCGCCCAGCACTCACACCATGAACGCGACCGTCACGCACCTGGACCTGATTCACCGCCGCCAGTTCTTCCAGCGCGCGGGCTTCGGGACGGGCGCGCTGGCGCTCGGAGCCGTGTTGCGTGGCTCCGCTTTCGGTGCGGCGAACCCAACGGCCTCGCGGCACCCGATGTTCGCGCCGCGCGCCAAGCGGGTGATTTTCCTGCACATGATCGGCGCGCCGTCGCAGCTCGACATGTTCGACTACAAGCCCGAGCTGGTGAAGCGCGACGGCGAGGATTGCCCGGAGTCGCTGCTCAAGGGGCGGCGATTCGCGTTCATCGGCGGGAAGATGCAGCTCGCGGGGAGCAAGTTTAAGTTCGCGCAGCACGGGCGCAGCGGGCAGGAGCTGTCCGAGACTTTGCCGCACTTGGCGAAGGTCGCCGACGACATCGCCATCGTGAAGACGCTGCACACGGAGGAGATCAACCACGCGCCGGCGCAGATGTTTTTGCACACGGGCTTCGGCCGCGGCGGTCGGCCGAGCTTCGGCTCGTGGGTGACTTATGGGCTGGGCACGGAGAACGCGGACTTGCCCGCCTACACCGTGCTGCTTTCGGGTCCGCTCGGCGGCGCAGGCACGTCGCTGTGGGCGAACGGCTTTTTGCCGAGCGTGTATCAGGGCATTCAGTTCCGCTCCAGCGGCGACCCGGTGTTGTTCTTGAGCAACCCCAAAGGCCAGTCGCAGGACGACCGGCGGCGCATCTTCGACGCGGTGAAGTCGCTGAACGAACGCCAGCTGGCCGACGTGGGCGACCCCGAAATTGCCACGCGCATCAGCCAATACGAGATGGCGTTCAAGATGCAGACCAGCGTGCCGGAGTTGATGGACATTTCGCGCGAGCCGAAGTCCGTGCTCGACCTCTACGGCGCAAAACCGGGCGCGGCGTCTTTTGCGAACAACTGCCTGCTCGCGCGCCGGCTCATCGAACGCGGCGTGCGCGTGGTGGAGCTTTACGACGCCGATTGGGACCACCACTCCGGCCTCGCGTCGCGTCTGCCCGCGAAGTGCCGCGACGTGGACCAAGGCATGGCCGGCTTGCTCACGGACCTCAAGTCACGCGGCCTGCTCGACGACACGCTGGTCATCTGGGGCGCGGAGTTTGGGCGCACGCCGTTGCGGCAGGGCATTGATGGCGATGGCAAGAGCACGAACCCCGGCCGCGACCATCACAAGGACGCCTACACGATGTGGCTCGCCGGCGGCGGCGTGAAGGGCGGCATCACCTACGGCCGCACCGATGACTTTGGCTTCAGCCCGGCGGAAAACCCGGTCCACGTCCACGACCTCAACGCGACGGTGCTTCATCTCCTCGGCCTCGACCACGAACGGCTGACCTACAAGTATCAGGGCCGCGAGTTCCGCCTGACGGACGTGCATGGCGAGGTGCTCACCAGTTTGCTCCTCTAATGCCAACCAACCCGATGGCTTACTGAGAATCCAGCTGCAGTCACCATCCGGAACCAATTCCCGCGAGGGCGGACAAAGTTCCTCCAGTCGCCCGCCGGGTCGTTCACGCCGGCACCTTGAGTTTCTTCAGCAACTCTTCCACCACGCCGCGCGCGGTCAGCCCGCTGAAGCGGGCTTGCGGGTCCATGACGACGCGGTGGGCGATGACGGCCACGGCCATTTGCTGCACGTGCTCGGGGGTGACGAATTCGCTGCCGTCGAAGAGGGCCGAGGCTTGCGCCACCTTCATCAGCGAGAGCGAGGCGCGCGGGCTGGCGCCGAGGGAGACGCCGCTGGCGGTGCGCGTGGCGGAGACGAGATCCACGATGTAACGCTTCAACTCGGCGCTGATGCGCACGTCGGTCACGGCGCGCTTGAGGGCGAGCACGTCGTCCTTGGAGACGACGGCGCCGGCCTGGTCGAGCGGGTGAGTCTTTTCCTGCGCGGAGAGGATGGCGACTTCCTCCGCAGCGGTGACGTAGCCGAGGCTGAATTGCAGGGCGAAGCGGTCCATCTGCGCCTCGGGCAGCGGATAGGTGCCGCGAAACTCGACAGGGTTTTGCGTGGCGATGACGAAGAAGAGGTTTTCCAGGTTGCGGCGGTCGCCCTCGACGCTGACCTGGCCTTCGCCCATGGCTTCGAGCAGCGCGGATTGTGTGCGGGGCGAGGCGCGGTTGATTTCGTCGGCGAGGAGGATGTTGGTGAAGATGGGGCCGGAGCGGAATTCGAAGGATTGCTCGCGCTGGTTGAAGATGGAGACGCCGAGGATGTCGCTGGGCAGGAGGTCGGGGGTGAACTGGACGCGTTTGAAACCGGCGTTGATGCTGCGGGCGAGGGTTTTGGCGAGCGTGGTCTTGCCCGTGCCGGGATAATCTTCAAGGAGCACATGGCCGCCGCTGGCGAAGGCCGTGAGGAGCTTGCGCACGGCCAGCCCCTGCCCCTGCATCACGGTCTCGATGTTGGCGGCGATGGCCCGGAAGGTTTTCTGCGCGGCGGCGAGCGATTCAGTCATGGTGTTTGGCTGGGCCAAGAGAACCCGAACCGCCAACCGAAGCCAAGTGCGCGCTTGAGAGGCCCGACAGGAAAAGCAAACACCCGCCGGAGTCGAAACTGCGGCGGGTGCGCTGGGCGAAGCGTGGTTTACTTCTTTTTCTTCGGCAGGGCGGCGGTATTGGCAGCGACGGTGCCGGTCTTGAAGTTGGTGGCAGTGAGCTTCTCGCCGAGCAAGAAAACGCTCACGGTGGCGTCCATTCCCGTCTTGAGGTCCTCAAACTTCGCGGGCTTGCCGGAGTTGGAGATGATGGTGGTGTCATCAATCGCGATGACGCGGTCGGCCACGGTGACGGTCTTGGCGTCCTTGTCGATGGCGGTGATTTTGCCGGTGACGGGTTTGTCCACGGGGCCCTTCTTGGCGGCCGCCGAGGCGGTGGAGGTGAAGACAGTCAACGCGAAGGCCGCAGCCAGCGCGAGGAGGGAACGAGTCAAGGTTTGCATGATGTTGTTTTGTTACGGACGGTGCTTTGGACGCTGTTGAGAGGCCAATTGTTACAAATGATCTACGCCTTCTCCACGCCCTTCTGCCATGCAGGCGGGTTGGACAACTTGTAGAGCATCTCGCCCGCCTTGCGCACGAGCAGCACGCCCTCGGCCTCGCGGTTTGCGTAGCTCTCGATGTCAATCGTCGCCGGATCGCGGTAGCCCATGTTGATGCGCTCGCAGACCTCGCGCGGGATGCCGGTGGCGAGGGTGACCTTGATCCGGCATTTCTCCACACCGTTCTCGAACGTGCCGATGCCGCGCACGTGCGTGCTGTGCGCGAGCACGCCCCACGGGTAGTCCTTGAATTTGTCCCATTGCTTCAGGAAGTAATCGCGGCAGTGGTAGCCGATGGCGTGCATCGTCTTGTTGTGCGTCACGCTCACCTCGGTGACGTGCGGCGCGTAGATGATGAGTTCGCCGCCGTCGGCCACGACTGGCTCCAGCTTATACATCGCCTTCCCGGCGGTCCAAACGTCCTCATACATCTTCGGCGCGCAGGAGAGGACGGTGTGGTAAGGCCGGTCGCGTAAGACGATGTGCTCGGCGCGAGAGACGTCCGCCGCCGCGTCCCAAGCGGCCTCGGGCGAGCCGATGAAGAGGCCGGCGAGCGACTTGTCCGGGCGCACGACCATAGCGAAGCAGAGCTTGTTCACCTTCACCATCGCGCCCACGCGGTCCACGACGCGGCGCACGGGCGTCCACTTGTTGCCGATGGTCATGGGGTTGGTCACGCACCCGCCCAGCCAGTGGAAGAAGTTCAAAATCTCCGGCCCCGCGACGCCGGGGAAAAGATACTTGTTGCCGCCGCTGAACCCGACGACTTCGTGCGGAAACACGGGGCCGATGATGATGACTTGGTCGTAGTCGAGGACGCGCTTGTTGACCTCCACGGGCACGTCCAGCTCGAACAACCCGTCGGACAACTCGCGGGTGTCGGCCTTGGTGAGCGTGCCGATGTTCGTGAGCGCGGCGGGGTTGTCCCACTCGTGGTTGAAGAAGCGCACTTTGCCGTAGGTGCTGGCGCGCTCGGTAGCGGAGATTTCCAACCGGTCGCAAATCACCGCCTCGCTCATCGGCTGGTGCGTGCCGAGGGCAATGAGGATGTCGAAGTTCGTCGTGACCGCGCCGATTTGCTTGAACAGCGTCTGAAACATCAACCCCACCGGCGCAGTGCGCGTGGCGTCGGGCACAATCAGTAGCACCTTCTTGCCGCCATAGTCGTTCGCTGGACAAGCCTGCGCGACGAGTTCGGCGACTTGGGCGAGGGAGACGGCAGAACCCTTCAGTGCAGTCGAAGCTAGCAAGTTCATGGTTTGCATCAAATCGTCTGGCTCAAGAACCCGCCGTCCACGCGGATGTCCGTGCCGGTCACGAAGCTGCTTGCCTTGTGGCTGGCGAGGAAAAGGCACGCGCCGATCAGTTCGTGCGACTCGCCGAAGCGGTTCATCGGCGTGTGGCCCCAGATGGACTTGGTGCGCGCGCTCGGCGAGCCGTCCTCGTTGAAGAGCAGCTTGCGATTCTGCTCGGCGGGGAAGAAACCCGGCGTGAGCGTGTTCACGCGCACGCCCTTCGTCGCCCATTCGCGCGCGAGGAACTGCGATAGGCTCAACACGGCGGCCTTCGCGGCGGAGTAGGTCACCACACGCGAAAGCGGCAGATGCGCCGAAACGCTGGCGATGTTGATGATGCTTCCCCTGCCCCGCTTGCACATCGCGGGACCGAATTCCTGACAGGGCAGCAGCACTCCGCCTGCGAGATTGAGGTCGAAGTTCGCCTGCCAGTCGGCGAGTTGGATCTGCTCGAACGGACGCTCGGCCGTGACCGTGACTTGCGGCGCGTTGCCCCCGGCGGCGTTCACGAGAACCGTCGGTGCCCCGAGCTTGGCCTCGATTTGCTCGTGCGCCTCGACGAGCGAGCAGCGCGAGATGGCGTCGCAGCTGAAGAACGCCGCTGTGCCGCCCTTGGCTTGGATGGCCTTCACGCGCGCTTCACCACGCTCGGCATTGCGGCCGAGCACGGCGACCTTTGCGCCGGCCTCGGCCAGCCCGTCGGCGAACGCGCCGCCGAGCACGCCAGTCGCGCCAATCACCACCGCCACGTCACCCTGCAAACTGAACAAGTTCATAGGCCGTGCACGATGGCGGATTCCGCCCGGACGGTGAAGGAAAATGTCCGCCGCCCGGGTTACTGAAACGCCTCGCGCACCGGCTGGCCGGTGCAATTGGCCGGCAGCTTGAGCCCCAGCAACCACGCGATAGTCGCGGCCGTATCGGGTAACGTAACTGGGTTCGTCAGCGAGTGCGCGCCCCGCACACCCGCACCCCACGCAATCCACATGATCGTCATGTCCTGCGGCCGATCCACTCCGTGACTCAAGCCTGCGCCGCCGTGATCCGCCGTGAGGAGAAACAGCACATTCGTCGCCTTCGCGCGCTCCACGCCCGCCCGCAGCACCGCCAGCGCCGCGTCGCATTCGGCCAGCGCGGCGAACTGCTCCTCTGACGGCCATCCGTAGTAATGCCCGGCCATGTCCGCATCGGGAAAATGCACAAACATCAGGCGCGGCTGGTGGACGGCGAAATAATTCGTGGCCTGCGCCGCAACGCGCCGGGCGTTAAAGACATTAGTGCCCATCCAATCCGCCGGGTCGGGCGCGGGAAAAGAAATGTGATCCACCGAGCCGGTCGGAAACAGGTAGGCGAGCTTGTCCTTCCCCGAGAAGGCAGCGGTGGACAGGCCCGCGGTCTTCGCCAGCATGAACAGGGTCGGATGCCGAAACGGGCCGAACGCCGGAATCCATTGGTTCCAATAAACCCCGTGCTCCTCCGGGGCGAGGCCGGTAAGCATCGAAGTGTGCGCCGGCAACGTCAGCGGTGGCACGATGCTGCGCGCCGTCCAGGTCGTCGCGCCATCGCGCGCCATCGCGTGCAACGTCGGCATCCGCGCCGCCTGCGCGATGTCTGGTCGCGTGCCATCGAAGCTGACAAGGACGATGTGCGCTGGAACCACTGACGGCGGCGCCACCGGGACAGACGGGGCCGGGACCGGGGCCGTTGGCAACGCTGGCACCGTAACCGGCCCTACCGGCTCGGTCGCCTTTGGTGGTGGCGAGCTCGGCGGCACGGTCTTTTCCTGGCAGGCCAACCACCCGGCATAGGCCAGCACGCACAGCGAAATTTGGGCAGAAAACTGGCTCACAAATAATCCCATCGATCAAACATCGCCGCCTGGCCGCAGGGCGCCCCGTGCTCATCCAGCAGATTCCACACGATGGCCTGCGCGATGCGAAAGCGTCGGCCGAACTTGGAGATGCGCACGCCCGCATAGTTCGCGATGTGCCCGTGCTGTGTCACTTCGGCCAGCAGTCGCGCCCGATCCTCGCGAGCGACCGGCTCGGCGGTCAGACGTGACGGGGTGCGGGTGAGTTCGTCCCACGACATTTCCCAGAGGGCGAGCGCGGCGCGATTGCCGTAGGTGAGCACCGGATCAGCCTGCGTTCCGTGGGACACGAGCACGAACGGCGCGCTGAACAAAGCTTGCGCCAAATCACTCGGCTCGACCGCCGCCACCGGCAGATCACGCCTCAGCCAATGGCGGAAACTGCGCGCGAGCGTGGCCGCGTGCGCCACGCCCCAATCGGTTGCCCATGGCTCAATCATGCGATGCGCAACCGTAGCACGCGGACGACCCCGGCTCCAAACATTCCGCCCGCCTCACTCCACGCGGAGCACCTCAGCCCGACGCTTCGCCCCGCCGATCACGAGTTCAAACTGGTCACCGGCCCGGTGCCCTTGCAACTGTCCGCCCAACGGCGACTGCGGCGTGATAACCAACACTTCGCGCTTGCCCACCTGCACTTCCGTGCCCCCAGCAGCCGGTCCGATGAAGTAGAGCATCGGCGCGCCGTTCTGCTTCAACTCCACCAGCGCGCCCAAACCAATGCCCTCGCCCTCGCCCGCCGTGAACTTCCGCACAGCCAGCGCTTCAAAGGCGGCGATGGCCGATTCCAGCTCCATCACCTGCCGCACCTGCCCGGCGGCGAGATAGGACGCCTCCAACCCACGGGTGTCGTATTTGTTTTCCGCGCGGCTCTGCGGATCGGTAGCCTCCGCCCGCGCGGACTTCGCGGCGCGGACGTAGCTCTGCATCTCAGCCTGAAGTGTGGCGAGGATGGCTTTGAGCAATGCGCGTTTGTTCACAGTGGGGAAAGCGATCACGTTGCGAATGCAGTCGCAACTGAGAGCGATGCGTAGGGGCCAGCCGGTCGGCTACACCTTTAAATCCACATCCGTCACCGCACCTTCGCTCGCGGACTTTACGGTCGCGGCATATTTGGCCAGCACGCCGCGCGTGTAACGCGGCGCGGGGCGCTTCCAAAGGCGCAGCCGCTTGTCCAGTTCACCCGGCGAGATGCCGAGGGTGATCTCGCGCTTTTCCGCATCGAAAACAATCGCGTCGCCATTCTTCACAATGGCCAACGGGCCGCCTTCATAGGCCTCCGGCGTGACGTGCCCGACCACGAAGCCGTGCGAGCCGCCGCTGAAACGTCCGTCGGTGATGAGCGCCACGTCCTTGCCCAGGCCCTTGCCCATGATGGCGCTGGTGGGCGAAAGCATCTCCCGCATGCCGGGGCCGCCCTTGGGTCCCTCGAAGCGGATGACGATGACGTGGCCCTTTTTCACGCGGCCGTCGAGAATCGCCGCGAGCGCCTTCTCCTCGCTGTCGAAGCAGATGGCCTTGCCGTTGAATTGCAGACCTTCCTTGCCGCTGATTTTGCCAACCGCACCGCCGGGGCAGAGGTTCCCGCGGAAGACGACGAGGTGGCTGTTCTTCTTGATGGGATTGTCGAAGTCGCGAATGACATCCTGACCCGCCGGATATTTGGGCGCGTTCTTCAAGTTCTCTGCGAGCGTCTTGCCCGTGACCGTCATGCAGTCGCCGTGCATCAGGCCGGCGTCGAGCAGCATCTTCATCAACGGGACGGTGCCGCCGATCTCGACGAGCTTGGCCATGACGTATTTGCCGGAGGGCTTGAGGTCGGCGAGCACGGGCACGCGTTTGCCGATGCGCGTGAAGTCATCAATCGTCAGCTTCACGTTGGCCGCGCTGGCCATCGCGAGGAGATGCAGCACCGCGTTGGTCGAGCCACCGAGCGCGATGACGAGCGTGATGGCGTTCTCAAACGCCTTCTTCGTCATGATGTCACGTGGGCGGATGCCTTTCTTGATGAGGTTCAACACGGCGGCCCCGGCGGTTTCGCAGTCCTTGGTCTTGTCGTTGGACACGGCGGCCTGCGCGCTGGAATTGGGCAGACTCATGCCGAGTGCTTCGATCGCGCTGGCCATGGTGTTCGCCGTATACATCCCGCCGCAGGAACCCGCGCCGGGGATGGCCACCTCCTCAAGGTCGGCCAAATCCTTGTCGCTCATCTTGCCCGCGGCGTGCAGGCCCACGGCCTCGAAGCAGGAAACCACATCCACGGGCTTGCCATGGTAATCGCCGGGCAAAATCGTGCCGCCATAGACGAAGACCGCAGGACGGTTCATGCGCGCCATCGCGATGAGGCAGCCGGGCATGTTCTTGTCGCAGCCGCCCACGGCCACGAGCCCGTCCATGCCTTCGCAGCCCACGACCGTCTCGATGGAATCCGCGATGACCTCGCGCGAGACGAGGGAATACTTCATGCCCTCGCTGCCCATCGAGATGCCGTCGCTGACAGTGATGGTGTTGAACACAACGGCCTTGCCGCCCGCCTCGTTGACGCCCATCGCGACGCTCACGGCAAGCTGGTCAATGTGGATGTTGCAGGGCGTGACCTGACTCCAAGTCGAGCACACGGCGACCTGCGACTTCTTGAAGTCCTCGCGCTTGAACCCGACGGCGTGGAGCATCGCGCGGCTGGCGGCTCGCTCGGCTCCGTCCACCACGATGGAGGACCATTGACGTTCGAGCGATGAGGACTTGGCGGCAGATTTCTTTTTCATTTGTGCGGCGGAGCTTTCCCCAAGTCGCGAGGCGAGGCAAGCCGGGCTTGCACTTCACGGAGGCCACGGCGATAAACGCGCCCATGTCCGTGACGAAGTTTCTACCGCTCTGGCTAGCCTTGCTGGGGGCGCTGCTGCCCAGTGCCGCCGCTCAACTCGAACCGCGCGATCTCCCGGCGGGCAGCAAAGTGCTGCTGGCTCCGTGGCAACCCGAGGAAACCGTCCTCTACTCGGGCGCGACCGTTCACACGGTCTCGGGTGAAACGCTCGCACCGGGTTTCGTGCTGACGCGCGGCGCGAAGATTCTTTCCGTGGGCCAAGCCACACCCGCCGCGAAGCCTGATCGCACGGTGGATTTGCCGGGCCTGCATCTTTTCCCCGGCCTCATTCTGCCGACCAGTTCACTCGGCCTCACCGAGATTCCCGCCGTGCGCGCCACGCAGGACACGACCGAGACCGGCAGCTTCACGCCCGATGTGCATGCGTGGCTCGCGGTGAATCCCGATTCCGAGCTGTTGCCCGTGGCGCGCGCCAACGGCATCACCCACGCGCTCGTGCTCCCGCAGGGCGGCGTGGTAAGCGGCCAGTCCGGCGTGATTGCACTGGCTGGCTGGACGACGGAAGCGATGACAGTGAGGGCGCCAGTTGCGCTGCATGTGTTCTGGCCCGCGATGCATTTGAACGTGACGCCGAAGGAATTGGCGCGGAACGCCAAGGCCAAGTCCCCCGAGGACCAAGCGAAGGAACGCACCAGACGGCTGAAAGAGCTTGATGACTTTTTCGCCGAGGCCCACGCCTATGCCACCGCGCGCGGCGTCACGCCGAAGGACGGCAAGCCCGCCGCGAAGGTGCCCGCGTGGGAAGCGATGCTGCCCTTCGTGCGCGGCGAGTTGCCACTCATCGTCCACGCCGACGATGCGCGCCAAATCAAGGCCGCGCTCACGTGGGCCGAGTCGCGCAAATACAAAATCGTCATCGCCGGTGGTCAGGACGCGTGGCGCGTAGCGGGCGAACTCGCTGCGCAGAAAGTGCCGGTGATTTACGAGTGCACCTTCGACCAGCCGACGCGCGACACGGATCGTTATGACGCGCAGTTCAAGGGCGCGGCGATCTTGCAGCAGGCGGGCGTGAAAGTGTTGTTCAGCGTGGGGCTGGGCTCGATGTCCGCCGCCTTCGCACGCAACGTCCCCTACTCGGCCGCGCAGTCCGTGGCGTTTGGTTTGCCCGAAGCCGAAGCAATGAGGGGGCTGACGCTCTATCCCGCGCAAGTGCTCGGCCTCGCGGACCGGCTGGGCTCCCTCGAAGCCAACAAAGACGCCACGTTCTTCGCGGCCGACGGAAACATCCTCGACCTGCGCACGAGTGTGAAGCGCATGTGGATCGCCGGCAAAGAAGTGCCGCTCGACAGCCGGCACACGCGGCTCTACGAGAAGTATCAGAGCCGGCCTGCGCTTGCAAAATAGCCCGGTGGTCGTCCGCGCACTACAAACCTGCAACGGCTTTTCATGCCTTCCGGGTTTGCAATGCCGCCGCCCCCGCCTAGGCTCGGCGCGTTATGGATTGGCTCACTGACCCGCAAATTTGGATCAGCCTTCTCACGCTGACGCTGCTGGAGATTGTCCTCGGCATCGACAACCTCATCTTCATTTCCATCCTCAGCGGCAAGCTGCCGGTCGCGCAGCAAGCGCGGGCGCGTCGTGTCGGGCTTTCGCTCGCGCTCATCACGCGAGTCTTGCTCCTCTGTTCGCTATCGTGGCTGGTAACGCTGGACAAACCCTTCTGGTCCGCGCGGATATTCCAATGGGACCTGGCGGTGTCGGGCAAGGACTTGATTCTCCTGCTGGGCGGGTTGTTTCTCATCACCAAGAGCACGCGCGAGATTCACGGCAAACTCGAGGGCGAGGATGGATCCGTGACCAATCGGCTCGCGCCCACGTTCGCCAGCGTCATCATTCAGATCATGCTTATCGACATTGTGTTCTCGCTAGACTCGGTGATCACGGCAGTGGGCATGGCCAATCGGATCGGCGTGATGATCGCGGCGGTCTTCCTCGCGATGGTCGTGATGGTGATGTTTGTGGAACAGGTCAGCGCGTTCGTGGAACGGCATCCGACGATCAAGATGCTCGCGCTGTCGTTCCTGATCCTAATCGGAACGATGCTCGTGGCGGAGGGCTGTCACCAACATGTGAACAAGGGCTACATCTACTTCGCCATGGCGTTTAGCGCGGGCGTGGAAATGCTCAACGTGCGCCTGCGCACCAAGCAGGGAGCAAAGGTCGCGCTGCACCAGCCTTACCGGTGAACAGGCATCGTCGGGCTTGCGATAGTCCCGCCCGCGTCCGCAGAATCATCCGCATGAAGGCAAAGTCTTTGGGTCTGTCCGTGTGCCTGTGGCTCACGCTGATGTTCACCCTGCCACCGTGGCTGGCGGCGCAGACCAACACCAATGCCACGGCGAGTGGCGTGATGCGCAACGGACCCGCAACGAACTTGCTCAAGCAACTGGCCGACGAACGCCGGGAGCTGTTAACCTTCGGCCTCGATGCCTTCCCGCCGCTGCAACATCCGTTTCTCGGCAATCCGATCTGGCAATACCTCGCCTCGCTTATCTACATCGTATTGGCCTTCTACGTCGCCAAATTCCTCGACTGGCTCATGCGCGTATGGCTGCGGCGCTTCACGCACAAGACACCCACGTCGCTCGATGACCAGTTGCTCGAACTGCTCAACGGACCGGTCAAGGTAGTCGTCTTTGTCGTGTTCCTGCACATCGGGCTGACGGTCTTTCACTGGCCAGAGACGGTGGAGCTCTGGCTGCACAAGGGCTTCGT
Source organism: Pseudomonadota bacterium (assembly GCA_009922615.1). Lineage (GTDB taxonomy): Bacteria > Verrucomicrobiota > Verrucomicrobiia > Limisphaerales > SXTU01 > SXTU01. The sequence goes on from RFVF01000053.1 coordinate 28,720, forward strand.
GGTTGTCATCGCCGCCGCGCTCACCTACATGGCGCTCAAGGTCACCGATGTGTTTGTGGACGTGTGGCGGCAACGCGGAGCCGAGGCAGAGCGCGCCTTACACGACCAGCTCTTCCTCGTCATCCGCAAAGGCATCAAAGCCTTTATCCTCGTCGTCGCCCTGCTGCTCACCATGCAGAACCTCGGCGTCAACGTCACCGCCGCCATTGCCTCGCTGTCGATCGGCGGCCTGGCCATCGGCTTGGCCGCGCAGGACACGCTGGCCAATTTGTTCGGAGCGGTGGCCATCTTCGCCGACCGCCCCTTCCGCGTTGGCGACCGGGTGAAGCTTGAGGCGGTGGATGGCACGGTCGAAAACATCGGCCTGCGCAGCACGCGTGTGCGCAACCTCGATGGCCATCTCGTCACAATCCCGAACAAGACGATGGGCAATGCGACCATCACCAACATCACCGCACGCCCGAACATCAAGACCGAGATGAACCTCGGTATCTCCTATGAGACGCCCACGGACAAAGTCCAGCGCGCCACGGCCATTCTGGAGGAAGTCTATCGCGCGCATCCGCTCACGCAGGACGTGTGGGTGAGCTTCAACAAGTTCAATGAGTCCACGCTAAACCTCTACGTGATTCATTGGTGGAACGGCGTGGAGGCGAAGGCGCACCTCGCGGGGATGCAGGAGCTCAACTTGACCATTAAACGTCGCTTCGAGGCGGAAGGCATCAAGTTCGCCTATCCAACGCAGACGGTGCTTGTGAAGTCAGAGTAGCCTGGGTGCAGCTTCTTAGAGCCACCGCGAGCCATCAGACTCTCGATGAAAAGTGTAACTCTCACTTGCGTGCCTGCGGCACGCAAGAACTAGGCAAGATACTCGCCCTACTTTCAGCGCTGCTTCGGCAGATTCACCTTCGTCTTCTGCTCGGCGAGCGACAGCAACTGTCCCGGCGTGACGATGCGCCGCCAGTTGAGGAAGTCCGGCGCGTCCTTGTCCGTGCGCGGCGGCTGCGCCAGCGTGAGCGAGGTGAGCTTGGGCTCGAACAGCGCAGCGAACGTGGCGATCTCCGTCATCTCGCGGCTTGCGTGAAAATGGAGTGGCAACTCGCCGAGCCCCGGCAACGCCCGCGCCGCCTCGGACGCCCGATGCACGTCCCAGACTTGCGTGCTGGCCAGCGTCTCGCCCAGCAGCATGAAGCGGCGGCGCATCTGCGTTTGATAGCGTTTGTCGCCACCCAAAGCCGTGGGGCCGACCCCGCGCGGCGCGAACGTGATGTAAGCCGCACCGTTATCGCGAATGTAGCGCATCCAGCCGGCGAACTGCTTCTGCTGCTCTGGCGTCACCGGCGATTTTGGGTCAATACCCGCGCGGGCAAACTCCTCGCCGAACGCAGCGGCAAAACCAACCTTCGCGAGCTGCAACTGCTGCTGCCAGTTCGCGTCATCCACCGTTTCCAGATGCAACGCCTTCGGCGCGACAAGACACCGCTGCGCGAGGTAGAAGCGCAACCGGATGCCGTTCTCGCTGTCGAACTCGTGGACCGAGAGCCGCACATTGTCGGCCGTGGCCGTCGCTACTTCGCGGACGTTCACCGGCACCGCCGCGTTGGCAGCGGGCCAGCCACCGAAGGTTTTCGTCTGCAATTGCGCCAACGCCTTCTGCGGTTCGAAGCCGGCAGAATCCACGGCCAGTTGCGTGAAGTTTTCGTAGCACTTGCTGGTGATTTCGTCGGAGGGGAGTTTTTCGAAGACCTTCAACTGCTGCGCGGTGAACAGCTTTTCCGCGTAGTTAGGCACCGGCGCTTCATCCTTCTTCAGCCATTTGTTGAACCACCGCATCACGGGCACCTGCAGCTCCTGCGTGTCCTTGTGCGGGCCTTCGGTGAGGATCAGGCCGAGCTGCTCCGGCTTGTTGTGCAGGTCGTAGATGGCGCGCACGCGCTCATGGAGCCGCACCACACCATCAAGCGGGAAAATAGTGTCCTTGTCGGTGTTGCAGATGAGCAAGGGGCGCGGAGCTATGAGCGCGGCGACCTGCGCGTAGTCCCAGCGGTAAGTGTTCACCATGAACATGCAGTCACAATGCCCCTCGACGCAGCCGTCCACGACGTGGCTCTGGAGGTCCACAATGCCAGCGGTGGGACACGCGGCCTTGATGCGGTCGTCGAGCGCAGCAATCCACCACGAATAAGCGCCGCCGCCGCTGCGCCCCGTGACGCCAATGCGCGTGCCATCCACATCCTTGCGCGATTGGAGGTAGTCGAGCGCGCGGATGCAGTTCCACGCCTCCGCCGCGGCGCTCGAGTAGCCGCGTGAGTTCCACCACCAGAACCCTTCCTTGTGAGTGCCGTGGTGAACACCTTCGATTTCCCCCAACTGCACGGTATCCACGACCATACAGACATAGCCGTTGCGCGCGAACCACGCGCCCCAATGCTGGTAGCCAACCTTGTTGCCGTAGCTCACGCCGTTGGTCTTCACCACCGCATGACCGCAGACGTAGAGGATGGCCGGTGCCGGCGCGGGCAGTTTTTTCGGCACGTAAACATTCGCGGTGACGTATAGGCCGGGACGCGACTGGTAATGCAGCTTCTCCACCGTGAAGTCCGGATGATCCAGCGTGCCCGTGACCGTCGCCTTCAGGTCTGTCTTCGGCGGCAACGGATCGAGACCGAGCATCTCGAAAAGCTGCTGGCGCGCGGAGGTTTTGTATTTATCCCAGTCCACGAGCGTGCGGACGTCTGCCAGCGAGCGCTCGCCGAGTGTGCGCGTCTCCGCGCGGAAATACTCGGCGAACATCCGGTCGCCAGGCGTGGCGTTGGTAGGGAGCTTGCCATACGGATTACGATAAGCCGCCGCCGGCACACTGATGCCCGTGAGCAGAAAAACAGCGGTCAGGAGAAGAGAAGTTTTGATGGTCACAAGGGAGTTGGACGCAATTGCCCCAAATCGCCATCAGCTCGACCGCAACCGCCATCGAAACGGGTGGTTTGATCGAACGGAAACCAAATTACACCTACTGATACTCGGCTAATAGAGTATCAGTAAGTGGGCTCTTGGAGGCGGCCATGGCTCTACACCTTCACGAGGTGCAACAGCACAAGCGCCGTGCGAGACTGGGCGACCCGACGCAGGACGCGGAAGGAGCGCATGATTAACCCGTCTATCTCAGCGGCGCGGACAACCAGGGCCCGGCAGCCAGCTTTTCCTGCCGCCCTTGTTGGGCAACATCGTCCGTTCCTTGGAGGCCAATCTCGCACTGCCGCCCGCCGTAGGGCCTGCTCTCGCCCGCGAGCCGCGTGCCCCAGCACCACCCGCTGCGCCAGGTCAAAGTCCTTGTGGACGAAGTCCTGCGCGACCTCTCCCCGCTCTTCGACGAGATGTATGCCTAGCTGGGCCGCCCCTCCATCCCGCCCGAACGCCTGCTTAAGGCCAAGCTGCTGCAAGCCCTCTACACCATTCGTTCCGAAGTGCTGCTGGTCGAGGCCCTCGACTAACATCTCCTCTTCCGCTGGTTCCTCGACCTCAACCTGCTGGACCCCATCTGGGACAACTCCACCTTCAGCCAGAACCAAAACCACCTGCTCCAGCACCGCACCGCCGAACTCTTCTTCGCGCGCATCGTGGGCCTGGCCCGCGAACATGGCTGGGGCAGTGCCGCCCACTTCACGATGGACGCCACGCTCATCGACGCGTGGGCCAGCCTCAAGAGCTTCCAGCCCAAAACCGGAGCCCAGCCGCCGACCGACGGCGACGCCAGCAACCACAGCGTAGACTTCCACGGCGAACGGCGCAGCAACGCGACGCATGAAAGCACCACGGATCGCGAGGCCCGCCTACTGCGCAAGGGCCAAGGCAAGGAAGCCAAGCTCTGCTTTGGGTTGCACGCGCTGATGGAGAACCGCCACGGCCTGTGCGTGCAGGCCGAAGTGACCTCGGCCACCGGCGTGACGGAAACCGCCGCCGCGACCGAACTGCTGGCCCGGCAACTGGACGTGGCCGAGCACCCGCCCCAGACCGTGGGTGCGGACAAGGGCTATCACAACGCGGAGTGGGTGAGCTTCTGCCGGGAACACGGAATTGCGCCCCAGGTCGCCCAGATCAAAGACCGCAAAGTCACGGGCCTGGATGGCCGCACCACGCGGACAACGGGAACGGGTGGCCTCGGGCAAGGTGAGCAAGCGGGCGATTCTCTGGGAGACGGGGATGCACTGGCTGACGCTCCAGAAGATTCTGAGGCACAACGG
>RFVF01000054.1 GCA_009922615.1 Pseudomonadota bacterium
TCCACCACCTCGCCCGCGGCCTCGTGCTGCTCGAAGAAGCCGAGCTCAAATCCCGCCGCGACGCCGAGCAAATGGCCAAGTCCCTGACTGGCCTCCGCGAAGCGCTCGACAAAGTTCAGGCCGTCCGCGAAGACGCGTGGACCGCTGACAATTACAACGTCGAGCTCACCCGCGCGCTTACTGCCATCGAGAACGCCCGGATGGAATGGAACGGTGCCCGCCTCAAATGGCCCGTGCTTGACGGCGCGCTGCCCGCCTCGCCGTCCTCACCTGGCTCCGGGCCCGCGAAAATTCAAGGTCACTTCCTCGGCGCGCAGAGTTTTCCCGAACTGTGCCGCCTGGGCTTCGCACTTACCTGGCCTGTGGCCGCCGCCGTGCTGCTCGGCAGCATGTTGTTGCTGTTGTTCAAAAAATGAAGCTCGCTGCGCGATGCCTGAGCGGGGATGAAGCCGCGTCGCTCTCCGACGCGTTCGCACGGTCAGCTGCTTCTTCATCCAGCATCGTGTAGCTCGCATGGCCTTGTTCCGCAAAAAGTCCGATCCGCTTTCGGAACGCGCGCGGGCACTCGAAGCCGAGATCGCCGCGTTGCAGGAACAAATCAAGCAGGCCGAGGCCGGTCAGCCCCTCTGGCCGCAGCCAAAACTCCGCTCCACCGCGCTGCCGGATGGGCCAAAAACCGAAGCCGCGCCGGCCGCTGCCTCCGTCGCGCCCGTATTCGAGCCCGTGGACCAGCAGCGCCTCAAGGCCACTGCCGCGCCGCTGCCCGCCGCGCCGCTGCATCCCGAGCTGGGCCCACGCCCGCGCGATTTCGCCGCGAAGGTGCAAGGCTTCAAACGCCGCTTCGGCCTCACCCCGTCCAGCAACCCCAAGCTCGTGAAACTCCTCGACTCCGGCCAGATTCAGGGCCTGCGCCCGCTCCGCTACGAGCGCCGCGTCGCGCGCAACCGCTTCATCTTTCTCTCGGTGCTGCTGCTGGCCGTGCTCTACGGCTTGTTCAAGGCCATCTGGGGCAATCGGTGAATTATGCCGCGTCCGCCCGAAATCCTCCACGCCACACTGCTCCCCACGCCACACGGCGAATTCCTCGCCCGCTTCTCTGCCGAAGGCCTGGCACAACTTGATTTCCCGACGAAGCGCCCACTTGGCGATTCCAAGAACACCCGTGAGTTACCCGCGCCCTACCGCGAATGGTCGGAGCTAACTCTAGCCGCCCTGCACGTTGCCCTCAGCGACTCACCACGCCGTAATTCCAAGCCCACACTCCCGCCCCTCGATCTCTCGCGCGGCACGAAGTTCCGCCTTCGGGTCTGGGAAGCACTGCGCCGCATCCCACGCGCCGAGACGCGCAGCTACGGCGCGCTGGCCGACGAACTTGGCAAGCGCAAGGCCGCCCGAGCCGTCGGTGGAGCGTGCGGTGCGAATCCAATCCCCGTGCTCATCCCCTGCCACCGCGTGCTCGCCGCGAATGGCAGCCTCGGCGGCTTCTCCGGCGGGCTGGAGTGGAAGCGAAGGTTGCTGGCGATTGAGGGAGTGCTGCTGACGTAAGGAAAGGTTTCAGGTTCAAGGTTTCAGACTTGCGAGAGTCCTTGCTCTCAAACATGAAACTTCAACCCTGAAACCTTCCCCTCACTTCGACGCCTTGAGAAACGCCAGCAAGTCCGCCAGTTCCTGCCGCGTCAGCGCCTGTTCAAGGCCGTCGGGCATGAGCGACACCTTGCCCGGCCGCATCTCCACCACGTCTGCTCGGGCGATGCGCACCTCCGTCTCCGGGCCGTTGGCCAGGACCACTTCGTCCGGCGCGTCTTTGCGCACGATGCCTGTCACGTCCTCGCCGCCTTTCACCACCACCGTGAAGGGCTCGTAGCTCCGCACGAAGCTCGCGCTCGGGTAAACGATGCTCTCCAGCAAGTCCATCTCCGTGCGCACTTGGCCGATGCGCGTGAGGTCCGGCCCCAGCTTGCCGCCGAGGTAGCCGATAGTGTGGCACATCGAGCACGCGGCCTTCTGGCTGCTGAAGAGCTGGTGCCCGCGCCGCACATCGCCATCGCGGAGCGTCGGGGCCAGTTCCTCCAAGTGCGCCCGCTGTTTCGCCGCGTCCGCGTTGAGCACCGTGAGTAACTCCGCTCCCGCGTCCTGCACTGACTTGGGATACTTCGTCAGCAATGGCTTGAGCAAATCCACGCGCAGGCCGCGCAGCCCGGTGGAGTCCTTCAGCGACGCGACGAGCTTCAAGCCCAGCTCCTCGCTCGGCGACTTGTCAAACACCGGCAGCAACTTCGGTGCGTCGAGCGGTGAAATGCTCTTCATCGTGTCCGCCAGCGCGAGCCGTTGCGCATCGGTCAGCTTCGCCTTTGCCAACACCTTGCTGGCCGCGCTGCGTGTGAGCATGGGCCGCGCTGTCTCCAAGTTGGCCCGGAGAAAAGTGAACAGCGGCGCGGACACGGACGCAAGCCCACCCGCCGCAACAAGCGCGTCCAGCCGCACCTCCGGTGGCGCGACCTCCAGCTTGCCGACCTCCTGCAACGCCTTCAGAAACTCGCCGTGGCCCTGCTTGGGCAGCGTGAACGTGCGCGCCGTGGCGACGGCTTCGCGGAGCACTTCGCCCTCCTCTCCGGTCAGCAAGCGGGTGACACCGCCCAGCCAGGCCGCGGGCGTTTCCTTCAGCCCTGCCGCTGCCATCGCGCGCAACGCGATCAGCCGCGAATCGCGCGGGATGTTCGCCTCGACCACGAGGCTCGCCAGCGTCTCTTGGACTTCCAGCGACTTTGCAAACGCGGCCAACAGCGCGGCCATCGCAGCGGGCTCGGGCTTGGGCAGAGCTTCCTGAGAGAGGTCGCCGTAAAACGTGGCGGCCAGCCGCTTGCCCCACTCGGGCCGCTGGCTGGCAATCCACAGCGCGGTCTGCTTCACGACCGGGTCGCGCGAGTGCAGCAGCGGAATGACTGTCTCGGACTTCAGCCCCGCGGCGCCGCTGTGCGCGAGGGCGATGAGCGTGGCCGCCGTCGGCCCGCGCGCGGTGAGTTGCGCGCCGACGGCTTCGGCCGCCGCCAGCTCGATGACCGCGTAGGTAAGCGAGTGCCAGAGCACCCGCTGTGCTTCCGACATGGTCGCCGCGTTCGCGCGGGAACGGTCGGCGGCGGTGAGCAAGGCGGCGACGGCGTTGGTTGCGTAAATGCGTCCGAGGGCTTCCGCCGCTACCCGGGCGAGCGCCGGCGAGGGGGACTCAACGGCGCTCTGCACGCGGCCCACGGCATTCGTGTCGCGCCACACGCTCACGACGTGCAGGGCGGCGTGGCGGACGGAGGAATCGGTGTCGTTCAGTGCCGTGCGGACGGCCTCGCGCGCGGCGGGGCCGGAGATGCGCGAGAGGGCCCACACGGCATCGCGACGAGTGTCGATGGCGCTCCCCTTCAGCACGCTTTCACGCAGCACGGGCACGGCGGGGTCACCGCGCTTGCCCAGTTCGTGGATGGCGTGCTGGCGGACGTAGAGGCGATCGTCGGAGAGAAATTTCGCGAGGTCAGCGGGCTTGAGCGCGGGCCAGTTCAGCTTGAGGCCGCGCGGGTCTTCGCGTTTCGGGTGCCCGATTTTGCGCACGCGGTAAATCGCCCCGAGCACGTCGGGCTTGGCGAGCTGCGAGGTGGGGCAACAGATTTTATACCAGCCGCCGGTGTCCACGATGAGGATGCTGCCGTCGGCGTCTTCCAGCACGTCGGTAGGGTGATAGTCCACGTCGGTGCTAGCGAGCAGGTCGGTGTCCTTGGTCTTGAACGTCGCGCCGTCGGGGATCAGTTCGTGGCGAACGACCTTGTGCAAGTTGAAGTAGCACGCGAGCAGGTTGTCCGCCCAGTCCACGCCGAAGACGTGCGAGCGATAGGTGGTCAGCCCACACGGCGCGGCCGCGCCCATGTGCGTCATCACGGGCATGAGTTCGCCGGTGCGCGGGTGGCCGTCGAGTGCGGACTGCTCCTTGCCGTAAACGCCACCGTAGACCGCGTGCAGCAAGCCGTCGCGCTTGCCGCCGCCGGGCTGGACGAACGTGCAGCTCAGGAAGCGCTCGCCCGTCGAGTGGAAGGCCACGCCGACGGGGTTGTCCATGCCGCCGGTCAACACTGGCTCGATGCCCGTGCCATCCGGTCGCGCGCGGAAGATGTGCGAGGCGCGGGTGACGAAGGGCTTGCCGTTGGCGAGTGTGTAGCGCTGTTCCGCGAACGCGCCCTTGCACCAGTAGAACCAGCCGTCCGGCCCGAGGTAAGGGCCGTGCAGGTCGTTGGCACAGCCAGTGAGCGTCTTGCCGTCGTGCCAGACCTCGCGCTGGTCCGCGACGCCGTCGCCGTCGGTATCGCTGAGCTTCCAGATTTGCGGTGGCGCGGCGACGTAGAGCGAGCCTTCGTAAAACATCGCGCCCTCGGGGAACATCAACTTGTCGGCGAAGACGACGGACTTGTCGAAGACGCCGCTGCCCGTCGTGTCCTCGAGCCGCACGATGCGGTGGTCCTTGCGCTCATATTGCGTCGGGCCCTTCTCGCTGGAGCCGGACGAGTCGGTGGCGTAGAGGCGGCCGCGTTCATCGAACGCGATGGAGATGGGGCGGTTGACGAGCGGCGCGCTGGCGGCGAGCTCGACGGTGAAGCCGTCGGGGAGGGTGAAGGTGCGGCCGTTGAGGTTGGTCTGCGCGGCTTGGGTGAAGCTCCAAAACCCAAATCCCAAGCTCCAAAGAAACACCAAGCTCCAACCTCCAATCCCGCGCGGGCTGCGCGAACGGGCCATTGGAGCTTGGGTATTAGAGCTTGGAGCTTGGGATTTGTTCATGGCGTCCGTTGATAGACGCGCACGTAGTCCACCAGCATTCGTTGTGGAAACACAGTTTTCGCGTCCGGCGGTCCTGGCCACTGACCGCCAACGGAGAGGTTGAGGATCAGATAAAAAGGCTGATCGAACGGTGCGGGAAACGGTCCGCCGTCGCTGTGCCACTTCGTCTGCGTCTGCGTCAACACGCCGTCCACATACCAGCGAATCGCGTCCGGCTCCCACTCCATGGCGAAGACGTGGTAGTCTTCGGCGAACGTGCCCTTCGCCAGCACGAAGGGCTGGCCCGTGTGCAAGTTCTTCGGCCACTTGCTGCCGTAATGCAGCGTGCCGTGGACAGTGTTGGGTTCGTGGCCGACCAATTCCATGATATCGATCTCGCCGCTCGCGGCCCAGCCGCCGTATTTGTTTTCGGTCGGCAGCATCCAGATTGCAGGCCACAGGCCGCGGCCGGTCGGCAGTTTCGCACGCACTTCCACGCGGCAGTATTTCCAGTCCGCGCGATGCTTCGTGCGAATCCGCGCCGATGTGAACTGCCGCGTCTGGCCCGACAGCGAGAAGCTCTCCTTGCGTGCTTCGATTACGAGCTGGCCATTTTCCACGCGCACATTCTCCGGCCGCTCGACGAAAAACTGCAGTTCACCATTGCCGCCACCGTGGGCGTTTTCCTCAACGGCCCATTTGGAGTAATCGAGTTTGGGACCGTCAAACTCATCCGCCCACACCAACTTCCACGGCAACGGCTCGGCGCCCGCAGCCTTCATGAACCCGAGCGCGAGCAGCAGCGTGACGAACGTTTGGAAACACATGCGCGCGAGCCTAGCCATCGATGTTTCCTTGGCAAGGCACCAGCGGTCTTTCTCACCAGTTTTCCCTTGTTCCTGCTCGAAATCCGCGCCCAGCCAAGCGGCCCGAATTTGCCAGTCCGCGGCCCTGTGTTTTTGAAAACCTCTCGCCAAGAGCGACGATATTGCTTGCCGCCATGTTTAGCGAAACGGTAATAAGCCTCCGATGTTTTGCGGCGTCCCCGGTGCTCCCAGTGTGTTGCTCCTCGTCGCTTGATCGTGTAGTCGTTTGGGCTGGTAGCTCAGTTGGTAGAGCAGTGCCCTTTTAAGGCATTGGTCCAGGGTTCGAGTCCCTGCCAGCCCACCACTTGAACAGTCTGAAGGTTTTCGAGGAGAAGCGACCACGGTTTTACGCAAGAACTAATGGCTCTCGGTGCGCCGCACATCACCTTCCGGGAGGTGCTTCGCCAGCTCGGCACGAGCATCGGGTGTCACATTCATATGGCACGTTCTCCCTCCGCAGCTTTCGGTTTGAAGATTGCCTTCCCCGCCCGGCTGGCCATGCTTTCGGGACACTATGAAACGTCGCTTTTCGCTGTTGCTTGCGGGTCTGGCCTTCGTTCTGCCTCTCCGTGCGGCCGATGACTACAAGCCCGGCCCCGACTCGCTTGCGCAGCCGGGCGTGCCCAAAGGGGAGTTGATCAAGGGCACGTTCGACCAGTCCAAGGTCTTCCCCGGCACGGTGCGCGATTACACGGTCTATCTCCCCGTGCAGCTCGACCGCGCCAAGCCCGCGCCCGTGATGGTGTTGCAGGATGGCGGTGGCTTCAGCGCGCCGACAGTCTTCGACAACCTGATTCACAAGAAGGAAATCCCCACACTCGTCGGCGTCTTCGTCATGCACGGGCGCGTGAAAGCCCCGTCCACAAACGCCCTCGACCGCTTCAACCGCAGCTACGAATACGACGGCCTCGGCGGCGACTACGCGAAGTTCCTGCTCGATGAATTGCTGCCCTTCATCGAGGCGAAGCACAGCGTGAAGTTGTCCCAAAACGGCACCGATCGCGCCATCGGCGGCGCGAGCAGCGGGGCGATTGCGGCGTTCACGGTGGCGTGGGAACGGCCCGAGGCGTTTACGCGTGTCTTCAGCGCCATTGGCACTTACGTCGGCCTGCGCGGCGGGAATGTTTATCCCACGCTCATCCGCAAGTATGAGCCGAAGGCCATCCGCGTGTATCTCCAGGACGGCAGCGCGGACCAAAACATCTACGGCGGCGACTGGTGGAAAGCGAACGAGGAAATGGAGCGCGCGCTCAAGTTCGCCGGTTACGAGGTCGAGCACGCGTGGGGCGACGGCGGCCACAACGGCAAGCACGCCACGGCGATCTTCCCCGACGCGCTGCGCTGGTTGTGGACGGATTGGCCCGCGCTGCCCAAGGCCGGCCTCGGCTCGCCACAGTTGAAGGACATTCTGATTCCGGGCGAGGGTTGGCAGTTGGTCGCGGAAGGCTACAAGTTTACCGAAGGCCCGGCTGCCAACGCGAAGGGCGAGGTCTTTTACAACGACGTGCCCAACAGCAAGACCTACAAGGTCGGGCTCGACGGCAAGTTGAGCGAGTTCATCGCCGACTCGAAGAAGGGCGACGGTCAGCGCTTCGGCCCGGATGGTCGGCTCCATGCCGTCGCGGGTGGCACCGAGCAAATCGTTGCTTACGACGCGAGCGGCAAGGCCACAAAAATCGCCGAGGGCTTCCGCGGCAATGACCTTGTCGTCGCCCACAACGGCAACATCTACGTCACCGACCCGAACTGGACTGGCGCGAACACCAACAGCAGCAAGGTCTGGCTCATTAAGCCCGACGGCACGAAGCAAGTCGTGGACACCGGCTTGAAGTTCTCCAACGGCATCACGCTCTCGCCCGACCAGACCTTGCTCTACGTCGCGGACAGCCGTTCGCACTGGGTTTACAGCTATCAGATCAAGCCGGACGGCACGCTCCAGCACAAGCAGCGTTACTACCATCTCCACATGCCCGACACGGCGGACGACAGCGGCGCGGACGGCCTGCGCACGGACCGCGACGGCCGCCTCTGGGTCGCCACGCGCCTCGGCATCCAGATTTGCGATCAGGCGGGCCGCGTGAACTGCATCATCCCCACGCCCAACGGCAAAGTCGCGAACTTCACCTTCGGCGGCGAAAACAGCGACGTGCTCTACGCGGCCTGCGGCGACAAAATCTTCAAACGTAAACTCAAGGTGAAAGGCGCGGATCACGCCGCCCCTCCGCTCAAGCCCGCTGCCCCGCGGTTGTGATCTGCCATGCCTCCGCAGCCAGCCGCAATGCCGAAAGAGCGTGCGTTTCAAGCGCTGGCGATCCTGCTGGCGGTGGTGCTGCTGGAATCAGTGCTGCTGGGAGTTCTATGGTTGCGGTGGCGTGCGGCTGTGGCTCGGGAACCGGCTGACGCGTTGACCATTCCAGCAGGTAATTTGATCCGGCAGGCCTATCCGGAAGTGGACTTCTCCTTCATTTATCCCGGGCAGTCTCCCGAAGAGATTGACCTGATCCAAAGAGAGGCGTTTGCGTTGCCCTATCGGTATGAAGCGTTCACCGGATTTTGCATCACCCCGACAAATGGACGGACGGTGACCGTGACCGACGCGGGGTTCCGTGTCGGCGCAGCCGCTCGGCCTTGGCCACCCGATCAGACGGCGATAAACGTCTTCGTCTTTGGCGGTTCCACCACGTTTGGCTGCGGCGTGGCCGGCCGCGACACGCTCCCCTCGGCACTGGAACGGGAGCTACAACGGGCCTGCCCAGGTGGCCGGTTTGCGTGTTACAATTTTGGCTGCGGCTATTACTTCAGCACGCAGGAGCGACTGCGATTGGAGCAACTGCTTGCGGACGGGCACGTCCCGAAGCTCGCCATTTTCGTGGATGGCCTGAATGACTTCTATGCGCCACACGGAATACCAGAATTTTCTGCGCGCGTGGCCAGGGCGTTCCCCGGCGCAGCGCCGTTCAACCTTCCCACGATTACTTCAGCCGAACAGGCAAACGCACTTTGCGAAAGCATGCTCAATCGGTATCGCGCTCACGTGCGAATGGTCATCGCACTGATGAGGGAGTGGGATTTCCAGCTCTTGATCATCGGCCAGCCCGTGCCGTTCTTTGAATTTCCCCGCACGCCCGCAACCTATCCCTTCCCGCTGCCGACCCGCCAACACCCGTTTGCAGCCGCCGCCTACGATCGGTTTCGCCAACGGGCCGCGTCTGGAGAGTTCGGCGCGCAGTTCCTCTGGTGCGGGGACGCTTTCGCGAGTGCTCAAAGTGTCATGTATGCCGACAGCATCCACTACTCGCCCGAAGGCAACCGGGTGCTGGCCCGGGTGATCGTCGAGCGAGCCCGGCAACGCGGGCTGCTGAAACTGTAACCACCAGCCTCGTTTGGTGGCGGAGATGGAGATATGAAGGCCGCTCCATCAGCCTGCGCCCCTTTGCCAGTTTGCGCAGCGCATTGCCATCCAGTAGTCACTGAAGTGCTCGCCTGCCACCGCCCGACTGCCCCGGCAGGCCGCCCGGATGACACGCGAAAACCGGACCGTTGAATCAATCCCGCTGCACCTCAGTCTCGCCCTTGTGAAATCTGTCCGCCGTCTCTTCCCTCTCTTGTTGTCCCTCGCTTTGCCCGGCATCGTCTTTGCGCAAAGCGATTGGGATGAGCCCTTCCCGCCGCACCGAATTGCTGACCGACTTTACTACGTCGGCTCCAAGGGGCTCGCCAGTTACCTCGTCACCACCAGCCAGGGGCACATCCTGATCAATTCCAGTTTCGAGCGCACGCTGCCCATCATTCGCAGCAACATCGAGCAGCTCGGGTTCAAGTTCACCGACATCAAGATTCTCCTCGGGAGCCATGCCCACTCGGACCACGTCGAAGGCCACGGCCACATCAAGGAACTCACCAAAGCACGCGTCGAGGTGATGCGCGGAGACGACCAAGTCATCGCCAGCGGCGGCAAGGGACAATATCTCTACCGGGAAGGCTGGCGGCCCTGCTCCGTCGATCGCGTGCTCAAGGAGCGGCAAGCCCTTGAATGTCGTGATCATCGGCAGCCCAAACGTGAACCCCGGCTATCAACTCATCACGAACCGAGACTACCCTGAGATAGCCGACGACTTCGCCAAGACCTTCCGCCTGCTCCGGGCCCTGCCTTGCGACATCTTCCTCGGCGCTCATGGCAACTACTACGGCATGGAAGCCAAGGTCGCCCGGCTCCAAAAAGACCCGAAGTCCAATCCCTTCATCGACCCGGAAGGTTATCGTGCCTACGTCGAGAATCGCTATCAGGCCTTCCGGGAAAAAGCGCAGCCGAAATAGATCCGGCGCAGCCGCTGGAGCCCGTTGCGGTTCACCCATCGTTCGGGAAAACTTTTTGCAACGAACACCTGCCGTCCGGCAGAGTCGCGCGGATGAGTTTCACTGAGTTGACGGAGGCTTTCTTCACGAAGTCCGCCGGCTGGGAAGCGGTCAAGAACGCGCGCAGCCTGCTCGCGGGCGGCAAGGTCATTTCCTCGAACTGGACGCCGCCGCTGCTCAAGGGCGTCGTGGCGGAGGGGACTTCTTCCTACCGCGCGGGCCTCGTCATCAAAGGCCCGGTGGACATCGACAACCTCTGCACCTGCCGCGCCTCGCGCGAGGGCGGCGTCATCTGCGCGCACTCGGTCGCGATTGGGCTGCATCACGTCCTCAGCAACAAACCCGCGCCGCGCGGCAGCGACACAGCGACGCCCTTGCCCGCTCGTCTCGGAGCCACACGCCCGGTCGCACGCGAGCCCGAGCCGCAGCCGGGGCCAAAACTGAAACGCGCGGCCAACGGCCAGCCGTTGGAAATCTCCGTCATCTTCCCGCCGACGTTCGTCACAGGCATCGAACGCGGGAAGGTCATGGCCACCTTCGAGGGCAAGTGGGCGCGTGGCCGCTCGCCCTTGAGCGCGCTGCCGATGAACCAGCCTTTCGCCCTCTCGCCCGAAGACGCGCGGCTGCTGGACAAGGCCGAGGAACTCGCCGGCAACGAGACGCCCGGCGGCCTCATGCTCACACTCGTCGAGTTGACGCGACTCCTCGACGCGCTCGGCGGCCACCCGCGCGTGTCGCTCGGACGCGCGCAGCCGCTCGCCATTGGCACGACGGCCTGGCGCGTGCCCGTCGAGGCAACGCTCGAGACCTCCGGCGAAATCCGCCTGAACCTCCCGCCCGGCCTGCGCGCGCCCACGCTCATTGCGGGCGAATCGCTCTGGGCGTTTCGCGGCGACTCGCTGGAACCGGTGGGCTTGCCGAAGCAGTGGCGCTCGCTCTTCCAAGCGCCGATGAAGCTGCCGCGCGCGCGGGTGCCGCTGTTTTTGAGCCAGGAGCTGGTCGTGCTCGAAGCCGAGAGCGAGGTGGACGCGAACTTCACCATTGATGAGTTCACGCTGGAGCCGCAGTCGCCGCGCTTCATCCTCGCGCTGAACGGCGGGCTGGCCCAGGTGCAGGCGCAGCTTCAGTGCGCTTACGGTCCGCGCATCATGACCGTGGGCGTGACCGCGAAGGACGAGTCGCTCTGGCTGCCCGACCCCAAGTGCGTGACGCGCTACTCGACGCGCGACTTCGGCTCCGAGGTCGCGGCCACGGAGCGGATGCGCCGCGCGGGCTTCAGCGGCCCTGATCCGCAGGGCCGGTGGAATCTCCACGGTGAGAGCAACGTCGTGCGCTTCTTCGCGAAGGACTTCCCGCGCTGGCAGAAGGAGTGGGACGTCTCGCTGGAAGAGCGCTTGCAGCACAGCACGACGAAGAACTTCGAGCGGCTGGAACCGCGCTTCGAGATTCGGCCCTCGGGTGAGCGGTGGTTCGATGTCGAGATGTCGCTCGGCTCGGCGGACGGGGAGAAGTTTTCGGCCGCCGACATCCAGCGGCTCATCTTGTCCGGCAACGGCACGACGCGGCTGAAGAATGGTCGCATCGCGCTCATCGATACGAGCGCGCTGGAGGAGTTCAACGAGGTGCTCCGCGACTGCGCGCCGCAGCAGCACGGCGGCAGCTTCCGCTTCAGCGACGTGCAGGCGGGGTTCCTCGACGCCACGTTGCGTCAGCAGCCCGGCTGGCAAGTGCAGGCCGCCGCCGGTTGGCGCGAGCGCGCGGCGCGGCAGAGTGGCCTGGCGAAACTGAGCTGCCCACCGCTTGGCCACTTGGAAGACGTGTTGCGCCCCTACCAAAAGCAAGGCGTCGCGTGGATGCAGTTCCTCCGCGAGAACAAGTTCGGCGGCATCCTCGCGGACGAAATGGGCCTGGGCAAAACGCTCCAGACGCTGGCCTTCATCAAGTCCTGCCACACGAACCGCAAGCTCTCCGGCCCCGTGCTCATCGTCTGTCCCACGTCGCTCGTCTTCAACTGGCTCGCCGAGGCGAAGAAGTTCACGCCGGAGCTGAAGGTCGTCGCGCTGCACGGCACGGGGCGGCACTCACGCTTCGAGGACATCGCGAAGAGCGACCTTGTCATCACCAGCTACGCGCTCATCCGGCGCGACGCGGAGAAGTATCGCGAGTTCGAGTTCGACACGCTCGTGCTCGACGAAGCGCAGCACATCAAGAACCGCGAGACGCAAAATTCCCAGGCCGTGAAGGCCGTGAAGACCACGCACCGCGTCGTGCTCACCGGCACGCCGATGGAGAACTCCGTCCTCGACCTCTGGAGCATCTTCGACTTCCTCATGCCCGGCTACCTCGGCTCGGCGGCGGACTTCAAGGAGCGCTACGAACAGCCCATCACGCGCGACAAGGACGAGGCCGTGCAGGCGCGGCTCGGGCGGCGGTTGCGGCCGTTCATCCTGCGCCGGCTCAAGACCGAGGTGGCGAAGGATTTGCCCGCGAAGCTCGAGCAAGTTTCCTACTGCGAACTCACCGACGACCAGGCGGAAATTTACAAGCAGGTGCTCGCCGTCAGCCGCAAGGAGGTCATGGACGCCGTCGGCGCGCAGGGCGTGGCGAAGAGCAAGATGATCGTCCTCAACGCGCTGCTACGGCTGCGGCAAATCTGCTGCGACCTCCGCCTGCTCAAGATGGAAAACGCGAAGTTCACCGACGACGACTCCGGCAAGCTGGCGATGTTCGGCGAACTGCTGGAGGAGGCGATGGACGGTGGCCACCGCGTGCTCGTCTTCAGCCAGTTCACCACGATGCTCGCGCTGCTCAAGGACCGGCTCGCGGCGGAGAAGATTGAGTTCTGCTACCTCGACGGCTCGACCACGAATCGCGGCGCAGTCGTGGAGAAGTTCCAAGGCAACGCGAAGATTCCCGTCTTCCTCATCAGCCTCAAAGCCGGCGGCGTGGGCCTCACGCTCACGGGCGCGGACACGGTGGTCCACTTCGACCCGTGGTGGAACCCGGCGGTCGAAGACCAGGCCACCGACCGCGCACATCGCATCGGCCAGACGCGCGTGGTGACGAGCTACAAGCTCATCGCGCGCGGCACGGTCGAGGAGAAGATTCTGTCACTCCAGCAGAAGAAGCGCGCCTTCATCAAGGCCACCCTCGGCGGCGAGGAGACGCTCGCGGACAACCTCACGTGGGAGGAGATTCAGGGGTTGTTTGAGTGAGTGCAGCCGGTCAGTGCGTTACACGCTGATTACTGGTGGGAAGGATACTGCTCAAGCGGGAGTATTCTCAGCGTGATGGCCAATCCGAATTTCGCCTTGCCCGTCGCGGCGGGGTGCCGAAAGTGTCACTTCATAAAAGCATTTTTCCGAGCCAGCCTGCTGGGCTTGCTGTTCCTCGCGCGGCCTGTCCTTCAAGCGGCGGACTCCGACACGAACTCCGCCTGGCTCGCCGAGCATTACACCAAATACGAGCACCGCATTCCCATGCGCGATGGCGTGCGGCTCTTCACCCGCGTCTATGTGCCCAAGGACGAATCGCATCGCTGGCCCATCATCCTCACGCGCACGCCCTACGCGCTGAAGCCCTATGGCTCCGACAACTACACCGATCCCTCTGGCTCGTTCCTCACGCTGGCCCGGGACCGCTTCATCCTCGTCACGCAGGACGTGCGCGGGCGCTACGGCTCGGAGGGGACTTACGTTCACGTCCGTCCGTTCAACCCGAACAAGGGGCCTAAGGACATCGACGAAAATTCCGACACGTGGGACACCATCGAATGGCTCGTGAAGCACGTGCCGAACAACAGCGGCCTCGTCGGCATGTTTGGCATCTCCTATCCGGGCTTCTACACGTCGATGGGCATGATCGACAGCCATCCCGCGCTCAAGGCCGCGTCACCACAGGCCCCGATCTCAGATTGGTTCATGGGCGATGACTTGAATCACAACGGCGCGTTCTTCCTCGCGCAGAACTTCGACTTCTTCTTCCGGTTCGCGCAGAAGGTCGAGGACCCGTTGCACGATGAATTCCGCAGCTTCAATTTCAAGACGCCGGATGGTTACGACTTCTTCCTGCGCATGGGGCCGCTCGCGAACTCGGACAAGGTTCTCCTCAAAGGCCGCGCGCTCGAGTGGACCGAGTTCCTCACGCATCCGACCTACGACGACTACTGGAAGGCCCGCAACATCCGGCCTCACTTGAAGAACATCCGCTGCGCCGTGATGACCGTGGGCGGGTGGTTCGATGCGGAAGACCTCTTCGGCCCGCTCGAAACCTACCGCGCGACGGAGCGCCAAAACCCCGGCATCACGAACATGCTCGTCATGGGACCGTGGGCGCACGGCGGCTGGGGACGCGGCCCCGGCGACACGCTCGGGCACTTCAGCTTCCGCGCCAAAACCTCGGAATACTACCGCGAGAAAATCGAGCTCCCGTTCTTCCGCCACTTCCTCAAAGGCGACACGAACTACACGCCCACCGAAGCCCACATCTTCGAGACCGGCACCCACGTCTGGCGGAAGTTCGACGCCTGGCCGCCGAAGCAGGTCGTCCCGCGCACGCTCTACCTGCGGGCGGGCGGCGCGCTGGCCTTCTCGCCGCCCACGGAAGGCGCAGCCTTCGACGAATACGTGAGCGATCCCGCGAAGCCCGTGCCGTTCACCGCCGACCAGTCCACCACCTATCCGCGTGCCTATCCCATCGAGGACCAGCGCTTCGTGGCGTCACGGCCGGACGTGCTCGTGTATGAGACCGAACCGCTCGAAGAAGACCTCACCTTCGCCGGCCCGTTGCACGCGACCTTCCACGTCTCGACCACCGGCACCGACTCCGACTGGGTCATCAAGCTCGTTGACGTTTATCCCGGCGACTACCCGAATCCGGTGCCGAACCCCGCGAACGTGAAGCTCGGTGGCGCGCAGCAGCTTGTGCGCGGCGACGTCTTTCGTGGGAAGTTCCGCAACAGCTTTGAAAAGCCCGAGCCGTTCGTGCCCGGCCAGCCGGCGAAGATCGCGTTCGCCATTCCCGACGTGTGCCACACCTTCCGGCGCGGCCACCGCGTGATGATCCAAGTGCAAAGCTCCTGGTTCCCGCTCGTGGACCGCAACCCGCAGACCTTCGTCAACATCCCGACCGCGAAGCCCGAGGACTTCCGCAAGGCCACGCAGCGCGTGTATCGCTCGGCCGGCGCGGCGACCTCGCTGACGGTGCAAGTGCTGCCGGCGGCAAAGTGACGATCGGAGTTCGGTTGACCGCCCGCCCATTCGCTGACACTACCCACTCATGAACTTGTCCGCCCTTCGCCAGTTTCCGTTGGTCCTGGCTGCACTCTGCCTCGCGGCGGGTGCCGCCGATTACTTCCCGCCGCCGGACAGCGCGGGCGGCTGGCGCATGGCGAAGGACGCGAAGGAGATTCGCGAGAAAGCAGCGATGGATGCCGCGTGGCTGGAGCGCGCGTATCAGGTCTGCGAACGCGGCACGCAGAACGGCGGATTGCTCGTCGTGCGCCGGGGGCATCTGGTCTTCGAGAAGTATTTTGGCCGTGCGAGCCGCAACGCGAATCCCGACATGGCCTCGACGGGCAAGGCGTTCACCAGCATTGCGTGCGGTGTTATGCTCAACGAGTTCCGCGCCAAGATTCCGCAGGGCTTGGACACGAAGGTCTTCACCGAGAAGTTCCTGCCCGAGGCGCTCCCGCTGGATGACCCGCGCCGCGCGGACATCTCGCTCGGGCAGTTGCTGTGCATGACCGCTGGCTACAACGGCGAAGGCCAGACGCCTTCTGCCATCGTCATGGGCCGCTCCTTCCCGCTCGCCGCCAAGCCCGGCCAGAACATCCGCGATCTCGACCAGTCCTCGCTGCGTTGCGCGATGTGGACGAACGCCGGCGGCGGCTACTCCTACTCGTCGCCCGCGCCGCACATCGCGAGCATCGTGTTGCGGCACGTGACGGGTATGGAGTTGCAGGATTACATCCAGACGCGCCTTGCCCGGCCGATGGGCTGGGAGTCGTGGGGCTACTGTCTGCAACGCGGTGACTTCAAGATGCCGCACGCGAATGGCGCGGGCAGCACGGCCTTGCACGCCACGGACGCGCTGCGCTTCGGCTACTGCTTGCTGAAGAAAGGCCAGTGGAACGGGAAGCAGCTCGTCCCCGCTGACTACATCGAGAAGTGTCACTCGCCCTCGCCCTACAATCCGCACTGCCCGTTCAGCCTCCAGTTCGAGCACAACGCAGACGGCCACGTGCTCGGTGCGCCGCGTGATGCTTTCTTCAAATCTGGTGCCGGTGGCTTCTGCCTTTACATCGTGCCGTCGCTCGACCTCGTCATCTACAAGCTCGGCGGGAAGGACAACCAATACGACCCCGCACTCACCGGCCTCCCGCAGCCGGAGCAGAGCCATGCGCGCGACAACTGGCAGCCCATCCCGCGCACCGGCTTCAACGAAGGGAGCCTCGCCGGCGGCGATGGCCTCTGGCGCGTGCTAGAGTATGTGTGCGCGGCCGTGCGCGACTGAGCTGAATTGAAACGAAGCCCGCCGCCCCGCCAACGTCGAACCCGCCACATACGAATGAAACTGCTTTCCTCGTTCCTCGCCGTCCTCGCCTTGGTCACCGCCGCCTCCGCCCAGGAATGGACGCGATTCCATGGGCCGAACGGCACGGGTATCAGCCACGCGAAGACCATCCCCACGAAACTCACCGACGCCGACGTGAACTGGCGCGTCGAGCTGCCGGGCGTTGGGCACTCCTCGCCCGTGCTGTGGGGGAACAAGTTGTTCGTGACGACGTGCGACAGCAAGAGCGGCGGCGTGCGCGTGCTTTGCCACGATGCCGTCACGGGGAAGCAGCTCTGGCGGCATGACTTCGCGCAGCAGCCCTTCACGCCGCACAAGTTCAACAACTTCGCTGCCGCCACACCCGCCGTGGACGCGGAGCGCGTTTACGTGATCTGGAACGAGACCGAGCACTTCAAGCTCGCCGCACTGGACCACGCGGGGAAGGTGAAGTGGGAGCGGGACTTCGGGCCGTTCGTTAGCCAGCACGGCTGCGGCATCTCGCCCATCGTCCACAACGGCCTGGTCATTCTCGGCAACGAACAGGACAACGCGAAGAACGTGAAAGATTCCACACGCACCGGTGAGAGCTTCCTCGTCGCCGTGGACGCGAAGTCCGGCTCGACCGTCTGGCAGACGCCGCGCAACAGCGCCGTCGTGGCCTATTCGACGCCGTGCCTTTACACGCCGAAGAGCGGCCCGCCCGCGCTCATCTTCAACAGCCAGGGTCACGGGATATACGGCGTCGCGCCGGACACGGGCAAGGTGCTGTGGTCGTATGACGCGGCGTTCACCATGCGCAGTTGCAGTTCGCCGCTGATCGCGGGCGACCTCATCTTCGGTTCTTGCGGCAGCGGCGGCGGTGGCAACTACGTCACCGTGGTGAAACCCGGCGACGGCCAAGGCCGCCCCGCCGCGCTGGCTTACCAGATGAAAAAGTCCGCGCCCTACGTGCCGACTGGCGTGGTGGTCGGCGACCTCGCGTGGCTGTTGAGCGACGCGGGCGTGCTGACCTGCCTGCACGCGCCGACCGGCGAGATTCGTTTCCAAGAACGCGTCGGTGGCAACTTCTTCGGCTCGCCCGTGTGGGTGGATGGCCGACTCTTCGCGGTTTCGACGGCGGGTGAACTCGTCGTAGTCGAGGCGAGCGAGAAGTTCAACGTGTTGCACCGCTACGCGCTCAAGGAACTCTGCCACTCCACCCCCGCCGTCGCGTTGGGCCGCATGTTCATCCACACGGAGAACCATCTCGTAAGCCTCGGCGGCAAGTGAGGCCAAAGATGAACACAGATGGGCCACAGATAAGGAACATTATCAGGAAGCCCGGAAGGCAGGAACAAATTGGGCAAGGTCAACTTCCTTGTTTCCTGCGTCCTGATTGAACAGTCTGTCTTTCATCTGTGGCCAAAGCTTGGTTTCCCCGAGAATTTCCCGACGCATCCCGCAGTCCAACGCCCCGCACATGAAAGCCACCATCGCATCGTTTTTCACCATCGCCCTGCTGGGCCAGCTCTCCGCCGCCGAGCCCGTCCCGCCCGCCGGGTTCCGCGCACTCTTCAACGGGAAGGATCTCACCGGCTGGTATGGCTGGAATCCGCACGACGGTGCCAAGCTCGAAGGCGAGAAGAAGGCCGCAAACCTCAAACAACAGCGCGAGGATTTTCCCAAGCACTGGACCGTCGAGAACGGCGAGTTGGTCAACGGAGGTAAAGGACCCTACGCCACGACGGAGGCGGACTTCGGCGACATCGAGCTGCTGGTCGAATACAAGACCGTGGCCGGGGCGGACAGTGGCATCTACCTGCGCGGCACGCCGCAGGTGCAAATCTGGGACAAGAACCAGGTGTTCAACCCCAAGAACCCCACGCGCCGCCCGCACCTTGGCTCCGGCGGCCTCTTCAACAACACCCCCGGCACGCCGGGCCGCGACCCGCTCGTGGTCGCGGACAAACCGTTTGGCGAATGGAACAGCTTCCGCATCCGCCAGGTCGGTGCGCGCACATGGGTCTGGCTCAATGACAAGCTCGTCGTGGACGGCAACGTCTGGGAGAACTACTGGGATCGCACCAAGCCTCTGCCTGCCAAGGGCCCCATCATGCTCCAGACCCACGGCGGCGAAATCCGCTGGCGAAACCTCTTCGTCCGCGAAATCAGCGCGGCCGAGGGAAAGAAAATTGTGGCCGAGGCGGATGCCAAGAAGTAGCTGGCGGCTGGTTCGTTGGCCGTTTTCGCATGGCAGTCCGAGCGTTCATTACTCCCTCGTCTTCCCGGCATTGGATTGCCCGGATGCTGGTGTGGTGCGGGGCGGTGGGATTGCTGTCGGGCGCAGTCACAAACGCACCTCCACCGCAGAAACATTGGTCCTTTCAGCCGGTGCGCAAGCCGGCCGTGCCGGCCGTGAAAAACGTGGCATGGGTCAAGTCGCCGGTGGACACGTTCATCCTTGCGAAGATCGAGGAGCGCAAGTGGCAGCCCGCGCCCGCCGCCAGTCCGGCGGAATGGTTGCGCCGCGTTTACTTCGATCTCACCGGCTTGCCGCCGTCGCCGGAGGAAGTCGCGGCGTTTGGCGCAGATAATTCACCAACAGCCCGCGAACGCGTCGTGGACCGGTTGCTCGCGAGCGAGCGTTACGGCGAGCGCTGGGCGCAGCACTGGCTGGACGTGGTGCGTTACGCGGAGTCGGAGGGCTTCGAGTATGACCGGCACGTGCCCGAAGCGTGGCGCTTCCGTGATTACGTGATCACCTCGCTTAACGCCGACAAGCCATTCGACCGTTTTATCACGGAGCAGATCGCGGGCGACGAACTCGATCCGGAGAACCGCGATTGCCTTGCCGCGTCGGTCTTCCATCGGCTTGGTGCGGTGCGTCGCAACGCGGGCAATCCCGACATCGCGCTCTCGCGCAACGAGGTCCTCACCGAGCGCACGGACATCATCGGCACGGCGTTCCTCGGCCTCACCATCGGCTGCGCGCGCTGTCACGATCACAAGCTCGATCCGCTGTCGCAGAAGGATTACTACCGGTTGCAGGCTTACTTCGCCGCGACCGAGGAGCACAACGTCCCGCTCGCCACGCCGGCGGAACGGCAGGCGTGGGACGCGCGCACGAAGGAATTGCAGGCCGAAATCGCCACCTTGAAAACGCAGGCGAAATCCGCCGAGGGCGCGGCCCGCATGAAGTTGAACGCGCAGATTGACGCGCTCGAAGCGAAGCTGCCGGCGCCGCTTGCGACGATTCCAGCGACGTGGAACGACGCTGCGAAGCGCACGCCGATCACCGTGCTGAAACGCGGCGTGTGGGAGTTGAAGGGCGAGCCGGTCGGGCCGCGTCCGCCGGACGCGCTCGTGGCCGATGCGCGAGCCGAACTCCCCGCCGACACGGAGAACCCACGCACGCAGCTTGCGCGCTGGATCGCCGACGCGCGCAACCCCCTCACCGCGCGCGTCATCGTGAACCGCATCTGGCAGCATCACTTCGGCGCGGGCCTCGTGAAGACGCCGAACGACTTCGGTCTGAAAGGCGACCGCCCGAGCCATCCCGAGCTGCTCGACTGGCTCGCCGCGTCATTGGTTGAGAACGGCTGGCGGCTCAAACCACTGCACCGGATGCTGGTGTTGAGCAGCACTTACGCAGAGGCCAGCGCGTCGGCAAATGCAGCCGCCGCGCGGCTCGACCCCGAAAACCGCATGCTCTCCCATTTCAATCGCCGCCGCCTTTCCGCCGAGGAAATCCGCGACGCAATGCTCGCCGTCGCGGGCCGGCTCAACCTCCGCACTGGTGGCCCGAGCGTGATGGTTCCCGTGGACGCCGAGCTGGTGAAGCTGCTCTACAAGCCCACGCAGTGGCAGCCTGCGAAGGACGCGACAGAGCACGACCGCCGCTCGATCTACCTCTTTGCCAAACGCAACCTGCGCCTGCCGTTTATGGAAGCGTTCGACGCGCCTGCATTGCAGACGACTTGCGCGCGCCGCGAGTCGAGCACGCACGCGCCGCAGGCACTGGAACTGTTAAACGGAAAATTTTCCAACGAACTCGCAGCGGCCTTCGCGCAGCGGCTCGAAGCCGAGTGCGGCGGCGATTCGCCGCGCCTCGTCGGGCGCGCGTATCAGCTCGCCACGGGCCGCACGCCGACGGACGCCGAACGCAAGCTCGCGCTGGCCTTCCTTCGCGACCAGCCGCCGCGCGAGTTTGCGCTGACGATGTTTAACCTTAATGCCTTTCTCTATGTGCCCTGAGCCGCCGGTCCATTCGCGCCTCACGCGCACGCGCCGCGAGTTTTTCCGCGACGCCTGCTGCGGCTTCGGCGGACTCGCGCTGGCTTCGCTGGTGCACGAGGAGCAGGCGCGCGCGGCGATGGTCAATCCACTTGCGGCGAAAGCTGCGCACCTGCCGGCCAAGGCGCGTTCCGTCATCTTCCTTTTCATGGCTGGTGGGCCGAGCCATCTCGAGACCTTCGACCCGAAGCCGTTGCTGAACCAGCTGTCCGGCCAGGTGCGACCGAAGGAATTTGGTGAGGCGAAATATCAGTTCATCAAGAACGGCGCGAAGCTGCTGGGCACGCGGCGCCAGTTCGACCAGCACGGCAAGTGCGGCCTCGAAATCAGCGACCTGTTCCCGCAACTCGCGACGTGCGCGGACGAACTCGCCGTCATCCGCTCCTGCACCGGCGACGCCGTGGTCCACTCCGCCGCGCAGTATGAACTGCTCACCGGCCGCGTCGTGCCGGGCTATCCGAGCATGGGCTCGTGGATGCTTTACGGCCTCGGCGCGGAGAGCCGTTCACTGCCGGGCTATGTCGTGATGCCTGATCCGGCGGGCGCGCTCGAAGGCGGCCAGCCGATGTTCATGCACGGCTTTCTGCCGGCGGCGTATCAACCCACGATGTTCCGGCCCGGCGGCCGGCCGGTGTTGAATTTGGATTTACCTGCCGGCGTTTCGCTGGCGCAGCGCGAGCGCACGCTGCGGCTCATCCGCGAATTGAACCAAGCCACGTTGCCGAAGGAAGACTTCGAGTTCGACGCGCGCATCAGCGCCTACGACCTCGCCTTCAAAATGCAGACCGAGGCGCCCGCAGTGCTCGACCTTTCAAGCGAACCGCAGGAAACGCTCGACCTCTACGGCATTGGCAAGGAGCGCACGAACGACTATGGCCGCCGCTGCCTGCTCGCGCGGCGGCTGGTCGAAAACAGCGTGCGCTTCGTCACCGTCGTGGCCGGTGGTGGTGCGGGTAACCTACAGTGGGACGCGCACAACGACATCGAGGAAAACCACACACGCAAGGCCGCCGAGACCGACCAGCCCATCGCTGGCCTGCTGAAGGATTTGAAGCGTCGCGGTCTCCTCGACAGCACACTCGTGGTGTGGGGCGGCGAATTTGGCCGCTCGCCCGAGGCCGAATCCGGCAAGGGCCGCGATCATCACAACCTCGGCTTCTCGATGTGGATGGCCGGCGGTGGCGTGCGCGGCGGCACGGTCGTCGGCGCGACGGACCCCATCGGCCTGCGCGCGGTTGAGGAACCGCATCACTTTCGCGACATCCACGCGACGATCCTCCGCCAGCTCGGCCTCGATCAGCACCGGCTCACTTACCCACACCTCGGCCGAGACGAGCGGCTCACGTTCATCGAGGGGAATGTGATTGAAGGAATTGTCTGAGCGCGGGAATTGGTTGAAGACAACCACCGTCGAAGAATCCAATCTCTCCCGATGACCATTGCCGAAATACTGATGCGGAAGGGACTGCTCTCCGCTGAGCAACTGGCCGATGCCCAGGGCCTGATGCAGGCCGAGGGGCTGCGGCTGGACCGCGCCGTGGTGCAGAAGGGCTGGCTCACCGAGCGCCAGTTGCTCGAGGTTTTCAGCGAGCAGCTTCACCTGCCGCTGGTCACGCTGGAGGATCGCGCGTTCGACGGCGAGCTGCTGCGGTCGTTGCCCGCACGCGTGGTTTACCGGCAGCGGCTCGTGCCCGTCGGACGCGTGGATGGCATTTTGCAGGTGGCGACGAGCGATCCGTTTGATTTGTATGCCTTCGATGATTTGCGGCTGCTGACCGGACTGAACATTCAGCCCGTGCTCGCCACGCGCGAGGAGATCGAGAAAGTCATCAAAACACACTATGGTCTCGGTGGCGACACGCTCGATGAAATGGTCGGCGAGGACGACGCTCCCGCCGCGACCTTGGAAGGTGGAGGCAGCGAGGATTTGCTCGAAGCCGCGCAGGAGGCCAGCGTCATCAAGCTCGTCAACGAGATCATCCTCGAAGCTGTCAACGAGCGGGCGAGCGACATTCACGTGGAGCCTTACGAGCATCACATGGCGATTCGCTACCGCATCGACGGCGTGTTGCAAGAAGCGCCGGTGCCGCCGCAGATGCACCGCTTCGCCGCCGCGATCATCAGCCGCATCAAAATTCTCGCGAACCTCAACATCGCCGAGCGGCGCATCCCACAGGACGGGCGCATCAAGTTCAACGTCGGCGGGCGGCAGATTGACGTGCGCGTGAGCGTGATTCCGATGTTGTTTGGTGAAGGCGTGGTCATGCGTTTGCTCGACAAGGCGAACGTCCTCTTCACGTTGCCGCAGCTGGGCATGGATGAGCGGTCGTTCGGGTTGTTCAAGGGGCTGATCGATCGGCCGCACGGAATTTTCCTCGTCACTGGCCCTACCGGTGCGGGCAAAACCACGACACTCTACGCCGCGCTCAATGCGATTGTCGGGCCCGGACTCAAAGTCCTCACGGTTGAGGATCCGGTGGAATACAATTTGACCGGGGTGAACCAGATTCCGGTCAACGCCGCCGTGGGCATGACCTTCGAGAAGGGTTTGCGCGCGATCCTGCGTCACGACCCGGACGTGGTGATGATCGGTGAAATCCGCGATCTCGAAACCGCCAGCGCCGCCATCCAGGCTGCGCTCACGGGGCATTTGGTGTTGTCCACGTTGCACACCAACGACGCGGCATCCGCGCCGATGCGGCTCATTGACATGGGCGTGGAGCCGTTCCTGATCAGCAGCACGATGATCGGCTCGATGGCCCAGCGCCTCGTGCGCCGCATCTGCCCGAAGTGCAAGACTGACTATGAGCCGGACCGTGCCCATCTGCCGCACGACCTCGTGCTTGCACCCGGCGACAAGCTCTGGCGCGGCACCGGCTGCCCAAACTGCCGCAACACCGGCTATCGCGGCCGCAGCGGTCTCTACGAACTGATGGTAATGAGCGACGCCATCTCCGAGAAAATCATCGAGCGAGCGCCTTCGTATCAAATCGTTGCTGTGGCCAAGCAAGGCGGCCTGCGTCTCCTGCGCGAGGACGGCTGGGACAAGGTCCGCCGCGGCCTTACCACGCCGGATGAAGTGGTGCTGTGCACGGCGGGATGAACTTTCATCCGTGGCTAAAACCAAATGACCCAGTTCACCTACACCGCGATGACCGAGGCCGGCCAGCGCGTCACTGGCGCGCTCGAGGCCGAGAGCGAGGCGGCGGCGATGCGGGCCTTGGAGGACAAGCGCCTGTTCCCCGTCACCGTGCAGGGCAATGGGACGGCGGATGGTGGGAAGCCCGCGAAGCGGAAGGTGCGGTCGCGCGATCTGGGGATGCTTTACGGCCAACTCGCGGACCTGCTTGGCTCCGGCGTGCCGTTGCTGCGCGCGCTGGACTCGCTCATCCGCTCGACGCCCGCGCCCGCGTTGCGCGAGTTGCTGAAGGAAATCCGCGCGGCCGTCTCGGAGGGCAAGACGCTCACGGACGCGCTGCGGCCCTACCCGGAAGTTTTCCCCACGCTGCACCTGGCGATGATTCAGGCGGGTGAGCGGGCGGCGTTCCTGGAGGACGTGCTGCGGAACTTGTCCGGGTTTCTGGAGCGTTTCGAGGAATTGCGCAGCAAGGTGATGGGTGCGCTGATTTACCCGGCCTTGCTTTCGATTCTTGGCTCGCTGGTGATGGTGGGCGCGTTGGTGTTCTTCGTGCCGCGTTTCGAGCCCTTGCTGGCCGCCGCGAAGAAGCCCCTGCCCACGGAAATCCTGTTCGGCGCGAGCAAGTTGGTGCGCGGTTATTGGTGGCTGCTGCTCCTCGGTGGTGCGGGCGGGGGATTCTTCCTCTGGCTGAATCTTCAGACCGAGGCCGCGCGGCGCAAGGTCGAGTCGTGGCAGTTGAAAATCCCCGTGGTGGGCGAGGCGCTGCGGTTGTTGGCTATCACGCGCTTCTGTCGCATCTTGGGCACGATGCTCGCCAACGGCGTGCCGCTGCTCACCGCGCTCAAGATCGCACAGAACGCCACTGGCTCGACCATTCTCGCCGACCGGATCGCCGAGTGCACGGAGTCAGTGCGCGATGGCAAGCGTTTGTCGGAACCGCTGGCCAAGGGCGGCTTCTTCCCGGACCAGATTCTGGCAATGATCACCGTGGCGGAGGAATCCAACAAATTGGACAAGGTGCTCGTGCAGATTTCCGATACGGTCGAGCGGCGCACCAACCGCTCGGTGGACCAGGCGGTGCGGCTGATCGAGCCGCTCATCCTCTGCGTGGTTGCGGCGGGCATCGGCTTCCTCGCCCTCGGCCTGTTGCTGCCCATTTTCACGATGGCAAGTTCGCTGGGATCGAAGTAAGCGCGGAGCGGCGAAAGCACTCGGGGTGTCGAACAGGAGAACTTTTTTTCATTTGCCGCACTTGCATTGAATCTTACACGAAACTTCCCGTCGCACTTTGGCTACGACATGAAGTTTAACAACACATTGGTATCGCATCGGTCGCCGCGTCGCGCGGCAGGTTTCACGCTCATCGAGATTCTGCTCGTCATTGTGGTCATCCTGATGCTTGCGGCGGCGATGGTGGTGTTTGTGCTCCCGCAGCAGAAGGGCGCGGAGAAAAACACCACCAAGCTCATGCTCGCGCAGGTCGCCACCGCGCTGGATACGTATCGGCTCAACATTGGCCATTATCCTACCGAGCAGGAGGGCGGCTTGGACGCGCTGACGAAGAAACCGACTTTCGAAAACGAGCGCATGGGCGAAAAGTGGCAGGGGCCTTATCTCAAGCCCGGGACCACGCTGGATGATCCGTGGGGCTTCAAACTCCGCTACGAACTCGTCGCCGCCGGGGGCGATGGCGACAACAAGTCCGCTCTGCCCTACAAATTGTTCTCCGTCGGCCCTGACGGCCAGCCGGATACCGATGACGACATCAAATACGGAGCCGAGGCGGCCACCGCGGAGAGCACCGGACGATAATCAGCATGAATCTGCGCTCCTCAACCTCCCGTCCGCATGGCTACACGCTCTTTGAGCTGTTGCTGACCGTGACGCTGGTGGTGCTGATGGTGGGTGCAGTGGTGTATAACTTCTCCTCCATCGGTCGCTCGGCCCAGCTTGACGAGGGGGCGACGCAGGTCGAAGCGCTGTTCCGTTTCGCCCGGGCTCACGCCGCCAGCACTGGTAAACAGGTGCGCATCCTTTTTCCAGAGGCCGAGAGCGGCGACCATGCGGAAATGCTGCAGGCGGAAGCGCCCGGCTCCACGGTTCGCGTCACATGTGAAGTGGATCCGGTCGGCGCGCCCGGCGTGTTTCAGGATCTGCCTGAGGCGGCGCTCTACGTGCAAAGCATCAGCGACCTTGTCAGCATCCAGCAGGTCCAGCCCGGTGGTGCGAATGCTGAGCCGGCAACCGCAGCCCCGGCGGCCGGGAGCGAGTCCGGATCCGGCGCAGCAACTAGCGATGAAGCACAGCGCAACCCTTTCTCGACTGTAAGCTTTTACCCCGACGGCACCGGTGACTCGGTGTCCGTGGTGCTGACCTCCCGCACTGAGGAAGATGCCCGCCGGCTGTCCGTGCGCGTCGTGGGACTCACCGGCGCGATCCGCCGGCAAGTGGTCACCGACCCGTCCGACTCCGAAACCACGCCTCCCGCCTCGGCCACGGAGGCCGCTGCGGAGGCCGCGAGATGAGGTTCGGTCCAGCTCCCTCAATCGCTTCGCCCTGCGGCACCGTCCTGCTGGAAGTCCTCCTTGCCTTGGCCCTTTTCGTCAGTGCCGCTGCCATTGTCACCAGCGGCATGAACGCCTCCTCCGACAACCTCGAACGCCAACGGCTCAACACGCACGCCGCCAATCTCGCCGCCACGGTGCTAGCCGAAATTCAACTCGGCATTCGCTCCACTTCGGAGGCCGGCGAGCAACCGTTCCTCGCGCCGTTTGACAAGTGGACTTCCGAACTTGTCGTCTCCCCCACCGAGACCGAGACGGGCGAAGCCAGCGGCCTGCTCCGCGTCGAGGTCATCATCCGGCACAAGGAAGCCACGCTTGTCCGCCGCCTCGCGCAGGTCATCCGTATTCCCACGCCGTCGGCCTCGGCCGCCTTCTGACCATGCGCTTGCCTTGCCAAACCTCTGGAGCACGGCCGCCTGCGGACGGGGCGGCAACCGCGTTGGTTGTCCGCATTCCGCTTCGCAATGCGCACTTTGCAATTCGCCATTCCCCTGCCTTCACGCTGCTCGAAGTCGTCTTGGCGATCACGATTGCCATCGCGATTCTCGTGGTGGCGCTCGCGTTCCACCAGCAAGCCACCACGCTGCGGGGTGCGTTGCTTGAGGAGTCCGAACGCCTGGCTGCCGTGCGCCAGGTGATGGATCGGTTGTCCGCCGACTTGCGCGTGGCTCCGGTGCACAAGGAGTATGGCTTCACTGGCAGTTCAAATTCGTTGCGCTTCGTTACCACCGGCCTGCCCTTTCAGCCCGGCTCCATTGAGTCCGACCTCAAGCGCGTCACCTATCAAGCCACCCTCACCGGCGAAAGCACGAACGCCGCCATCAGCGGCCTGTTGCGCAGCGAAGCGCCCGCGGTGGACTTGATCGCCTCGAAGCTTGCGCCCGTGCTCACTACGGCCACGGGTGACAACAATGCTCCCGCCACTGCCGCCGCCGAACCGCTCACGGACCTGATCCGGTTTCTGAGCTTTCGTTTTTGGGACGGCACCGGCTGGCGGGACAATTGGAGCGGCCCCACGCCGCCGCCGGGCGTGGAAGTCAGCCTCGGCTTCGAACCACTGCCTGCGGAAGTCGCCATCGAAGAATATCCCGGTGAACTTTTCCGCCGAGTGATCTATCTCCCCGCCGGCCAGCTAATGGCTCCGGACACCAACCTCGTGGCGAGCGCGAAAGCACCGTGAAGTTCCGCGCCCAATCTGAATTGCAATCGGCCCACCGGCCCGCTCGTGCCTTCGTGCTCATCGCGATCCTCGTGCTGGTCATGCTGCTCTCCATGCTGGCGGTGAGTCTGCTCTTCCGGTTTAAGGCCGAGGACGCCGCCGCTCACGCCAGCGTCGGCACCGAGCAGGCCTGGGCGGCGGCGTTGAGTGGCGTCGAGGAAGCCCTGCGCGTCGCGGCCAGCGCCACTTCCGGCACCGTTGACTGGCAGGACAACCCCGGCGCATTTCGCGACCGGCTGGTCTTTGATGATGGCAGCGAGCGCTGGTTCTTCACCGTCTTTTCGCCCGGGGCCGGTGATTCGTTGAACGCATTGAATTACGGCCTCACCGACGAGGCGGCCAAGCTCAACGTCAACGCCTCGCCCGACGCCAATCTCGAAAAACTCCCGCGCATGACCCCCGCGATGGCCGCGGCCTTGCGTGACTTCATCGACGAGGACGACATCCCCCAACCCGAGGGTGCCGAGCAGGATTATTACAGTGCCTTGCCCCGGCCTTACACGATTCGCAACGGCCCGCTCGCGTCGCTCGATGAGCTGCTGCTGGTGCGCGGCTTCACCGCCGAGTTGCTGCACGGAGCCGCCGCCGAACGCGAGAGCGGCACCAACAGCGAGCCCACGTCGAGTAGCAGCAATGCGCGCCCCACGCGCGGCCTGAGCCAGTTCCTCACCGTCGCGTCCTACGAGCCGGATGTCGCCAACGACGGCACCGTGCGCGTGAACTTCAACAGCCCGGACGCCGAGCTCCCCGCCGTCGAGCTGCCGCCGGCCTTCACCAATTTCCTCGCCGCGCTGCGCACCAACGGCATCACGCTATCGCACCCGGCCTACCTGCTCGAAGCCACCTTGCCTGTGAAAGACGCGAAGGGCGTCGAAACGGAAATCGCCTCGGGCATCGGCAAGGCCGAGCTGGCCACCGTGCTTGAACGGTTCACTGGTTCCGCCGCGATGCAGCTTACCGGCCTCGTCAACGTGAACACCGCGAGCGCCGTCGTGCTCACCACGTTGCCGGGTATCGATGAACCGCTGGCCGAGTCCATCGTCTCTGCGCGGCGCAGCCTCAGTCCGGAACGCCGCACCACCATTGCGTGGCTGTATCAGGAAGGCGTGGTGGACGCTGTGAAATTCAAGGAGCTCGCGCCGCTGCTCACCGCGCGCAGCTATCAATTCACGTTTCAAGTCATCGGCTACGGCCTGCCCTCCGGCCGCTTCCGCGTGCTCGAGGCGGGCATCGATGTCGCGCCCGGCACGCGGCGTGTCACCTATCTGCGCGATGTGACGCGCCGGGGGCTGCCCTTCAACCTCGGCGGTGAAGGAGACGACGCCCCGGCAAGATCCGCGCGCCGCCCCGGAAAGGAGGTTCGCCGTGGCTGACCGCGACGCCCTGCCGGCTTCCCCGTTGAAGCGATTGACCCGCGCCCGCGAGCCGCGTGCGAAGCTCCCCGCGCAGGCCACCGCACTCGACCTCGACGGCCGCTCGCTGCGCGTGGTGCAGACGACCACGCGGAGCGGCCAGCCCGTCGTGAGCCGCGTCCTCGTTGCGCCGCTCAACCTTCCGGCCGACGCGGACCGTGCGGACGCCGCCGTGCTTGGAGCTGCCATCGCGAAAGCGCTGGAGCAACTCAAACTCAAGCCCGGCCCCGTCGTCATGGGCGTTCCGCGCGCGCAGGTCGTGCTCAAGACGCTGTTGCTCCCCGTCATTTCCGACGTGCGTGAGCTGGCCTCCGTGGTCCATCTCCAGGTGGGCAAGGACCTGCCCTTCCGCGTCGCGGATGCGGTGGTTGATTTTCAAGTTCACCGGCAAATCACTCCACCGCCGCCCAAGCCCGACGCGAACGCGAAGCCCGGCCCCGAAGCGCCTGCCGCCCCGCTACCGAAACTCGAAGTGCTCGTCGCCGTGGCGAAACGCGAGGTGGTGGAGTTTTATCAGCGCGCCGCCGAGGCAGCGGGAGTGAAGCTCGTCGCGCTCGGGCTGCTGCCCAGCGCCAGTGCGCGGTGCGTCCACGCCTGCCACGCGGTGGAAAATCGTCAGGCTTACGGTTTGATTTCGCTGCGACCCGATGAGGTGGGCATCGACATCGTTGCGGATGAGGCCGTGCCGTTCAGCCGCGGCGCCAGCGTGAAGCCGGCGACCGAAGCCGATACCTCCGACGCTTTCGTCAATGCCGCGACCATCGAGGTGGTGCGCAGCTTGCACAGCTACAGCGGGCTGGGGGCCACGGCTGCGCTGACGAAACTTTTGGTTGCAGGTGCGACTGGCCATGAGGCGGCGGTGGTCGCGGCCCTGGCTACGCGCGTCAGCACGCCGGTGGCTTTGCTGGATGCTTCCGCGTTGGAACTGGCGGAAGATTCACGCGGCCCGGCAGCGGGCGCCACCGCCGGCATCGGACTGGCGCTGGGCTTTGCGGACGCGGCCGGCCTGCCGTTCGATTTCCTCAATCCCAAGCGGCCCGCCGTTCAGCGCGACCTGCGGCGGATCAAAATCTTGGCGGTGCTTGCGGCGGCCTCGGTCGTCTTCCTCGTGCTGGCCGGTGTGCGCACCTGGATGATGAACCAGCGGCAGAAAATCCTGGATGCAGTGACCCTCGAAGCCATCGCCGCCGAAAAAAACCGGCCGATCTACCGGCAGATGATTTCGCAGGCGAACGTCGTGAACGAATGGGTGCGCGGCGAGCGCGACTGGCTGCTGCACTACGCCTATCTCACCGCCGTGCTGCCACGCAGCGAGGAGGTTTTCCTCACCAGCCTGTCCGTCAGTGGCCCCGGAGCGCTCCGGCTCGGTGTGCGAGCCAAGAGCGGCGAAATTCTGGCCAAGGTCGAGAAGCAGTTGCGCGCCGCCGGTTACGATGTAAAACCGCTGGCCATCACTCCCGGCTCCGACAAGAACGGTTATGAATTTCAATCCACCGTCGAGCTTGCCGTGCCCGACAAGCTCAAGATTGACCTCGCGAAGGTGAAGCCTCCCGCCCGGCCGGAGGATGATGCGTCGCTGGATCCGCCGCGCAAGAAAGGTGGCGGATGAACCAGCGCGAGAAAGTTCTGGCCAGCCTGGTCCTGGGCACCGCCGTCCTCTTTGGCGGCGGGCTGGGCATTCGGGCCTTCATCTCCAAACCGCTCACCGATTTGGACAAGAAGATCCTCGCTGCGCGCGAGCGGCTCGAGAAAATCAACACCGAGCGCCGCAACTACTTTGCCGCCGAAGACCGCCTCAAAGCGCACACCAAGCTCGCTTACGCTGACTCGGTGGACGAGGCCAGCGCGCTTTCCGGCGAGGTGCTCACGAAGCTGATCCTCAAGGCCGGCTTGAAAGAAAGTAATTTCACCCGCCTCCCCGTCGGGCCCCGCAAAATGCGCGGGGCCAATGAAATTGGGTGGAACGTCCAGGGCGACGGCGCGTTGCCCAGCGTGGTGAACCTGCTCTTCCTGCTTGAGCAATCCCCTTATCTCGAACGGCTCGATGGACTGGTGGTTTCCACCGGTGACCAACCCGGCCAGGTGCGCGTGCGGTTCCGCATTCTTTCGCTCGTCATC
This sequence comes from Pseudomonadota bacterium, assembly GCA_009922615.1. Lineage (GTDB taxonomy): Bacteria > Verrucomicrobiota > Verrucomicrobiia > Limisphaerales > SXTU01 > SXTU01. Next base: position 31,293 of record RFVF01000054.1, read on the forward strand.
GATCCCGCCCCCGAAGTGAAGCGGGTTCCGCTCGCCACCTTGGTGGGCCTCGATTCACCCGAGCGCCGCACGTTCGACGGCATCGTGGCGCGCGACATCTTGCGGCCATACATCAAGCGTCCGCCTCCGCCGCCCGTGCCGCCCTCCAAAGGTGGCTCCGGCACGCCCACCAGCACGCCCGCCATTCCGGGTGCTCCGCCCGGTCCGGAGACCTTCCGCATCGTGTCACTCTCCGAATGGCAGGGGCAGCCGGAAGTCCACGTCCGCAACCTGACCACGCAGAAAACCACGCGCTACAAGCCCGGTGACGAGCTCGCCGGCGGCACGATAGCGCTGGTGGACTATCGCTCCATCCCCTTGCCGGGCGGCAATGGCTTGCAGTCCTTCAGCCGAGTGATCGTGAAGGTGAAGGACGAATTCTTCGCCGTCGAACACGGCCAGACACTGGCCGATCTACGCAAGCTGGAACCGGAACAACTCCCCCCGAGTCTGATCAAACCCGCCGCCGAAACCCCGCGGGGTCAGCCGTAAACATTTTCCCCTTATGAACCGCACGCATCCCACGCTCCTCGCCCTGGTCCTCGCCAGCGGCACGTTCACCCTCGCGGCGCAGGACGC
>RFVF01000055.1 GCA_009922615.1 Pseudomonadota bacterium
GCCGACGGTGATGACTTTGCTGGTTTCATTCGCGGCGAAGTTGAGCGTCCCGTGAGGATAGCCAAAAGCGTGGGTGGGGACAAAGTCATTTACCGTCGGAAAGGGGTATCCAACAACATCCACGGCCCAATCGACGTTGACCGCCACGGTGAGGTTACCACTGCGCGTCACCGTGAAGGTAAACGGCGTGGCCGGAGCCGAACCGGTATTACCTTCCGCTTTGTCGGCATCGGTCGCCGCGATGCTTAGTAGCGGGAAGCTGGGCGCATCATCATTACGGATGGTGGCGAAATTTTGGTTCGCAGTGCTTATGGTTGCCCCCACCGGTGCCGACAGAGTCAGGAGAAACCCCTCATCGGGTTCGACAACAGAGTCTCCGTTGACCAGGACGGTGATATCCTTGGTGGTTTCTCCCGCCGCAAAGGTCACCACTCCTGAAGGAAATGAGTTGCCGACAAAATCCGCTGCATCGGCTGGGTTTTGACCGAAACCTGTCACGGCCCAGTTCACGGTGGATACGCCCGTGTTGCTACCGGTCCGCACCAGTGAAAAGACGAATGGGGTGCTACCGCCGGTCCCCTCCGGCTGATCCGGGTGATTATCTGGATTGGCGAAAGCGATCACTGGCAGGGCGACGGTGATCGCACTTCCTCCCACAGCGAGCTTGTATTTTCCGCTGATGGCTTGGTTTTGATTGTCCAACCCGGTTCCGATTGTCCCGCTGCCTGACGCGCTGGCTCCGCCTATGCCCCAATCAACGTTGCCTTGGCTCACAACGGTTACTTGATGTGTGCTGTTGGCAGCAAACGTGGCAGAGGCACTCACCTGATAGTTCATGAACGATCCGCTAGTGACCACGACCGTATTCAGAAAGGTGTTGTCCAAGTAGATATCAGCCGAGGAGGCGGTGGCTTCGTGGCCGGGCGACAGAGCGAGTCTGACGATCACGGCGGTAACGTTGAAACCGTTGTTGCCCAAGGTGAAGCTCTGTTGCGCGCTGGCAAAAGGGGGCAAACTGGTGAACGCGGTCAGCGTGGTGTTCAAATTATTTACCAGGTCACTGATCTGTCCCCGGGCATTTTGAACTCCTGCCAAGATGAACAAACAGCTCATGAAGAGACGGATAACTAGTAGGCGAGCCACAATCAGGGTGGGGTGCATGATAGGGTAAGATGTTGCGAACACGGTCACCCTAGTTGGCACGACATTTACATGGCAAGCGGTGATGTCTCGCTGTGGCACGCGGAGACATTGGGGAGCGATACAAGACAGGGGTGCAACCATGTATGCATTTTTGTAACCGTTGATTCAGCCCAGTTTTCTGTCCCCATCTTTCCCTAATTGGGAGTGCGGTTGTAGCAGCGGAAAACTAAGGCGAGCAGCTCCGCTCCGCGGGCTGTCCAAGTTCAATACAAGCAGCCAACCACCTGTTTTTCTTTCATGCGAGGCTAGGACCGCAACTTTTACGCCGTGGCTTGCCGCGCACCGAACATCACGTTGGCTAGGCCAATCTGTGCGTAGAGTTGGCGTCCGTTTTTTGCCAAACCGCCGTTCTTGCTCTCGGCGCTGGCGAGCAGATCGACGGAGCGGTGCGTCTTCACACCCTCGCTGGCGGCGGTGAGTTCGATGGTAGCGATGACATGAATGAGTTAGCCGAGGCAGCGTTTGTCGAGGCCGGGGCGGGGGTGAAGTCCTTCGGCAGGACGTCCTTGAGGAGCGGGTTGTCGCGCGCTGCCTCGTCGAAATGCTCGTCCCCTACAAAAGGCCGCATCCACGACCCCGCCTGCGGCTCCGGCGACATGTTCGTGCAGTCGGAAAAACTCGTGAATCCCAAGGCAGCACGCAATGTGCGACAGCGCAAAGCCAATCAGCAAAGCCTGACTGCGGGAGTTTCGCGAAGCGAAACACTACCGAGGCGACATCCGTATCCATCGCTAGGTGAGCAATGCCACCAGCCGCCGCGACCTCCATCCCGACCTCCGCGTCGGCTACGTCCTCGCCAACCCGCCGTTCAACGACGCCTTCCGGTTCCGCAGGGACTAGGTTGAAGGAAGAATTTCGGGAAGTTCATTCCTCGGCCATACATACTCTCATGAATGGCTGCCGATTCGCCGAATTCTGATGCGCCACCGCCGCTCTCCACCGAGCGACAGGAGGGGTTTGTGCGCTTGCTCAATGAGGCGCATGGGCTGCTGCTGCGTTATGTAATGTCGCTGCTGGGCAACCGGCACGATGCGGAGGATGTGTTGCAACGGTCCAGCGTGGTGATGTGGCGGAGGTTTGCGACGTTCGAGCCGGGGACGGATTTCATCGCCTGGGCCACGACGGTGGCGTTTTATGAGGTGCGCAATTTCCAGCGGGTCACGGGACGCTGCCAGCTGAAGTTCGATGACGAACTCATGCACATGCTGGCCGCCGAGCGCGTGGATCTCGTGAGGCAGTGGTCGCGGCGCACCGAGGCGTTGGAGTTGTGCGTGGAGAAACTCGACCGTGCCAGTCGCACCCTCGTGGAGGCTGTCTATACAGAGGGCATGCCCGCCCACGAGGTCGCCCGGCAGCAGGGCTGCGCGCCGAAGACCATCTACAACAAACTAAACTTCATCCGTCGCGCGCTCGCTGAGTGCGTGCAGCGGCGGCTCGCGGAGACTACCCCATGAAAGACCACGCTCCACCGGAATGGCATCGGCTCTTTAATGCCGCGCTCAATGACCAGCTCAGCGAGGCCGACCGCGCACAGCTAGCCGCCGTGCTCAAGTCCAGCGCCGAAGCCCGCCAGCTTTGGTTTCTCTATCAAGACAACGAATGTTCGCTCGCCGAGCTGAAGCCGCGCTGGCTGCCGAAGTCGGAACGCGCGATTTTTTCGTGGTTCTCCTGGCGTCCGCTCACGGCAGCAGCTGCGGGACTGGCCATTGGACTGTTCAGCGCGTCGGTGGTGTTTGGATTTGTCGCGCAGCGCGGGGTGGAGAAGCGGACTCCGATTCCGATGTTTGAGCCGGGTTTTGAGAACGCACAGATGCCTCTGGCGAGTGGATTCCCCAGCGGGACGACGCGGTGGAGTGGGGATGCGGCGCATGTCGTGACAGCGGAGAACGGGGTGTCGCCGAAGGAAGGCAAGTTCATGCTCCGACTGGAACCAGTGAGCAAGCGTGCGGCGCGTATGTATCAGGTGCTGGATCTACAATCGCTGCCGTCGGGCGCAGGCGATGAGTCTCGTGAGATCGAAATTACGGCGTCGTTCGCGGCGGCGGATGCCGAGGCTTCGGCGCGCTATGCGATCCGGGCGTTTGCCGTTACCGAAGCGCCGCAGGACCTTGATGCGGCGTGGTTTGATCGGCGGGATGAATCCATTGCGTCGGTCGCCAGAGGCCTCGATGTCGTGCCGGGAGCGAAAGGCTGGCAGACGTTTAGCGTGAGTATTCAAGTGCCGCGCGCTGCCCGCAGCTTGGTGCTCTTTCTTGGAGCACGCACACCGGACAAAACCGCGCGAACGGCGCCGCACTATTTGGATGACGTGCGCGTGTCATTGCTGACGCCGTCGCCGTTGCCGCGATGATTTCAATTGTAGGTTCGCACCAGCGCTCAACAACATCATGAAGCACGTTCCCCCAACGCTTACTGGCCGTGCCAGAATCCTCCGCCTTATCGGCCTGATTGGCATCAGCTGCGTTTCCAATATCAATGCCGCGCCGCTCCCAAGTGCCTTTGGAGTGTGGGACCGGGGAGAAGCCATGGATCCCAAAACGTATCCGTTTGTGCGTGGAACGGCGTGCGATGCGCCTTGGGATTCAGTGGAGAAAAAGCCGGGCGTCTATGACTGGAGCACGATGGATCAGGCGATTGAGAGGGCCTACAAGGACGACATCTTCAGCCTCGTCGAAGTCCACCGCGGCGAGCCGGAAGTTCCGGCGCTGCGCCCTCCCCCCGAGGTGCGCGTCGTCCCCGGCTACGGCAAAGGCACCAAGTATGGGCCGGACGCCAAGAGCGAGAAAAAGAAGGATAAGAAGAGAGAATGAGCACCTACCGTGGACCAGAAAACATTTTTCCGAGAAAAGAATCTCGCAGATCAACCGCCCGACCAGATGATCGAACTTGCCAGAGTTTGCGCAAGACCGACTCATCCGGCAGCAACCTTAGACTCTTATGCAGCATCGAGTTGCGCCATTGAAACTGATGTTTACCATTCTCGCCGTCCTGCTGCTGGTGCCGCAGGCGGCTCTCCATGCCGCGTTGGGGCTGGATCGCGAGTCGTATGGCGTTTGGGATCGGGAGGGAGGGCGTTCGGTCGCCAATTTCCCCTACACTCGGGGGCAGGAATACGCGGAAATTTGGGCGAATATTGAACCGTCCCGGACCAACTTCAACTGGGCGGCGCTCGATGCGGCCTTGCAGTTTGCAGATTCACAGAACCAGAAATTCATCGTTCAAATCTTGCCGATCGGGGGCGCGAGCGGCAGCTCGATGCCGCCTTGGATGTCCTCCAGCGTGCCGTTCTATACGGATAGCACTTATACCTATGGAGATTATCTCAATGCTAATTTCCAAACCTACTACCAGGAAATGGTGCAAGCGCTGGCCACGCATCTGCGCACGCAAGTAGCCTCGAACTTGCAGGCCCGGATCGCATTCGTGCGTTGCGACACGGGGGCCACCGGAGACGAAGTGCCCTATGCCAGTTCGCAAAATGCGTCGTATGTGCAGAGCCATTATCCGCAATACTACATCGCGGACACGTCAACGAATTGGTTAAACTTCCGTCTTTGGGCGTTCGAGGTCTATCGGCATGCGTTTCAGGATGGACCGGGGCCGGTGATCCCGATCTTGTTTCAAAACATTGAGCAGACTGGTTATCCCACCGAATGGAATTGGGTGACCAACCATGTGGTGGGTGGTTTTGGCGGCAAGTATGGTGGACAGGTGCGCGGTCACAACCTGACCCAGGCGAAGGAAGTGTCGGATGCGTATCGCCAATATGCCGCGGGCGGGAACCTGAAGATTTTTTCCCGGAACGAGATGGACCAGACCTGGCAGGACATGCCGATGTTCCAAACGAATTTGGCCCTGTGCATGTATTGGGTGGCGGTGGAGCAATTGCATCCAGGCCTGAGCGTCTGGGATGTTTCGGGCGGGTGTTTGGATAATAATACAAACAGCGGCAGCTACGCTTTTGCGTTCGAGTTTTTCAACAAGTGGGCCGCGGAACTGGATCCGCCCACGGCGGGCGGCGGTTTTTGCATTTTCCATGACGGCCTCGATTCGTCCGACACGAACAGGTTCCCGGAGGCTGTTTACGGCAGTTCCAATCCCAATAACACCAGCCGCTACACGGCTATTTGCGCCACGAATGCCAGTCATGGCGCCCGCATGGATGATCTTTACGCGGCTACGGTCGGCCAAGTGTATCAGCGCAAGAATCAGATCGGCTTCAATGATTCAGGCTGGCAGACGGTTCCGGGAAACTACGAGCGCTTTATCACGCAGATCAACCCCAACGGCACCAGCAAAGGGGTGTGGCGCATTTATGGTGCGACCAATGGCGTTATTACGCCGACCTCGCATCCCTTTGACCGGTTTGGGCGGAGTTTCGACCACGCGAGTGGCAAGGATGCGATGTATTTCGACATCCAAGACAACCTCCTGACTTCACCCGGCCAGCGGGTGCAGTTGACGGTGATCTATCGCGACACCGGAACGGGGCAGTTCGCCTTGCGATATGACGCGGCGGGCAACAGCCAGAAGACGGCGTTCACCGTGACCAAAAGCAACTCGCTCACATGGAAGACCAACAGCGTAGTGGTGACGGATGGGGCGTTCGCCAACCGGGGCCCGAACGGAGCGGACCTGGTGCTGGCCAATCTGGGGACGGAGGACACGATCTTTCACAGCCTCGAAATCATCAAGCTGGCGGACGTGAACGTGGGAACGGTGGGTCAAGGCACGGTGAGCGGACGCACGGATGGGACGACCTATGCGCCGATCACAGGCACGTTCATGGAGCGGCAGCGACTGGAGTTGGCCGTCACGCCAGCCGTGGGCTGGAAGTTCACCGGATGGAGCGGAGATCTGAGCGGCACGAACACCCGGCCGTTTCTGTTCCCGACAAAGGACAGCCGCGTGACGGCGAATTTTGCCTGCGTCGGCAGCGCAGGCGGAACTTCAACTGACGATTTCAGTTCGGGGACATTGACGGGGGGCACCGGCTGGAGCGGCGGTTGGACGACCACTGGCACGGTGGCGGTGATGAGCGGAGTCGCACAAGTGACCGGCACCGCATCCATCACCCGCACCCTGGCCACGCCGCTCTGGAACGGGACGCTCTCCTTTGACTGGGATTTGGACAAGATCGCGACCAGTCGTTATGGGTTGGCCCAAGTGTATGACGGTTCCTGGCATACGGTTTGGAGCAACAACCTCGCTGGCTCGGACAGCAGCACCGCCGCGAATCTGGCGGCCACCAACATCAGCCTCAGTGCTTATGGCAGCATTTCCCAGATCAGTTTCAGTTTGAACGGCGCAGGCGGCGACCTTTTCTGGATTGATAATGTGAGGGTGACGGCACCGGCCGTTACTAACACCGCTCCCCTCTTCAGCAGCGATCCTATCAATAAAAGCTCGGCGACGAGCAGTGGCACCTACACAGGAACCTTGGCGGGCGACGCCAGTGATCCCGGCGGCAAACCACTGAGCTTCTCGAAAGTTTCCGGTCCCGCCTGGCTGACTGTGGCCGCGAACGGCACCTTCTCCGGCACACCGCTTACCACGGATGTCGGGTTGAACAGTTGGCAGGTCCGAATCGACAACGGCGTCGGAGGATCGGACGATGCCATTCTCCTGATCAATGTGAGTGCCGCCCCGGCAAACTCACCTCCGGTGTTTACGGTGAAGTCGATGAACTTCCCCACTGCCGGTGCCGGAATCAGCTACGACAACACCCTCGCCGGCTCCGCCACGGACATGAACCCCGGCAACCTCTTGACCTACTCCAAGGTGTCCGGCCCGGCCTGGCTGAACGTGGCCAGCGGCGGCGCGCTTTCCGGAACCCCGAGCACCGCGGATGTGGGCACCAATAGTTGGACCTTGCAGGTCTCTGATGGCCTTGGCGGCACTGACACGGCGACGCTTAACATCGTGGTTCTATCGGCCTATACCGTCTGGGCAAACCAAAACCTCCTCACGCAAGGTCCGAATGGCGATGACGATGGCGACGGGAACACGAACTATTTCGAGTTCATCGCCGGCCTTGATCCAAAGAATCCCAGCTCGGTCTTTGCGGTGAAGATTGCCCGTGTTCCCGGTCAGTCGAATCAAGCGGCCATCAGCTTCAAGCCCATCGTCGCTGGTCGCACCTACACGGTGAAAAGCAGCGATTCCCTGGCCTCTGGAACGTGGACCCCACTGAGCGGAAGCACTTCCAGCGATGTCGGCAACGAGCGGACGGTCACCGACACCGGAGCAACCGGCGCGAAAAAGTTCTACCTAATCGAGATCAGCTACCCATAAACTCAACGACCGCCGACTGCCAATGACACCGACCGAACATTTCGACCGGCGTTTACAACACATTCCTGATTCGAGTGGTGTGGCTTGAAACGGTAAGGCAACGATGAATAGTCCAAGAGATCTAGACCGAGAGCGGCGTATGAGGGCTGCCCAGATGAAAGCCGAGATGGTCGACTGGGCGGCAAGGAAGGGTTGCCCAAGTATCCTCTCAACGCGTTGCTGGCCTCTTTCCGGGAAGCCTGCGATGCCGTGGCCTTCGCGCGCTCGCGCGAGGTCATCCGCCGGGACTTTAAGCCGCAGAACATAATGGTTTTCTTCACGACGGTTCCGTCAGTTGATAATCCGCTGCCACACTTCCGAGCCGCCCAGGCAGAGTGCCGCGAAGAAACCGAGGCAGAAGATGAATTGCACGCAGCCGGCGATGAACACCGCGCCGTCGCGTTCGAGTCCGGCGGCAGCGAGCAGGATGATGGTGAACGCCGGGAAAGCGTTACTGAACGGCACGGGCAAGGGCAGGAGGAGCAGCAATCCACAGATGACGATGACCGCGCCGCTCGCACGCTGAAACGCGGCCGGATACTCGGGATAGAAGAGGCGCGGCTTGAGCAACTTCTCCAAACGCCCTAACGCGCGGCTCGTGACCAGCAGCAGCTTTGGCAGCAGGCGGGCGGGGAGTTCGCGGGCGGTGATGCGCTCTGGCAGCCAGGGCTTTTGCCCCAGCACCATGCGCACCCCCAGCAGCGCGATCACCAGGCCGAATGGGGTGGAGAATCCGGGCAATGGGATGGGCGTGATGAAGGGAAACGCGAGAAACAGCAGCAGCGCGTTGTAGCCGCGCAATTGGAGCACGTCGGTCAGCTCGCCCAGTCGCACCGGGCGGTCGGCAAACCCCGCGGCCAGCCTGGCGAGCTGGCTCGACAGGGTGCGCTTCAGCACGCGGGGCAGGACGACAGCGGCGGCGACTGGGTTGACGGCGATGACGGGTTCGATGGGCATGGTGATTTGATTTCAGCGACGGAAGGCGCGGGGCTGGCTGCAAGTTCCTTCCGCAGTCCGGCCAATGTCGTCTGAAGTTCGGCCAGCTGCTTGGTCGTGTGATCAAGGCGGGCGAGGACGCCCCCGGTCGGCGCGCTCGCCTCGGCGGCTTTCGCGGACTGGCGGGCCTGCTCGGCGTGCGCCTCGGACATGCTGTTGAGGATGATGCCGATGAAGAGGTTCAGAATGATCATCGTGCCGAACACGATGAAAGTCGCGAAGTAGACCGCCACCTTGATCGCGGGAACGTGCGTCACCTGGGCGAAGTAGATGTCGCCCCAGTTGTCGAGCGTCACGATGCGAAACAAGGACAACAGCGCCGCACCGAGCGAGCCGAACTGCGCCGGATCGGTTTTCCCAAAGAGGTTCACGCCGGCCACGGCGTAGATGTAGAACAGGAGCCCCAGCAGAATGCTGACGTAGCCCATGGCGGACAGGCTTTTGAACAGCGCGCCGACGAGCAATTGCAACTTGGGCAAAGCGGTCACCAACCGGAGCAGTCGCAACACGCGGGCCAGCCGGATCACGGCGGCGAAAGGGCCCGCCACGGGCAACAAACAAAACGCCACGATCAAACAGTCGAAAACATTCCAGCCGTCTCGAAAGTAGTCCAACGGTCGCCGCCCGTGCGCCACCAGTTTGAGTGCGATCTCGGCGAGGAAGATGCCGACCACGACGAGATTCAAGGCGTGCAACCACTCCGCGTGCCTGGCGGCGAGGGACGCGCTGGTTTCCAATCCCGCGAGCACGCCGGCCAGCACGATCACCACGATGATGAACGTGCGGAACGCAGCCGACTGGGTGAGTTGTCGGGCGAATTGGATCATGGCGCGTTCACCAACTCTGGCGGATTCGTTTTCACTCGGTGGTTCGCCTGCGGCGTGAGCAGCACCTTGTCCACGGACTGGCCGTCGAGATCGATGACCTCAAAGCAGATGGATTCCGCGACGATGCTGTCACCCTCGTGGATCGGGGATTTGAGTTGCCGGGCGACGAATTGCGCCAGAGTCGTGCCGCGCGAGATCAGCTGCAGCCGGAGCTGTCCATTCAACTCACCGGCGAGCTTCGCCAGATCGTAGTGACCGTCCACGAGCCACGCGCCATCAGGCCGGAGCCGCGCTTCAGGACGATGGCGGTCTTCAAGCGCGGGGATTTCCCCGACGATTGTTTCGAGCACGTCCACCAGGGTGACGAGCCCGGCGAGCCTACCATCCTGCCCACGCACCAACGCGATGTGGATGCCGGTTTGTTTGAACTGCTCGAGCACCTGCAGCACGGTGTCGCCCGGCAGGACGAACAGCGGCCGGGTCATCAGATCCTTCACCGCCGCCTTCGCGCCGGCAGCGACGTTGGCATAGATGCTTTTCACGGCGACCACGCCGACGACGTCGTCCCGGTCGTGGTCATACACCGGATAACTGGAGTGCCCCGACACCACAATTTTGTGCCATACGCGTTCGTGAGGCTCGTCCACGTGGAGGCACACCAGCTTGGGCCGCGGCGTCATAATATCGCGCACGGGCATCCGGTCGAAGGCGAGGACGGATTCCACCATGCGCGGTTCCGACTGATGAAATTCGCCCGACGCCTGGCCATCGCGCAGGAGGAGTTTCACCTCGTCCTCCACGGTGACCTTCACGCGCTGGGCTTTCGCGCGAAACGCTTTCAGGATGAGCTCGGTGGCACACCCGAGCAGACGGATGAACGGCTGCGCCGCGCGGCTCAGCCATTCCACGGGCCGCGCGAAGCGACAGGCCACACCCTCGGGATCGGCGAGTGCCAGACGTTTGGGCACGAGTTCGCCCACCACCAGGGAAAGAAACGTAAGCGCCGTCACCACCAAGCCCACGGCGATGGCTTCGGCGTAGGTTGCGATCGCAGGCCACGTTTTCAGCCAAGCGGCAATCTCCTCCGCGATCGTGATGCCACTGAACGCGCCGGCCAGCAGGCCGACGAGCGTGATGCCGATCTGCACCGTCGGCAGGAAGCGATTCGGCGCATCCGCCAATCCCAGCGAAATCACGGCCCGCGCGTCGCCGGCCTCGGCCATCTGCTTGAGGCGCGATTTGCGCGAGGACACAACGGCCATCTCCATCATGGCGAACAGTCCGTTGGCCATGAACAGCAGCAGGACGATAAAGATTTCAATGGCGATGCGGGTCATGCTTGATTGGGTTTAGGCACAAATGTTGGGATGATCGCTTTCTTCGGCCGCAGCAAGGACATCACCATGGACGCCGCCAGGATCAGCACGATGACTCCCAACGCCACCAGCGTATCAATCTTCCACGCTGTATGTGCGAGGATCATCTTCACCCCCACAAACGTCAGGACCACACCCAGGCCGATCTTGAGGTAGTGAAACTTGTCCATCACACCCGCCAGCGCGAAGTAGAGCGAGCGCAGCCCGAGGATGGCAAACACGTTCGAGGTATAGACGATGAACGGATCTTTCGTGACCGCAAAGATCGCCGGGATCGAGTCCACCGCGAAGATCAGGTCGGAGATTTCCACCAGCAACAGCACCACGAACAGCGGCGTGGCCATGCGGATGCCGTTCTCGCGCACGAAGAATTTGTCCCCGCGATAATCCGGCGTCACCGGCATGAGCCGCTTGAACCATTTCACCACCGGGTTCCGCTCGGGATGAATTTCCTCCTCGCGCTTAAAGATCATCTTGATGCCGGTAAGAATCAGGAAACCGCCAAACACGTAGATGATCCAGTCGAACTTCGTGATGAGTGCAGCACCTGCTACGATCATGATGGCGCGCATAATCAGCGCACCGAGGATGCCCCAGAACAGAACCTTGTGCTGATACAATGGCGGCACCGCGAAATACGAGAACAGCAGCGCGAAGACGAACACGTTATCCACGCTCAACGACTTCTCAATGAGATAGCCGGTGAAGAATTCCAGCGCCTTCGTCGGGCCGGCGTAGTGCCACACGCCCGCGTTAAAGACCAGCGCCAGCCCGATCCATACGAAAGTCCAGGTGAACGATTCCCTCAGCGACACGACGTGCGCCTTGCGATGGAACACGCCGAGGTCGAGCGCGAGCATGACCAGCACGAAGGCGTTAAATCCGATCCAGAGCCAGAGGGAATCAGTCATAGGGTATTGAGATTTTTGGGAACAGTTTTCAACCGTGGACAGAAGTGCGCCGGACCAGCGTCGGCAGCAAGAACAAAAGCATCGCCAACGAAGCGGTGCCCATCAGGGTGACCAGGATGGCAGCGGTGAGTTTCTCCGACGCGCCACCGGCGAAGGCCGACCAACTCACGCTCGCGCGCCAGGAGAAGACAACGAGCAGCATCGTCGTAGTCGCGCCCGCAGCCCACCGGCTCCAGCCGATCCCGCGCGACATCAGCCAGCCCCAAAGAATCGAGAGCGCGCCAAACGTGCCGCCGGACATCAACGCCGTGGCGGCCTTCTCCGGATTCGACAAGTAACCCGCGGCGCCCATTGCGAAGAGGTAAAGGCCGTATCCGATCATCCACTTGCCGAGTTTGGGGTTCATGACTTTGTTAGTTCAGTTTGAGTATGAGGGGTAGCGAAAATCCGATGCGGGTTTGTCGAACTTCTCACTCGTTCAACCCACCGCGCGACTAGGGTTGGATTTGTTGGAACTGATGCTGCGCCCGGTTCATGAGCGATTGCATGAATGCCATCGAACGGCGGCGCGCCGCGCGGATTTCCCGGCGAGTGGCATTAACCGGCGGCCGCAAGGCATCTCGCGTGGCGTTGGCCGTGCGCCCCGGCATCGATACCGCCAGCGCCAGCGCCTTAGCAGGGAGTTGGCCCAGCGACTTGATTACGAGCTTCGGTTTCATGTGCGGTTTGAGTTTTTGACGGAGTTCACTGGTTCAGTTCAAAGGGCGGCGCGGATTCCGCGAGTCTTCGCGGTCGGCGCCGAGAGCTGGCTCTTGATGCGATTCACCCGCTTCGCTGTCCGGCCGGTAATCTTGTTGCGCAACTGCGTCATGACTTTCGTAAAGGCAGCCTGCAGCGTGTGGTCGTTGCCTTCTGCGAATACATCCGGCCCCGGCGTCACGAGATGAACGTGAACGCGGTAGGCGGGACTCGCTTCGAGCTGGCGGACGAGCCGCACGTTGGCTTCGTCGATGCGCAACGTCGGTTGCAGCGAAAAGATTTGTTTTTCAATCCACGAATCGAGCGCGTTGGTCGAACGGATGCTGAGGTGTTGCAGAGTTAGCTTCATGGTGTTTGTCATTACGTTGTTGTTGATGTTGGGAGTTAATCGCGAGAGCGGTTGGCTCCGGCGAGGAGCGGGAGCAGGTGCCAGAGGAAATACATCAGCGAGGTGATGAACGCCGCCACGTAGGTCCACGCCGCGGCATCGAGCACCTTCCGCACGGCGGTCGCCTCTTCGCCCGGTGAGATGAAACCGAATTCAGCCAGCACGGCCTTCGCTCGCCGCGAGGCATCGAACTCGACCGGCAGCGTGACGAGGTTGAACAGCATGATCACACCCCACGCGCAAGCCATCACTAGCGCCCCGGTCAGCGGCGCGATCAGTCCGGTGAACATGCCGAGCAACGGCAGGAACATGACTACGTAGTTCGCGTAGGTCGTGATGCCCACGGCCGCCATGCGCCAGTGCAACGGTTTGTAAGCGCGCGCGTGCTGAATTGCATGACCGCACTCATGGGCGGCCACACCGAGCGCCGCCGGCGTCCGCCCGAAGTAGTTCGCCTCGGACAACACGAGCCGCTTGTGCAGAGGATCGTAATGATCGCCAAGCATGCCTTCCGCGTGGGTGATCTCCACATCGCGGATGCCGGTGCGCCGGAGGATCTCTGCGGCCACCTCTCCGCCAGTGACTCCGGAGCGGACGTCGCCCTGATTGTAGCGGTTGTAGACCGCCTTCACACGCCACATCGCCCACAGCGAGAGCCCCATCGTTCCGATAAATAGAATCCAGATCATATCGTGCCTTTCACTTTCGCACCGGGCCGGTGGTTCCCGGTGAACCACCACACAGCCCGGCGCTGACGGTGGGAGCATCGACGGGAGGTGGGCGACGGACTAATACGCGATTCCGAATGGACTCATAGGTTAATCCGAAGCATCATTGCCATCACGATGGAATGGCTGAATTACCACCACCTGCGCTACTTCTGGACCGTCGCGAAAGAGGGCAGTATCTCGCGCGCTGCGGCGAAGCTTCACGTTTCCCAGCCCTCGATCTCCGAGCAGATCCGCGAACTGGAATCGGCGCTCGGCGAAAAGCTTTTCCGCCGCGAAGGCCGCAACAACAAACTCACCGAGGCCGGTCAAGTGGTGTTCGGCTTCGCCGAGGAAATCTTCGCGCTCGGGCGCGAGATGATGAACGCCGTGAAACAACGCCCCGGCGCGAAGACGCTGCGGCTCTACGTGGGCGTGGTGGATTCTTTCCCGAAGCTGGTGACCAACGAAATTCTCAAGCCCGTGTTCTCCCTGCCGCAGACCGTTCACGTGATTTGCCGCGAGGGAAAAATGGAGGACCTGCTCGCGCAACTCGCCGCGCATCGGCTCGACATCGTCCTCTCCGACGAACCCGCCTCGAGCAGCGTGAACTTCAAGACGTTCAACCACCCGCTCGGCGAAACCGGCACCACCTTCTGCGCGGAGAAGCGGCTCGCGACGCGCCTGAAGCGCAATTTCCCCAAATCACTCCACGAAGCCCCGGCGCTGTTGCCCTCGGACAACACGCCCTTCCGTCGCACCCTGGAATCGTGGTTCCGCGCGCAACGCATTCAGCCGAACGTCGTCGCCGAGTTCGAAGATCTCGCGCTCATGAAAGTCATGGCCTCCGAGGGCCGGGGCTTCATCGCGATGCCGAGCGTCGCGGTCAACGAAGCCCGCGAAAGCTATGGCTTTCATGCCATCGGCAGGGCCGACCAATGTCGGATGCAATTCCACGCCATCACCGCCGAGCGACGCATCGTGCATCCCGCCGTCGCCGCTATCTCCACTCAGGCACGGCGGATTCTTGAATAGACTGGACCGTGTTGAGAAAGTGCGACGATCCATACTACGACGCTCTCCTTTGCTACTTCTTGGGTAATCAGTGGCATGCTAGCGATCGCCCTAGCAAAAGAGCGAGGTGCTCGCACTTTTGTTTGGCTCGCACGCACTACAGGCAGCAATTGCCTTTGTTGCTTTGGCTTATCTAGACGGTTGGGAAGCACCACCTTCGATCAAAAATCCACCGGCACCAGCGTGGGCGTGGGCGGACGTTGCAAGTGGGCCTTCCACTGGCTCTCCCAATCATCCAGCGAGAGCAACGTGACTTGCGCATGCTTCGTATAGGGGTGATGCATCGCCTTGCAGTGCTGTCCCAACACCTGCTGCGCGAACCGTTGTGGGTATCTAAGCGGCGCGTGCAAAGTGAGACGGGGTCACGAGTGTGACAGCGCGCACTTCGCACGCTTGCAATTCCCCTCCGCTCCTCAATGCTTCCGCCATGTCTTCACCAGCCCGCACTTCGCGCCGCGACTTCCTCGCTGCCACCGGTTCCACCGTCCTCGCCGCCGCCACATCGGCCGCCGACCCGCTCACCACCTTCGGCCCGCGCAAGCCCGTGCGCGTCGGCGTCATCTCCTCGAGCATCCTCGGCAAGCCGCAGCGCACCAACGGCCACACCTACCACTTCGCCCACGGCTTTCACCCCACCGTGGACATGAAGATGATCGAGAAGCACCTCAGCCGCGGCCCGGTGGACCTCTTCAAATCCCACTTCCGCAATCCCAAGGAAGACTTCGCCAAGCTCCCTTTCGACAACACCGTCATCTCCGCCTACTACGACGCCGACCCCGCCAGTGCGCAGATGTTCGCCGACTGTTTCCCCGGCGTCCAAGTCGCCCGCACCCTCGATGAACTCGTGAAGAACTCCGACGCCATCTGGGTCGGCGACGCCAGCGGGCGCGGCGAAGACCACTTCGAGCTGTGCGCCCCCGGCCTCGCCAAGGGCCTCCCCACCTTCTGCGACAAACCCATCGGCGGCACCGTGGCCGAGACGCGCCGCATCCTGGACTTCGCGAAAAAGCACAACGCCCCCATCATGTCCTCCAGCCTCTACCGCCACCAGTTCGGCACCGAGGAAGCCCTCCGCATGAAGGCCAGCGGCGAGTTCGGTGCCCTGCAATACGTCATCGCCAGCACCGGCGGCGGCTACAGTTACCCCAGTTGGTTCATCTACGGCCAGCACCCGGTCTGGATGTGCATGACCCTCTGCGGTCCCGGCGTGAAAGCCGTCAACATGTATGCCCGCGAAGCTACCTGCCACGCCCTCCTCACTTACGAGGACCGCATGCCCGCCGAAGTCTGGTATGGCCGCCCCGACGTCGCGCCCACCTATTGCAGCGGCAGCGCGCACTTCGCCAAGAAAACCTACGAGTGGACCCCCGCCGTCAACGGCAACTACTGGTTCGGCCACCACTACCAGATCTTCCGCATGGCGCAGGTCTTCCTGAAAATGGTCGAGACCCGCGTCGAACAAGTCCCGCACCAGGAAATCCTCGAAGTCACCGCCATCATCGCCGCCGCCGCCAAGTCCCTGAACGAACGCAGCCGCCTCGTCGAACTGGCCGAAGTGCTGGGCTGAATTTGCCCGCGCCGATCCATGCGCCGTCCCGCCCAGCTCGCTGCCATCGTTTGGCTTGGCTTTGTTGCGCGCACCGCCGCCCTCGGCGTGACGAATGTGACGATCCTGCACCCTCCCCGGGTGAATCAGGACGACCTCCAAGTAACGCGGGTGCACCGGGTGTCCTCGCCGTTTTATCAGACAGGCAACACGTTTCATTCCGAGGGTGACCCGTTTAACCGCGACGCCACGCGCCTGCTTTTCCTCGAACTGGATTCCGCGCATCGCAAGGCGCCGCTGCCCGCGCGCGGAATGGTCACCGGCAAGATCACCGACCTGCTCGCGTGGCGGACGTTTGATGAATACCGGCGCGCCGCCAAACCCGTCGGCAAGGCATGGGACTTTGCCGACACGCCGGAGTTTTCCTTCCACTGGAGCCGGCACGCCGGCGAGGAGCACATCCTCTACACGCTCCGCAAGTCGCGGAAAATGATCGTGCGCCTCAACGTGGAGACGCCGACCGAGGAGGACGTGGTTTCCTACGACCCGGGCGACGGACGCGACACCAACCCGCGCCTCTGCGGCTGGACCACCGACGACAAACTTCTGGTCGTAATGCAGGATCGTAACGCACCCACTTACGGCGGCGGCTTCGAGGTGGATGTCTTGCGCCGCACGCGGACGCCGTTCGCGCAATGGCCGCAGCGCAACCCCACGGCGGGTGCGGCGCAGGAGGAATATCGCACCCCCTTCACGCCACAGGAGTTCTCGGATCACTGGCGGCGCTACCAGAAGAATAACCTCGGCTCCGGCCACGCGGCGCGCAGCCCTGCCGGTCGTTTTGCGCTGGTGAACCCCGGCATCAGCGGCGCGCAAGGCGTGGTGGACACCGTCACGGGACAGTTCTATCCCGACGACTGGAGCAAGGGCGGCGACGCCGCCAACCGCTGCGCCCCGTTTGTGCCCAACTACTGCAACTGGAACGCGAGCGAGCACTGGTATGTGATGAATGCCGGCGGCGAACAGGGCGTGAACGGCAAGCCCGCCTTTGGCACGCAGCCGGAGATTCACGACTTCCCCGTCTGGCAGGTCCATTTCCTCGGGCCGCAAAGCGCAGCCCAGCCGTTTGCCTACCGCAAGCTCTTCGTCGTGCGCAGTTCCAGCGGCTGGTATGACGCGCGCGGACAGCTCCACTACATGGAACCCAGCCGCGTGCATGTCAACGTCAGCCGCGACGCCCGCTGGCTATACTTCGTTGCCACCGACGGCAACTTCCACGAGGAGGATCTGGCAGCCAGCGCCAGCGACCCGCGCCTCGGCCACGTGCGCGCCAACTGGAGCACCTGCGGCGTCTTCCTGGCGGAATGTTCCCCCGCAAGTCCCTGAACGAACGCAGCCGGCTGGTGGAGCTGGCGGAGGTGATGTAGCCGCCGAGGTCCGGCGGTGGAGTTCTTCGGCCAGTGTTGCGTTTACTTTTCCCATCGCCACCTCCTGCCGTGCCGAACCCGTTCTTGACCAGCGAGTAAGCCAGAAATAGCGTCCCACCGATACCACCGGGAAAGATTGCAAAGTGCAACCTACCTAAATGTTAGAGCCCATTACCGCCGATGAATCGTAGACTTCAAAGTAAGAAGGGAAAAGCCGACCGACCTGAGCCGGACAGTGACGGTTGGATTCTTTTCAAGCGATGCGTCTTTTGTGCGATCGGCGTAGTCGCAGCAGCGATTCCTCTGTTTTGGGCATTGGTTCGCGACCGTGAATGGGATATTGGTATGACGATCATGTGTGTTATCGGGGTAGGGTTTTTCGCCCTCGGTATGTTCGGGAGTCGCCGTTGGGTCAGAGCGGCTGATATATGACGCCCGGCTCTAACCATGCGCTGCAGCGAACCCGGCCATCGCGCTCTGGTTACAATCGTGGCGTCCGGCCGGCCGGGTCGCTGAGCTTGGGGTCGTTAGTCGCACCGCTCCCAGCACCCGCGAGGGGAGACACGGCAACGGCAGCAGGCACGCATGAGCGAGGCCGTTGCGCGGCGCTAGCGGAGGGATGGGGAACCGGTCAGAGTTCCGATTCGTCCTCGGCCTTCAGCGTGGTGACTTGGGAGGCACCTTCGAGGGCGGTGACTTCGCTCACCAGCTCGTCCACGCGGTTGGGATCGCGCAGGAGGAGGCGGAAGGAGAAGTCCGCGCCTTCGTAGCCCTGGTGGGAGCGCTGGCTGGCGAGGTGAACTTTGCGGGAGTGGCGGTTGAGGAGGTAGCTGAGTTCCTGGAGTTCGCCCTGGGTGCGCGCCCAGTGGAGGTTCAGGATGATGTCGAAGCGATGGCGGGCGCCGAAGTTGGTGGCCCAGAGGTAGATCATCAGGGTGAAGATGATGAGGGCGCCGACGAGGGTGGTGGAGAACTTCTGCGTGCCGCAGCCCATGCCGATGAAGATGGAGGTGAGCACGAAGGTGGTGTCGAGCGTGTCGCGCAGGATGTTGCGGAAGCGGACGATGGCGAAGACGGCCATCATGCCGAACGCGGTGACGATGTTGTTGGAGAGCACGGTCATCACGAGGGAGACGATGACGGGGGTGACGACGAGGGCGTTGACGAAGGAGCGCGAGTAGCTCAGGCCGGCGTGGGTCATCATGTAGGTCCACGCGAGGACTTGCCCCAGCAGAAAGGACAACAGCAGGCCCAGCGTGACGGCGGGGATGTTCGGCGGGGCCAGCGAGGTGTCACCTTGGAAAAAGAGCCATTCGTTCATGCGTGTGTCAGATTTGGTTTGGCGGACAGGATTAAGATTGGGAGGAGGATTACGAGGAAAAAATCTCAGAACAAGGTCTTGGTCGCGCGGACATCCTCGACGAAGAATTGCGTCTCGTCGAACTCCTCGAGCGGCTGCCGGGATCGCATGGTCTGGCTGGCGCTGGTCCAGGTGAAGAATTTCTCGCCCTTGAGCGCGATGCCGTCGGCGTATTTCGCGGCGGTCGTGGTGGTGAGGCCGAAGACGCGGGTGCATTCGCGGAGAAAGTCCGGGAAGCGACCGGTAAACTTGAATTCGAGGATCACGTCCTTGCCGAAGACGCAGGTCGGATTGATCTGTTTGGTCTCGAGCCGAGCGGTGGGCTCGGGCGAGATGAGGACATTGCGGTCGAAGGTGATACGGAGCGAGTTGTCGTTGGGGCTGACCCAGGCCTCGCGGAGGTAGTGGACGTGGGCCTTGGGGACGGCCTTGTATTCCTTGAGGAACTGGCTGAAGCGCTGGAGGGCGACGAGTTCCTTGGAATTGCCCGGTTTGACGAGGTGCTCGGGCTTGGGCAGGTGACCGGCCAGCACGTAATCGACGGACTTGCGCCGGACGCCGCCGCGCATCTTGAGGATGGCGTTGTTCATGCGGCGCTTGATCTCGAAGAAGACGGGCGAGTCAGGCTGGTTGTCGTAGAAGCGGAGGCGGAGTTTGAACCGGTTTTTGTTCCCGTTGATCGTGTGCCAGTAGATGGTCAGCGCCTCGGAATCGAGATAAAGGCTGTGGATGGGGTAGGAATTGTGCGGTTTGCCAGCGCCATATTCATCCAGCACGGTGTATGCGCTGATGAACCGCGCGATCGCCAGAGCGGTGCGTTCTGGGATGATGTATTTCAACTCCCAGCGCTGCATCTGCATTTCCCGACTCATGGCATCGTAAAAAACACCCGGCGAACGTCCGGTGGAACGGGCGGTTAGTTACAGGGAAGTGACCGCGAGGTAAAGCCTTTCCGTCACCGGCTAAACTCGACTTCTCGTCGGCTTGATTCAGCCGCCGAGACACGGCGGCCAAGTTTGCGCCGCCCCGCGTATCCTCCCTCGCCGCATCGCTCAACGGATGGTTCTTCGCGACGCAGTTCCTCCAGCCACGCCGGCGCGGGCCCGTGTTCCGGTAACGAAGTGTCCGGCCGGCGATGCAGGCCGAAGATGCGCGCCAGCAACCATTCCAACCCGGCCCAGAAGTGCAGGCGATCCAGCACGGGGTTGAGGCAGTTGGTGACGACACAGTAACGGACGTTCTTGGGGTTCGTATGATGCAGCGCGTGGTGGTGCGAGGTCTGCAACAAACCGATGCGCTGGAGGAAGGTGATGACTCGCCCGTTTTCCTTCCGGGTGCGATGGGCCCACTTGTGGAACTCATTCGCGTTGGTGCTGATGGCGGCGAAGAGCCAGACGTGCCATGTCAGGCAGTCCAGCGCCCAGGCGACGAGCACGATGACAACAGAAGCGAGCAACAAGTCCCATGAGCTTTGCAGCCAGTTGTTGCGGGTCATGTAGCGCGGCAGGTGATGATGAATGACGTTGGGGCGACCCACATACTTGCCGAGCCACGGCGTGTCCTCGCGGATGTAGGCATCCTCGAACCAGTGCACGATTCCGGCGCACAGCTCGGCGAGCAGCACGACGAAGAGGACTTGGGTGGCGAATAGGGCTAGCGTGTTCATGACAGTGTTTGTGATTAACGATTGCCCGCCTCTCGTAGCTCGCCCTGCCGCCTTGCAGTTAATCGATAAAACTCAGAGGCGATTGGCGCAATCAATGATGTGCCCCGACGCCGCCTGGATACCGTTGTAATATCCGGGCCGTAACCAGTTGCGGCGGGGGTCATAATTGGGGAGCGAGAGGTTTCGGCCTCTTCAACCAGGGAGCAATTTCCTTGGCTGACAAGACCAACGGGCGCAGTCCTCACTTGGTTGAAGAATCGGTAGCAGCCAGCATCGACTCGATGATCACGGTCGGCGGCAGGACTTTGCGGGTGATAAGTTGCGTGACGATGGTCCGGCCCAATTCGTGGTAGCAGGAGGCCATTTCCTCGCGCAGCAGCTTTGCCTCCTGATTGGACCATTCCACATATTTGCGGCCCCGGCCCACATAGCTCACGGGGCACTCGTAGAGCACCTGACCATCGCTCGTGCGCAACACCGTGGCGGTCGCCTCGAGATGCAGGGCCAGCGGCGGATTGGCGCCGCCGTCCCCCTTGAGCACGGCCCTGGTCACGTGGATCACCATCGCCTTGGTCATGCGCTGGCTCATCTGTGAGTCACGTGCAACCGCCTGGATCAGGCCGCGCTCACTCGGATATCCTGTGGCCTGTTGCGGCGAAATCAGGACAACGGTTTGTGACGTGTGCCGGGTGAGCTGGTCGGCCACCACCAACGCGATGGCTTCGTGGGCCCGGGACTGGTTAATCGCAACCCGGACTTTCTGGTCCGCGCTGATTAACTCCGCCTCGGTCAAACCGTTTATGCTCGCCGACGCTTGTTTGTAAATCCCAACGGGGATGGCCGCGCCCAACGCCAGCAACGACACGACCGGGTTGGGAAACCTGATCAGCTCGCCCAAGTGACCGTCCTTGATGTCACTCCGGGCCTCCTGAACGGCTTTATTCTTGGTCAACGGGGCCCGGATGACCAACTGCGGAACGGAGGAAGTCGCGTAAATGCCAAACGTGCTTTGGTCAGCGATGCGGTTAACTACCGGCATCAGGCCGGCAGACGCAGCGGGGAGGGCGGCGACCTCCTGACGCACAACGACAGCCGGATGGATGGAACGTGATTTGCCCGCCCCCGCCCCAATCAGCGTGGGTTCATCCCGGGTGGCCAGAAACAAACGATCCGTGATGCAGTCGGCTAGTTTGCGATAGCCGGTTTCGGCTACGTTTTTAATCGCCGCTTCGAGTGACCAGTCAAGAAATAGCCCACTGCCACTCTGATACTCGAACGGTTCGTCATATAGCACTTTGCCATCCGAACCACGCGCCACTTGGACGCGGGCCTTGATGCGCAGAACGAAGGATTCGTCACCACGATCAATTTGGTCCAAGCGCAACTCTTCGAGCCTTACCCCCAGCACTGCGCTCACGGGAATTCCGTTCGATGGGGCATCCAGCAGGGCCGACTGGGGCAGGAACCGGCGGTGGGTTTGCCTTGAAGCCGACTTCAAAAGAGCATCACGCAGGTGCTCCTGCTGGGCCATCACCTCCAGCGAGCTTTGCAATTTTTGCTCCACCCGCGAAAAGGTCGCGGCGTCAACAGTGCCGCCACTGGCCGCACCGACCAGCGCAGCGACCGGAGACCAAGCAAAACGGGCCGTGCCTTCTGCCAGATATTCCAACCCAAACGCACTAATGTAAAAGGGGTGGGGATACGACTGGATGATTTCGTCGGGAGTCCACGCCATTTCCAAGGAGGCTCGGGCAAACTCCTGTGCGCGGTCCTTGGACGATTCGATTTGTCCCTGGCCCCGGTCGAAACCGATGACGGCCGGCGTGGCCGGCGAGGAGATCACCACCGCCCCTGGCTCAGCCCAAACCGCCTCGGAGGCCGGCCGGCCGGAGCGAGTGATTCTCGCCGGTTGTTCGGCGGCGTGGCCTGGTAGCCACCAGGCCACGAGCAAAAGCCCGGTCAAGACGTTGCGATGAAACCCCGAAGCAAAGCTCCGGGCCGACAGGTTGAAATGACGAAGTGTTTTCATAACGTTGGGAGTGAACACTCGTTTCTGGTCCTGCCGTAAATTGTTAAATCAGAAGGGAAATTGCGAAAATCAATGACCTCGTTTCCGTCCCTGAACACAACGCAACACCCGCCTTGATTCACCCTTATCAACCACTAAACTCAGCGTCAGTCACACAACCATTCATGAACGTTCACCACCTCGAACTGTTTTATTTCGTCGCCCGCCACGGAGGCATCAGCGAGGCGGCGCGCAAGATGACCTACAGCATCCAGCAGCCAGCCATCAGCGGACAAATCATCCAACTCGAGGAGCATCTGGGCGTGACCCTGTTTCAGCGACGACCGTTTCAGCTCACGCCGGAAGGCACGCGACTCTTCGCGTTCGTCGAGCCGTTTTTCGCCAACCTCCACGCCGTCGAACTGGAACTCCAAGGCGGCGCGGTGCACCAGATTCGCATCGGCGCTTCATCCCCGATCCTCCGCGACCACCTGCCCCTGCTCATCCGCAACGTGCGGAAAAAATTCCCGCAGCTCCGCATCACCCTGCGCGACGGGCATCAGCCCGATCTGGAGGAATGGCTGGCCTGCAACGACATTGATCTCGCCATCACTCTGCTTGGCTCCAGCACCCTGCCCGGAGTCAACTCGGTGAGCCTGCTCAAGATGCCGCTCGTGCTGCTCGTCGAAAAATCCAGCCCCATCAAGTCAGCGGAAGAGCTCTGGAAGCGGGACAAGATTTCCGAACCACTCGTGGCCCTGCCCTCCAGCGACACGATCTGCAAAAACTTTCAGGCCGGCCTGGCACGGCGGAAAATCGACTGGTTCACGAGCGTCGAGGTGGGCACGCTTGAACTCATCGAGGCTTATGTGGCGCACGGCTTTGGCATCGGCGTCACTGTCAAACCTCCGGGACTGCCGCTCTCCCCCGGCGTGCGCGCGCTGACGTTGGAAGGATTTGATCCCGTGGAAATGGGCGCGCTGTGGCGGGGCAAACTCCTGCCCGTTTACAAGGAGTTCCTGGCGGAAATGCAGCGCCGCGTGAAACAGGTTATCAACTCATGAAGGCGCGAGCCAAACCCCGCTTCCCGGCGGTTCCAATCATCTCGCCAATCGGTCAAGACACGCTTACCCAGCATGAGTTTCTGACCAGGAGAGCAGTCCTCCCGCGCTAGACAATCATCATTTGAAAGGCCCGATGGGTAACCCAGCCAAGGGTTGCTCCCGCCGGCAAATCAATGACGTAGTGCTGCTTGGTGAACAGGCAACTCAAAGCGATCAGCAAAGGAAATACGAACGCCCAGGTGCCCACATAGGGCTGCAAATGGAGAGCGGTCAGCATGGCGACCGAAGTGTGCATGCTCGGAAAACTGTTGGACGAATCGTCGAACCGTTGAACGAACGCCAGGAAGCGTTCGGACAGGCTCCGACGTTGATTGATGGCCCGCCACTCGACCGGAGTGGCCACGGGAAAGAGGACGAAGAAAGCCATCTGGAAGAACAGCAGCAAAAGAAAACTGGTAGCGATGTAAAGAAACTGTCGGGGGGTTTCGATTACAAAGTTGATATACACGATCACAGGGTAATACAGGCAGCTGTAGATCCAGACCCAACGGGGCGAATAGGGAATCCAGTCATCAATCGGCAGACGCAACTGTCGGGTTGCCCCCACCGGGTTGCGTTGACACCAGAAGTAAAATTGGTAGATGCCAATGATGAGGACGATGCTTAGGAGCAGTTGAATGGCGCGGTCGAGGATCAGGTTCATGGCTGGGCTTATTTAGGCTGTTTGAGCAGAAAATTTGAAAACCACGGAACATACGTAATCAGGAGCACCCCGATGAACATCACCGCCAGCAACGGCAGGACAGCGCGGGTTACCTCTCCCACGGGCCGCTTCAGCCGGGAAGAGGCCAGCATAAGGTTCAAACCGATCGGGGGGGCCAGGAATCCTAGCTCCATGTTGGCGAGAAAAATCACCCCGAGATGAACCGGGTCAATCCCGAGCTTCAAACCGACCGGCACCAAGAGAGGCGTAATCACCATGATGGCCGCATAGATCTCAATCAAACCGCCGACCAGCACCAGCACGACGTTGAGCCCGAGCAGGAATAGCCAGCGCGACTTGATGTGTTCCGCCGCCCAGTTGGCAAGCAAGTCAGGGACTTGCGCGTCCACCATGAAATTGGTCAGCCCCATGGCCACTCCCATGATGAGCAGAATCCCGCCCACCAGCAGTCCGGCCTCCGTCATCACGCGCGGACAGTCCGTGGTCAGTTTCAGTTCCCGGTAGATCACCGCTTCCACCAGGAAGGCGTATAGCGCGGTGACGGCGGCGGCCTCCACCGGCGTCGCCCATCCGCTGAACAGCGCCACCAGGGATACGACCGGCAGCAACAAGTCCCACTTCGCGGACCACATGGCGTTGCGCGCTTCCGCGAAATCAAATTTCGGCCGGTCCACCTTGGTCCGCCGGCCAGCCCAGATGCCCCAGGCAGCAGTCATCAGGATAAGCAGGCCGCCGGGGAGCAAACCGCCGAGGAACATGTCGCGGATGTCCACCTTGGCGACAATCGCGTAGAGAATGACCGGCAAACAGGGCGGCAGCAAAATGCCGAGCGACCCGGCCCCCGTTATCAATCCCAGCGCATCCCGCTCGGAAAACCGCGCGGAAACCAACACAGGCATCAGCAGTCCTCCAAGGGCCAGAATCGTCACTCCCGAGCCACCAGTCAGGGCGGTGAAAAAAGCGCAGATCAACGCCGTGGCGATCGCCGGGCCACCCCGAATCCAGCCAACCAACGCTTGGAATACTCGCACGAGTCGGCGCGAGGCTCCCCCTTCGGCCATGAAATAACCGGCCAGGGTAAACAGCGGAATGGAGGGAAGTGCTGGATTCGTAACCAGGCTGTAATGCTCAATCGCGACTGCGGTGATGGGAACATTCCGTCCCCAGAACAGGATCAAGGCCGCCCCACCGAGGGTGACGAACACTGGGGCGCCCAGCAGGGTGGCCACGAACAATCCAGCCAACGCAGGCCAGACCATCTGCTCCAAGGGCATTGGAAGAAATCTCATCAGTGCCCCGAGTGTCAATGCCACCATCAACGCCGCCATCCTGCGCTTCCAAGTCTCCCCCGCATGCCAAAGCAACCTTGCTGAAATCGCCCCGAATCCCACCGGCAGCACCAGTTCCACGACCCAGATGGGAATGTCATAAGCCAGCGTGCCACCCGCCGCCCGCTCCTGAATGACAAACCGCGCACTCGCCAGGCATAGAAAGGCGGTTACCGTGGCGGCAACACTGCCGCTAAAAATCGCGGCGAGCCGCCGGCTCTCCCCCTTGAGCGCATCCGACAGGGTGGACACGGCGAGCAGTCTTCCTTCGCGTGCCGCGACGGCTCCTCCCAGCATTCCAACCACCAACGTAAGGTGCTGGAGAAAGGCCGGCGCGCTGGGAATGCCGTGGGAGAACTGTCGCAGGATGATTTCCAAAAGCGGCAGCAGAACCATGGCTGCGAGCGTCAAGGTCAGCGCCAGATCGCCAAACCGGTGCCAGAGCCTGCGGCCCGGCTGATCCGCCGCCAACTCGGACGGCGGCAGTCCCATAAACTTGCCGGTGAGTTCGGTCGTTGTGGTCATTTCTGGGAAGGTTTGCTGGCGGCCCGATACTCACGGAGGGTGGTTTGCACCTTGTCGAACAATTCAGCAGGGACGCTGTTGCCGCGGATTTGAGGGTAAGCCTTTTCGGCCAACGCGCGCCAAGCCGCCTCAACTTCCGGGGTGATGGCGTGCACGGCCAGCCCGCGTTTGGCCATGGTGGTGACCGCCTCATCATCCTCCCGGCGCGTTTTAGTCCGCATCCGTTCCCCGGCTTCCGTTGCCGCCTGGAGGAATTGGTTCTGCATGGCTGGTGAAATGGTTTCCCATGTTTGCCGCCGGATGATCGCCGCACCCACGATGGGAACCCACTTCACGTCCACCATATGGGTGGCGGACTTGTTGATCTGCGAAGCAAGGGCCATGAACGGAGGCATGGGCACCACTTGGATCTGGTCATTAATCAAGCCGGGCCCGATGTCGGACGTCTCCAACATAACCGGCCGGTAGTCGAGCCCCTTCATGATATTCATTTGGGCCGCATCCCCTGCCCAGACAAACATGCTCAGGGGCTTGAGGTCATCCGGGTGCCTCGCAGGCTTTTTCGAAAAAAACCTCACCCAGCCTGCGTCCGCCCAAAAGAGCGTGACAAACCCTTTTGCGAGCAATCGCTTCTCCAAGTCGGGCCGGATGGCTTCCCGCACAAAATCTACCTCGTCCCAACTCCGGAACATCATTGGCATGACCTGCAAGGCCGTCACCGACTTGTCGATTTCGGACAGTCCGACCACGGAAAGCACGGCGGCATCCAGCTGGCCGCCGCGCATCTTCTTCACCATTACGGCCTCCCCGCCCTGGGAGCCGCCGGCCCAGATCTTCAGCGCAACGTTCTGACTTGAAGATTTTTGCCAGCGATCCCCCATCTCCCGGATGCATTGGTCACCCGAGGTGCCAGCCGGCAGGATCGTGGCCAGCTTGATGTCGGCGGCGCGAGCCGCTTGGACGGTGAACCACAGCACACACACGGTGATCCGGATGAGGGTTGGTTTGGTGAACAAGTTCATTTCTCGGGGTTGTTAGTTTGAGGTTTCTCCGGTTCCAATATCAGGTCATCGGCCCGCTCCAGCAGCCAGCGGGCCCGGCGCTGCATGAGCAGATTGACCAGCCGCCGCTCCGGCCGGGCATCGGCCTTCACCGCCAAAGCCCGGTTTAGAAGCGCGACAAATTCCTTCCGATCCTGCCGCGGCAGCGCCACGGCCTCGGCGAGGCTGACAAACGGCCCAGCCTCCTGGCCGTTCGAAAGTTCCAGAGCCCGGTCAAAGTGCCGCCGGGACCGGGTCACCGGATCACCTTGCCCTCCCTGACGGGCCATCTCGTATGTAATCAGAAAGGCATGAATCGAGCCGCCGTCGAAGGCTTCGTTCAGTTCCAAGGCCCGGTCCATCATGCTCTCCATGATGGGCAGGTCGGCGATCAGATCGGGGTTATCCTTCGACATTGAAATGGCCGCCGCCCACGAAGCCGCCGTCCAGTAGAGCAAGGGGACATCCTTTGCCTTCGTCCACTGGAGCGCCGCTTTGGCATCGCGCCTAAGCTCCGTTGCAAAACCGCGATGGCTCGTTTCCAGTCCGCGCAGACCGTAATCACGCGCCCGCAGATACAGCCGGCGCGCCCGGCCGCGCAGGACCTGGGCAGCGCTGAAATCCTTTGGCTCCAACTCATCAACCTCCTGCTGCACAAAGGCATAACCGAACTGGGTGAACCCGCTCGCTGCGGCGAGGAGCAAGCCCTGGTGCTGCGGGCTTTCCGCCAGCAGGCTCTCCATCAGTTTCAAGCTGAAGGGAACCGCGGCCTTGACCAGTTCGGGGTCGTCTTCCGACGCAAAAGTATTTCCGCCGCCAGCCAGAGCATCGCCGAGCTTGTTCACTGCCAACCGCTTGATCGAACACCCGCTCAAACCCACCGCCAGCACCAGTAACAGCCATGGGCAGCTTCGCTTTGTTTGGGTCACGCTGATTGGGCATACATTCATGTTCGATATAATTAGCAAACGCGCCGTTTTAATACGGCACCCTCCCTTTCCGCTGTTAATCGAAAAATATTGTCCTCCATTGATGCAATTGATGATCTCACGAACCGGTCATCCAGTCGGGAGAAGTCTTGTTCGCAGGTGAAAAAATGAGGTCAATGCCTAGGAAAATCTGACTGACGATCACGCTCGCACCCGCCGCCACTGACTGCACGGTGACGGTCGTTGCGGAACAGTTGGGGCAGAGGATGAGACATGCTGCGCGCCTGTGTTACGACAAGCCCCAGCTACACTGTCAGCCCCCAACTAACTCGACGCCCTACTTCACCACTTCCAAACCCGGGATGGCCGCCTTCAACTTGGCGATGGCTGCGTCGGTGATTTTGTTGCCCTGAATTTCCAATCGCTTCAACTGGCTCAAGCCGGCCAGCGCATCCAGACCGGCATCGGTAATCTGCGAGCCGGGCACGATCAACACCTCGAGTTTCTTCAAGCGGGCCAGATGCTGCGCGCCCTCGTCTTTGATCGGGCCATAAACCCGCAGCACGCGCAGGCTCTGGATTTCGCTGGCATAGCGCACGCCTTCGACAGATGCCTGTCCATCGTGCAGGTCCAGTTCGCGCAGTTTCTTCAACCCGGTGAGCGGCTTCACGGCCGCGCCCGTCGCGTCGCGACTGCCCATCTGGAGCCGCTCCAAATTCACGAGCTTCGCTAGTGACTGTGCCCCCACATCCGTGAAGTGCGTGTGCACGATCTCCAAACGCTCGTGGCTCGGCACCTTGCTGATCCCCGCGAGTCCAGCGTCGTTCACCGGCGCGGTGTGGAAGTTCGCCGTCTCCAAGCGCTTCAAGTTGCCGAGAAACTTGTAGCCCTCACCGCTGCATTTGGCCGAGGCGAGCGAGATCACGCGCAGGTTGGTGAGGTCGCGGAGTTGCTCCAGCCACGGGTCGGTGATGAGCGTGAGTGTGAGGTTAAGTCGCTCCAAACTCTTGAGTGCACCGACGTGCTTCAAGCCCGGACCGCTGATGCTGGTGTTGGAGAGATCGAGATAAGCAAGGTCGGGAAGGTTCACGAGGTTCGTGAGCCAGGCGTCACTGAGGGTGGTGTTGCGTTTGTAGGTTGGATCGTGTGGGTTGCCCTTGTCGTTGAGATCAATCGCCGTGAGCCGGTCGAAAAGGTGCATCGCGTCGTCGCCCGCCACCTCGCGCAACCACTGCGGTCCACTGCCCTCGAACCGCACCGTGCCGTGCGCCGCCTTCACGGAGTCAGCCACGGCGAGCAAGTGCGGCCGCGCCAAGGCGGCCTTCTCCAGCGCGGGGATCACCTCGCGCGCCCGGATGCGCAGCAACGGGTCGTAGCCCTTGCGCCATTGCACATCCAGCTCGGCGAGGATCGGTGCATCAAAGGCCTTCTTTCCCTTCGCATCCCACGCCGTCGCCGTCGCCAGCATCTGCCGCATGAGCACAACGTCGTTGGTCGTGGCCGCGATGGTTTGAGCGGAGGCAAAGCTGGGCACTATCCACCCAGCGACGGCTAGCAAGACCGACACGGAAGCAGTGAAGGCGGAGGGAGGCCGGCTCAGCCCAAGAATCATGGTGTTCATGCGAGGAACGCATCTTCACCGGGCGGAACCGGAAAAGACAAGCCCGGGACTGGGCCCGCGGCTACAACAGCCCCGCTTCCTTCATCGCCGCTTCCAAGCCGTCCGCCACGCCGTGGCCCCAGTGGCGGTCGCTCACGTAGCCACCTTCGCGCCAGACGGCCTCTTTTACCGGCGTGATCGCGTTCGCCGGCGCGACCAGCCAGCAGGCGTGTTCATCCAACAGCATGGGTAGATCATTGAAGTGATCGCCCGCTGCGAAAACCGCTTCGCGCGTCAGGCCGAGTTGGCGCGTGATCTCCGCCAGCGCCGTGCCCTTGCTGTAGGCCGTGTGGCTGAAGCGCGCATACACATCGTTGCGCACCACCGTGAGGTTCGGCACGGACTCACAGTAGTCAATTAGGTGCGCCTCAATATCATCAGCGTCCGTGTTGTTGCCGGCGATTAGGCAAAAGGGCGAATACGCAT
This sequence comes from Pseudomonadota bacterium, assembly GCA_009922615.1. Taxonomy (GTDB): domain Bacteria; phylum Verrucomicrobiota; class Verrucomicrobiia; order Limisphaerales; family SXTU01; genus SXTU01. Next base: position 30,278 of record RFVF01000055.1, read on the forward strand.
CCGAATACACCGACGCGTGGAACCGCCCGTTCACCCACTGGAAGAGGCGCGGCAGATCCTTCTCCACCGCCTTGAACAGTTCGCGGTGTGCCCGCTCGCAATCGCCATTCCACGGTTGCAACGGAAAGTAACGCGAGCCTTCGCGGAAATATATCTCCCGCTCCACCGTCACCAGCCAGTCCGGCTCGATGCTCAAGCGCGCCCGCCCCAAGCCCTCCATCAGGCTGGTCAGATCGCGCCCCGTGTTGATGACCCACTTCGCGCCGCGCCGCTGCAAATCGCCGATCAACTCCTGCAAACGCAACGGCACCGGCGGCGTCTCGTGATCCGCGTGCAGCGTTCCGTCAAAGTCGGTCGAAATGATTTGGATGGGCAAGTCCATCGGCGGACGGAAGGATTAAGCAGTTGGCCATGCGTTTCCAGTCAGCAGTTTCCTGAGGCCGATTTTGAGTGGAACAGAATACGGCTCGCAGGGTCGTCAACCGCTCTCGGGGGAAGGCGCTTTCTGCAACTTCAACTTCCGCCACCGGAATTTGGCTGTTACGTTGTCCGGCGTGGACTTGGTCGAATACAAGGCGCGACGACCGCGGCGGGAGCAGGCGAACCTGTTCCTGCTGGCGTTCGTCTGCTCGCTGGTCGCGCACGTGCTGATCGCGGTGGCCTGGGAATTCCGCGCGCACTTGCCCCACTGGCCGATGATGGAGTGGCTCAAATCGGCGGCGCTCAAGATCAATCCCGCCTCCGTGTTGATGAAGCTCGACGAGCCCAAGCCGCTGCCGCCAGAGCTGAAGCAACTGCTCGCCACGCAACCGCCGCCCGAGGAGCCGCCCATGCCGCAGCTCACGTTTGTGGACGTGGACCCGGCGCAAGCCAGCGAGCCGCCCAAGGACGCGAAGCATTACTCCGCCGTTAGCACGCGTGCCGCCAACCCGGACACCAAAATCGAATCCAACGTTCCGAAGATCGACGGCAAGCAGGAGCAGTTCGCCAAGCTCACCGAAGTCACCAAGCCCGCGCCACCTGCCGAGCCGCCGCCCACGCCGAAGCCCAAAGCGCCCACGCCTCCGCCCGAA
>RFVF01000056.1 GCA_009922615.1 Pseudomonadota bacterium
TGTCGGTCGGCGACTTCGAGCAGATCCTGACCGGCACCGACGCCCCCGGCGCTCGCCTTGAATCCCAGCACCGCCAAGCCCACTCCCCCGGCAGAGCCTGGCGAGGCCGAGACAAAAGTTTCCCGCCCCCGCACGATCAAAGAGGCGCTCGCGCGCAAAGCCGAAAGCGGCCTGGTGGGCGAAAAGATGAAACAAGACGGCGGAGTCAAACGCGTCGGCGCCAGCGCGCTGGACGTGCGCGGCATGTCCTTCGGCGCTTACGATGCGGCGATCATCCAAGCGATTCAGCAACGGTGGTATAGCCTGTTGGAATCGCGGCCCACGCCCCGCGGCAAGGTGGTCGTGGAGTTTCGCATGCACCACGACGGCCGCGTCACCGACTTGAAGGTCAAGGATGCGGACGTGGGCGAACTCTATTCGCTATTCTGCCAGAAGGCGATTCAAGACCCCGCGCCGTATCCGCGCTGGCCGAGCGATATGCGCCGGCAATTTCAGTCCGACCACCGCGACGTGACGTTCACCTTTTACTACAACTGAGCTTCTCCGCTTGCTCCGGCCGCCCGGACAGGCATCAATGCCGCCCGACAAAATGGAAAACGCCATCATCATTGTGCTGTTCCTGACCTCGCTGATCAGCGTTACCGTCATCATCGAGCGAGCGCTCACGCTGCGCAGCAAGCGCGTCATCCCGCCCGTGCTCGAGGAAGCCGTGGAGAACTGCCAGTCACAGTCCGATCTGCCCATGCTGCGGCGGTTGTGCGAGCAGCATCCTTCGGCCCTGGGCCGGCTGCTGCTCGTCGCGGCGAATCACCTTGATTGTCCCAAGGCCGAGAACATCGACGCCTTGCAAACCCGTGCCCGGCACGAGATGGCCGCGCTGGAACAACGGCTCGTGGTGTTGGAAATCATCACGGGCATCGCGCCGCTGCTCGGGCTGGTCGGCACGGTCTATGGCCTGATCATGCTGTTCACCGGCATGGGCCAGCAGGCGCTCGCCGGGGATAATTCGCTGTTCGCCTCGGGCATCGCACTGGCCTTGCGCGCGACGTTGATGGGCCTGCTCGTAGCCATTCCATCGTTGATCGCCTGGAGTTATTTCAGCAAGCGGGTCGAAACGCTCGCCGTCGAGATGGAGACGTTGTGCGATGAGTTTCTCCAACGGCAATATCGGGCCGCCCACCGCGCCTGAGCTTCGCATGCAGTTCACCGTCCGCAAACGCCGCAATCCGCCCGCCGTCATCATCGTTTCGCTGATCGACGTGTTGATGGTCGTGCTGATCTTCCTGATGGTCACCACGACCTTTCGTCAGCAGCCAGCCGTGAAGCTCACGCTGCCGGAATCGAAGCAGGCGCGGGAAGGCACGACCGAAAAGATTCCGCCGCTCTTCGTGGACATCGTGAAGGCCCCGCCGCACTTGCAATTCGGCGGCCACCCCGTGACCGGCGAAAAGCTCCAGGAAGAACTCGCCGCCAAGGTGAAGGAAAACCCCAACGTCGCCCTCGCCATCCGCTCCGATACCGAGGCCCCCGTGGGCCAGCTCGTGAAGGTGATGGATGCCGCGAAGGCCGCGCACATCAAAGCCGTCACCGCCTACACCAAGCAACCCGGCCAGAAATAGCCGCCGCCCCCGCCACCGTGGGTTTGCGCACGGCGAACAGCAGCCCACGGAATTACGTCTGAGTTCCCGCACGCACGAAACCGGCATCATCGTTCACCCACCATCGCGTTTGGCAGAAAGGCTCACCATGAAACTGAACCTGAACTCGTCACGAAGCATTCTACGTCCCGCCCTCGGGCTGGCGCTGATTTGTTTCGTCCCACTCGCCGCCTTCGCCACCACGTTGTGGGACCTCGGTGTGCCCGCCCCCACAAACGGCGTGCCATCGGACCGGTCGGCTTGGAAAGCCGTGCCGACCGAGCTTTTCGCGTTCGAAGCGAATCCCGGCAAGGCGTCGTCCGATCCCGGCTACTCGGGCCGTGAGTATTACTTCACCGGCGATGCCGCTGTGGAGAACCAGGGTTTGCTCGCCGTGTTTTCCAAGACGCGCGGAACCGTGTCGCTTTACGCCAAGAGCGGCACCGACGCAAAAGCAGCCCGCCTGATCGCGGAAGCCGTTCCGCTCGGAATAAAGCAGGGCGGGCCAATGAGCCGTGTCTCCATCGTTCGCAATGCCGGCGACGAAGTGGTGCTCGAAGTCACCTACGCCAGCGCCGGTGAGTCCGCGCAATTCTCCTTCGCCCGCAACGAAATCGTGGAGTTGAAGCCGACGGGCAAATTGAAATCACTGCGCGTGCTGAGTGCGCTGGATTACGGCGTCGTGCCCGGCTTCCTCGGTGACGATCTCATTTACGATCCCGCCGCGTTTCCTGAGTCGAAAACCGTGGCCGTGCCGTCCGAAAACATTTTCGTCGGCTTGCAGGCGGGCGGCGATCGGATGCTCGTCGTCACTTGGCCGAAGGGGCATCAGCAAATCCAGCTCGGCCTCGGCGGCGCGGAGGGCAAGCGGCGCATCGAGTCACTCGACCTGCAAGGCGACGGCCAGAGCTTCTACCTCGCGTCACTCACCGCGCCAGGCATCTGGCATCGCGAGACGATGAAGGCCGGCTTTCTCGAAAAGGATGTGACGCTGGATTGGAAGCGCCCGTTCCCCGCGAAGTGGAAGACGCAGTTGTCCGAGTCCGGCACGCGGACGACTTACGCGTTCCGCCAAACCAAGGGCACCATCTGGCGCGGCGTGCCCGGCTCGTATGACTATCCGGTTTGGTTCGATGGCGAAACCGCCTTACTTCGCCTGGGGAAAAAAGTCCCGCCCAAGGGCGACGCGCTCTTCTACTTCCTTGAAGCCCGCGTCACCCCCGCCTCGATCACGACACCCGTGGACATCCTCAAGGCCACGCTCGGCCGTCCGATGAGCGAGGCGATCCTGGATCCCGCCGGCCGCACGTTGCGAACGCATCATCGCCGCGGCGGCGACGGAGTGCATCGTGCCTGCACCTGTGGCTGCACCGAGGCGATTGAAGCGGTGTTCAAAGCCGGCGAGGAGACGGGGAAGAAGGCATTTATCGCCGAGGCCATTGACGACATGATCTTCTTCGTTCGCTGCCACGTGGACCGCATCGCGGAGTATCAGCGCTTCGCCGAGGCGATGACGAAACATCTCCACGCCCGCAGCCAAAGCACGCCTGCGTTGAAGGCATATCTCGAAAGCCTTGAACAAATCGTCCAGCAGATCCCGCAAGAGTGCGAGGTGCAGAAGGAGAACATGAAATCACTCGACCACGCCGCCGAGCTCGCCAAGCAAACAATGGCGCTCACGCTCAAGACCGATCCCGACAACATCAAAACCTACGCCGCGCTGCTCAAAGCCTGGCGCGGCATGGGCGGCGCGCAGGATTACGTGCTCGCCAAGTGCCACACGGTCACGCGGCAGCTCTTTCAGGAAGCGGGTTACGGCTGCGCGGAACTGCCACAAGCCGTGGCCATCGCCGAAGACATCCGCACCCGTTGTCGGCATGTGCTCCGCAATCCCGACGGCTACGAAATCTGGGCGGACTATTAAACCCGATGAAACAATTCTCTCAATTCCATTGGCTAGGCTTGCTGGGCGCAACGTTCCTGTTCGCCGCCTGTGAACCGAAGGCCCCTGCCCCTGCTCCGCCAGCTCCCGCCGCTGCACCGGCGGCTCCTTCGGCCTCCGCTGCGCCCGCGACGGCTCCGACAGCCACTGCAGCGCTCGTGCCCATTCCCGCCGGAAAATTCATGATGGGCGACAAGGACGAGGTGGACGCCCCGCCGCACGAAGTCAGCGTCAGCGCGTTCCTCATGGACAAGCACCTCGTCACGCAAGACCAGTATCAGAAACTCATGGGCGCCAATCCCTCGCGCTGGAAAGGCGGCCAAAATCCCGTCGAGCAACTCCGCTGGTCCGATGCCGTGAAGTTCTGCAACAAACGCTCCGAAGCCGAGGGCCTGAAACCCTGCTATGACCTCGCGACCCTCAAGTGCGACTTCACCGCCGACGGCTACCGGCTCCCGACTGAGGCCGAGTGGGAATACGCCTGCCGCGCCGGCACCACGACGCCTTACTTCTTCGGCGCGAACGCTGCGAAGGCCGGTGAGTTTGCGTGGTTCGATAAAAACTCCGGCGGCAAGCCGCGTCCCGTCGGACAAAAGCAGCCGAACCCATGGGGCCTCTACGACATGGCCGGCAACGTCTGGCAATGGTGCAACGACTTCTACGAGGTTGAGTATTACTCGAAGTCCCCCAAGCAAGACCCGCCCGGTCCGGCCGACGGCAAAAACAAGGTGCTGCGCGGCGGCGCGTGGCGGTTCAGCGCGGACAACTGCCGCTCCGGCTACCGCTACAACGAAAACCCCGGCTCCGCGGATGTATGCTTCGGCTACGACATCTACGGCTTCCGCTGCGTGCGTCGGGATTCCAAGCCTCGGCCGTGAGCCAACGCCGCATTCGCTGGACGGACCGCATCCCTGCCGATGAAATCCGATCTTTGACCGGTGAGAATTGTTATCGCGGCAGCGTGGTCACTCCGTCAGATTGAAACGCATGAAAACCGTGACTTGCTGCGCGTGGCTGCTGGCCGTCTCCTCATTGTCACTCCTCGCCGCCGACCCAAAGGCCAAGGCGAAAGCAAAACCCGCCCCCACGCCTGCCGGCGTGCCCGCCATCACGCGGATCGAACCCCGCGGCATCCAACGTGGCGTGGAGACGCGGCTCAAGCTCGTCGGGAACAATCTCGCCGGCTTGACCAACGTGACGTTCCAAAATCCCAAGCTCTCGGGAGCGGTCTTGCTGGAAACCACCTCGGGCGAAGTCGTCTTGCGGGTCACTGCCCCTGCCGAACTGGCGCGCGGCGCGTATGAGTTCTCTGTGAAAAGCGCAGCGGGCGAAAGCGCACGGGTGAAGTTGCATGTGGATGACTTGCGGCAGGCGACCGACGCGGCGAAGACGGAGACGTTGCCCGTGAGTTTCTGGGGCACACTGGAGCAGCCGGGCAAGGCGGTGGAGTTCAGCTTCAACGGCGTCGCCGGCCAGAATCTCGTGTGCGACCTCGCCGCCGAACGGCTTGGCTCCAAGGCCTGGAATGCGATGCTCACGTTGCTCGACGCGCGCGGGCGTGTGCTGGCGGTGAACCGCGGCTTCGACGGCAGCGCGGATGCGATGCTGGTGCATCGGTTGCCCGCGTCGGGGCGCTACACCGTGCGGGTGAGCGACCCGCAATACATGGCGTCACCGGAGCATTTCTTCCGCGTGTCGGTGGGGGAATTGCCCGTGGTCACAGGCATCTTCCCGCTAGCCGTGCCGGCGGACAGGGAGTCGGAAATCCAGCTCGCGGGCGAGAACTTGCCCGTCGGTGCGAGTGCGAAGGTGAAGGCCAGTGCCATGGGCGAAGTGACCGTGCCCGTGGACGCGGAGCGGTTCCGCGCACGGAGGGAGTTCAAGGTGCTCGTGGGCGCGACGCCAGAAACGAACGAAGTGGAACCAAATGACGCACCCGCCAACGCGACTTCCATCCAAGTTCCCGGGGCAGTAAACGGGCGCTTGAGCAGTGTGGCTGACGTGGACCTTTTCCGCTTCGGCGCGAAACGCGGCCAGCGCTGGGTCATCGAGACAATGGCCGCGCGGCGCGGTTCGCCGGCGGACACGAAGATTGAGGTGCTGCACGCCGACGGCCGGCCCGTCGAGCGCGTGTGGCTCCAAGCCGTGCGGGATTCGAGCGTGACCTTTCGGGGCATTGACTCGAACAACCCCGACGTGCGCCTCGTGAACTGGGAGGAGATGGAGCTAAACCAGTTCCTCTATTTCGGCGGTGAGGTCTGCCGACTCTTCCGCGCGCCGCGCGGGCCGGACGCGGGTTTCCTGCTCTACAATCGCGGTGGACGGCTCGCCTACTTCGACACCAGCCCGGTCGCGCATCCACTCGACGAACCAGCCTACATCGTCGAGCCGCACGCGCCGGGCACGCAGTTCGTGCCGAACGGCCTGCCGGTCTTCAAGCTCACTTACGCGAACGACGACGACGGCGAGCGCAAGCTGGGCACGGACTCGCGGGTGAACTTCTCTCCGCCTGCCGACGGCAGCTATCTCGTGCGCGTCACGGAGTCGAAGGGTTTTGGTGGTGATCGCTACGCCTACCGGCTCATCGTGCGCGAGGCGAAGCCGGACTTCACCCCGTCCCTGACGGGTGCGAACCAATCCATCCCACGTGGCTCGGGGCGGAATTTCTCGGTGAAGGTGGATCGCGCGGACGGCTTCGACGGCCCGGTGCGCGTGGACATCAGCGGGATGCCGGCGGGCTGGTTCGCCGCGACGCCGCTGGTGGTGCAGGCCGGGTTGTTCGAGGCAGACGGCAGCCTCTTTGCCAGCGCCGACGCCACCGAAGCGAGCGCCGACGCGTGGAAGCAGGTTAAAGTCACGGTCACCGCGACGGTGGACGGCCAGAGCGTGACGAAATCGTTGAACAACTTCGGCACGCTCAAGCTCGCGGATGCGCCGAAAGTTTTCCTCTCGTTGCAAACCTCCGCGACGCCGCTGCCCGCCGCCGCCGTGAGCGCGATTCCGACGAGCATCCCGGAAATCACCATCGCGCCCGGCACGGAAGTCCCCGCTTGGCTGCGCGTCGTGCGTAACGGCGACACGAACCTCGTGGACATGGACATTGAGAACTTGCCGCACGGCATCATCGTTTCGGACATCGGCCTGAACGGCGTGCAAATCGCAGCGGGCGAGACGGAGCGGAAAATTTTCTTCAGTTGCGCGCGCTGGGTGCCGGAGACGGACCGCCTCTGCCACGTCATCAACCGCAGTGCCCGCCAGAACGCTGGCGACGGCAAACCGACGAGTTCCCCGGTGCTCATCAGGGTGCGGAAGGCGACGCAAGCCGCAGCCAAGTAGGTCGACATTCCAATGTCGAGTTCTCAGCGACCCATTGGCGATCCAATGCTCGACATCGGAATGTCGAGCTGCGTTCACGAGTGAAGGCCCTCCTCAGTGAAATCTCGCAATGCGTGGTGTGTGCGGCATCGCTGCCGCACGCGCCGAGACCGGTGCTGTTGGTCGGGCCGGAGGCGCGCATCCTCGTCATCGGGCAGGCTCCGGGGCGGAAGGTCCACGCCACCGGCATTCCATGGAACGATCCCAGCGGCGACACGCTGCGCGTGTGGCTGGGCGTGGACCGGGAGGCCTTTTATGACCCGCGGAACTTCGCGCTGATGCCGATGGGCTTCTGCTATCCAGGCAAAGGCCGTAGAGGCGATTTGCCGCCGCGCCCGGAGTGCGCTCCGCTGTGGCACGCCCGGCTGCGCCGAGTGATGCCGCACGTCCAGCTCACGCTCCTCATCGGGCAATACTCGCAGGCGCACTACTTGGGCGACGCACGAGGAGCCACGCTCGCCGAGACGGTGAGCCGGGCGAAGGAATTCCTGCCGGCGTTCCTGCCGCTGCCGCATCCTTCGCCGCGCAACCGGCTTTGGCTGCGGAAGAACGGTTGGTTCGAGGCGGAGGTGGTGCCGCTGCTGCGCGAGCGGGTGAGAGCGATCCTCAAGTAGGTGAGGCTCCAGCCTGCCAACTGACTGGACCAGCACGCTCCTGTGAACGGTTGAGCCGCTTGTGCAACGAAGCCCAACCGCCTTGAGGCGGAGGAGGCTGAATTGCTCTGCACGCGTCAGCCGAAACTAGCGTTGCGGAGTTGAATGGAGGTCAGGCTGGAAGCCAGACCTACTCAATACTTCGGCACGCTGTGGTCCACCTCGTCGCTCCACGCGCCAATGCCGCCCTTCACGGACTTTACATACTTGAAGCCCTGCTCTCGGAGGAAGTTCAGCGCCTTGAGCGAGCGCACGCCGCCTTTGCAGTGCAGGTAGTATTGCTGGTTCGGGTCCAGCTCGGTGAAACGCTGGCCGAGCTGGCTCAAGGGCAAGAGCGGCACGCCGTTGACCTTGGCGATTTCGTATTCGTCCGGCTCGCGCACGTCCACGACCTTGATGTTGAGCGCTGGGTTGTCGAGGGCGCGCTTCATGTCCTGGACAGTGACTTCGTCGGGGTTCGCCGCCGGCTCGGCGGGCGCGGGCTGGATGCCGCAGAACATCTCGTAGTCAATCAGCTCCTTGATGGTCGGAGCGTCGCTGCATAGCGGGCACTTCGGGTCGCGGCGCAACTTGAGTTCGCGGAACTTAAGGTCGAGCGCGTTGAAGAGCACGAGGCGGTTGATGAGCGTCGTGCCTTTGCCCAGCGCGAGTTTCAAAATCTCCGTGGCTTGGATGCAGCCGATGATGCCGGGCAGCACGCCGAGGACGCCGCCTTCCGCGCAGCTCGGGACCATGCCGGGCGGCGGCGGTTCGGGGTAGAGACAGCGATAGCAGGGTCCGCCGAGGTGCGGCGCGAAGACGCTGGCTTGGCCCTCGAAGCGGAAGATAGAGCCATAGACATTGGGCTTCTTGAGCAGCACGCAGGCGTCGTTGGTGAGGTAGCGCGTCGGGAAGTTGTCCGTGCCGTCCACGACGATGTCGTAAGGGCGGATGAGATCGAGGGCGTTCTCGGCGGAGATGCGGGTATTGTGGAGGATGACTTCGGTGTTCGGGTTGATGCCCGCGAGCGTTTCCTTCGCGGACTCGGCCTTCGAGCGGCCCACGTCCGCGTCGGTGTGGAGGATTTGGCGCTGGAGGTTCGAGTAATCCACCGTGTCGAAATCCACGATGCCAATCTTCCCGATGCCGGCGGCGGCGAGATACATCGCGATGGGCGAGCCGAGCCCGCCCGCACCGATGCACAGGACGGAGGTGCCCTTAATCTTCTTCTGCCCCGCCATGCCGACCTCGGGCAGGATGAGGTGGCGGGAGTAGCGGCGGATTTCTTCGTTGCTCAATTGCATAATTCAAAGGGGGGCTAAAATACTTCGCAGACCGGAGAAAGCAAGGCGCGCGGCTTGCAATCAGATCACGTGCGCGCCAGACTGAAAACCAGTCAACCAAGTGCTGGCCGTGCGTGCGCGGAGCAACGCGATTATCATGATGCGGAAACAACGTGTTGTCCAAATCGTTTCACTCGTAGCGATTTTAGCAATCGGCAGTGTCATTCTCTGGCATGCTTTCCGTTTCTTCGCAGGAGAGCGGGGTGTGGCAAACGGCGTCTCTGATTTATTTGAGGTGTATCGCAAGGCTGGTTCAGCGGTTGGCTCAACATTTACCAACTCACTAATCCAGCAATTTCCTTTCGAGGGGCCGATTGATTGGCACCTCGGATATTGGGCGGATCCCTTCGTGTCATTGAGTGGTCGAGTCAATTCAAACGCGTTGCATCGATACATCGCCGCGAACGCTTCGGTTCAATTCATCTGGTCGGTTGTGAACACGAATGGCCAGGACGTGTCGGAAGAGGGTTGGCCCGACGAAAAGGAGCATCACGCCACTGTGTGGCGGTCATTGTTTGTCCGTTGCGTCACCACGAACGCTGAGATGAACCGAACTTCAATTAGGTGCGATGTCTTCTTCCCAACGAACAGAGTTGAAATCATCTCTCAGTAAATGGTTCCAAACCCCTCACTCGACCACACGGTAAAACTGCTTTTCCGCGATAGCGAGCTGCGGCCCAAACTCGCCATCGTGCTGGGCAGCGGCTTTGGTCCAGTGCAGGAGCGGGTGGAGGTGGTGAAGGAAATCCCTTATGCGAAGCTGCCGGGCTTTCCGCAACCAACTGTGCAAGGACACTCGAGCAAGCTGGTGCTGGGAATGTTGGGCGGAACGCCGGTCGCGGTGTTGTGCGGCCGGGCGCATTACTACGAGGGCCACTCGATGGCGGAAGTCACCTTCGCCGTGCGGGTGCTCGCAGCGTTCGGCATCCGCGACTTGTTGCTGACGAATGCGGCGGGCGGCGTGAGCCGCCGCTTCCGTCCCGGCGACTTCATGCGGCTGACCGACCACATCAACTTCATGGGCGCGAATCCACTGCGCGGCCCCTGCCCTCCGGGCCTCGCGCGCTTCCTCGACCTCACACAAGTCTACGACCCGACGCTCGGCGGCTTGCTGGACAAAGCGGCCAAGCGAGCACGCGCGCGTTGGCATCGCGGCGTCTATCTCGCGCTGTCGGGGCCCACTTACGAAACGCCCGCGGAGATCCGCGCCTTCGCCAAGCTCGGTGCCGACGCGGTGGGGATGAGCACGGTGCCGGAAGCCATCGTGGCGCGGCATCTTGGCCTGCGCGTGGCGGCGGTCTCGTGCATCAGCAACCAAGCCGCCGGCCTCGGCCCGCACGCGCTCTCGCACGACGAGGTGCTCGCGACGGCCAAAGAAGCGAGTCGCCACTCGGGCGCGCTGCTGGAAGAATTCGCCCGGCTTTATGGCAGACTTTGACCCTCGTTTCCTCCTGAACGAAGCCGTGCTCGCCAGCCGCCGCGCGGTGGCACCTTACTCGAAGTTCCGCGTCGGCGCGGCGTTGCTCACGCGCGAGGGCAACGTGATTCGCGGCGCGAACGTCGAGAGCGTGAGCTATGGGCTGACGTGCTGCGCGGAGCGGATCGCGCTCTTCAAAGCGTTGACCGAGGGGCACAAAGACTTCATTGCCGTTGCCATCGTGGCACCAAGTGCCAAGACCGCTCCTTGCGGGGCCTGCCGCCAATTGCTCGCAGAATATGCCGCTGAGGCGCGCGTGTTCGTGGCCGACAGCCGACGCCCGGCAAAGTTCCGTGAATTCTCCGTTGACCAATTGCTGCCCGAGGCGTTTCGCTCTTTGCGCAACAAACGCGCGCGCAAGTGAAAGGCTCCGGTTTCACCCAGATGTTTTTCCGCCGGCCCCAGGCCAAGGCGGAGCCAGACAGCCTTGGTTTTCCGTTGGAAATGGCGGCTTGGCCGGTGCTGGTCGTGAGCGCGACGGGCGAACTGGAGCAGGCCAACGCCTTTGCCCGCGCGGTTTTTGGTGGCGCGGATGGGCTGCCGCCTAAGCGCCTCGTGGGCATCTGGACGTTTGAGAACGGCTGCTCGGCCGAGCAGTTTCTCCGGCAGTTGGACCACGGCTCCACCTTCACGTTCCCCCTCAAGTTGCAAACGACGAAGGAAGGATTGGTCGGCTTTGTCGTCCACATCTCGCCGTGGCAACGGGAAGACAAAAAGTCGTTCATCTTCCAAGTTCACCCGCGGCCCGGCGGGCCTGGTGCCAAAACCGTCAACATCCCGTCTACGACCTCCGCGCACGAGCCCCCCGCAGCCCAAGCACCGGCCACGCCCGTTCCATCCGCCGCCCCCGATCCGAAACCCGCCGTCGATGCCACGGTGCTCACGCTCCAGCAAAAACTGCTGTGCGCGTTGCAGCTCACGCGCACCGTGGCGATGGATTTCAACAACGCGCTCACCAGCATTCTCGGCCATACGACCCATGTGCTCTCGCAGATGCCGCCAGATCACGCCTGGCGCAGCTCGGTGCTACAAATCGAAAAAGCCGCTGACCGTGCAACGCAGGTAGCCTTTGACCTCTCCGCCTTCAGCCGGGAGGAAAAGGAGGCGCAGCCCGACCTCTCGGGCAATCTCAACAAACTGATGCGCCGTCTCATCGACCATGCGCGCAGCCGCGCAGCCACGGGCGTGAACTGGCGCGTCAACCTCGAAGCCCGGCTCTTCTCAGCGCCGTTCAGCGAAGCCAAGCTCGGCCAAGCGATCGACAAGATTCTCGACAACGCCATAGAAGCGACCGGCCCCGAGGGCACCATCTCAATCTTGACACAGAACCGCGATTTGCAAACGCCCTTGGAAGACGGACGCGTCACCCTCCAGCCCGGGGCTTACGTCTGCATCGAGATCAACGATTCCGGTCCCGGCATTCCGGCAGATGCGCTACCGCATGTCGTCGATCCATTTTTCACCACCAAACGCGGCCACCGCGGGCTGGGGCTGGCCTGGGCTTACGGCATCGTCACCAATCACGGCGGCAACCTCGCCATCACCAGCCCCGTTGGCCAAGGCACGACTGTCCGCATCTATTTGCCGGGTGATCGCAAGTCACTTGAAGATGGTGCCCTGGCCGATGAAGACCTGCGCGGCGACCAGACGGTCCTCATCGTGGACGACGAGGAACTGCTGCTCACCATGTCCGAAATGGTGTTGAGTTCGTTCGGCTACCGCGTCCTGACCGCCGCCAACGGACGGGCCGCCTTGGATGTGCTGGAGCGAACCGACTCACACGTGGACCTCGTAGTCACCGACCTGGTGATGCCACACATGGACGGACATCAGTTGATTCAACACCTGCAGAACGTCGCCCCCGGCCTGCGCATCATCTGCACGAGCGGCAATTTTCGCCCGAGCAACCGGCAGCTTGGTGTCACTTACTTGCAAAAGCCGTTCACCAGCCAGGCCTTGCTGAGTGTCGTCAAGGACGCCTTCCAACAACCTGCCCCCGGCAGCGGACAGCCACTGCCCAGCCCGCCTGCACCCAATGCCCTCGTGTGACAAGCGGAAAACTGACCTATCTGATCACCTGACCTCCGCCGACCTTGCCGCCGACCGCTTGCGCGATGAAAGAACCAGATCCCAAACTCTTCCGAGACACGCTCATTATCGGGTTGGTCTTCTGGCTGCCACTGTTGATCGTTTTCGGACTGATTGCTTACGGACTATTTTTTAGTCCTGACTACCGGCGCATCTAAACCATGATGCGGTCCTCAGGTGCCTTGATCTCCAGTCTTTATCTCCACGTCCCGTTCTGCGCGCACAAGTGTGAGTATTGCGCGTTCTACTCCGCTGTGCCGAAAGAAGATTTGGTCGGCCGCTATGTCAACGCGCTGGTGCGCGAGCTGGAGCTGGTCGCTCACGAGCTGAAGCCGCGCACGGTGTTCTTCGGCGGCGGCACCCCGTCGCTGCTCAACCTGAAACAGTGGGAACAAATCCTGAAAGCCTTCGAGCGGCTCGGTTTGCTCGGTGCGGAGGAATGGACCGTCGAGTGCAACCCCGCCACCGTCTCCGCTGACAAGGCGAAGCTGCTCCGAGACTTCGGCGTAAATCGCATCTCGATGGGTGTGCAGTCCCTGGACGAACGTTTGCTGGAGCGGCTAGGTCGCATTCATAGCCGTGCGCAGGTCTTCAAGTCGTTCGACACGCTGCGCGCGGCCGGTTTCGCAAACATCAACCTGGACCTCATGTTCGCCATTCCCACGCAGACGATGGAGCACTGGCGCGTCACGCTCCACGACGCCATTGCGTTGGGCAGCGAACACCTCTCCTGCTACGAGGTGATTTATGAGGACGACACACCGCTGTTCGAGCAGCTCAAGGCCGGCGAGTTCGATGTGGATGAGGAACTCACCGAAGCGATGTATGAGGAATTGGTCAACCTCGCTGGCCAAGCAGGTTTGGGGCAATACGAAGTCGCAAACTTTGCGCGGTCAGAATCCAGCATTCAGAATTCAGCATTCAGAATTCCGTCCCGCGCTTGCCTTCACAACGTGAATTACTGGCGCGGCGGTCAGTTCCACGCCCTCGGGCCCAGCGCCGCCGGCTATGTGCGCGGCGTGCGGACGAAGAATTGGTCGAACACCCAACTCTACTGCGAGCAGTTGGAGAAGGGTGTCCGCGCCATCGAACAACGCGAGGAGCTTCCGCCGCTCGCCCGCGCCGGTGAGATTGCCGCATTCGGTTTACGCATGAATGTGGGCTGGGGGTTCGAGGAGTTTCGCGCCGTCACTAGCTTTGACCTGCACGAACACTGGCGTGCCGACATGGACACGCTGATCGCAGAAGGCTTTGCCACCCGCACTGCCGACCGGTTTTATCTCACGCCGCGCGGATTGCGCTTCGCCGACCACGCGGCGGAAAAATTCCTCCGCCCCGGAACTCGCTGATGAGGCCCTCCCGAGGTCAATTCACACGCGCTGCTTCCCCCCCCCTCGCTGAATAGCCTCGGGAAGCCTCACGTCGGCAAACCCGGCGCACGGATTTTCCATTCGCCAAATGGCTTGGCATCGCGTGGAATGGTCACGTTCCCGGTGCAAGCAACGGTTACAGTTGAAAGGCCCAATACGATGACGACCAATGAAACGTCCGCGACACTCGCGGAAGAAAAAGACTTGGCAGCGCTGGAAAAACTCAAAACTGCCAGCGCCAACATCAAGCGCGAGCTGGGCAAGGTCATCGTCGGCCAGGAGCAGGTCGTCGAGGAAGCGCTCATCGCCATCTTCACGCGCAGCCACGCGTTGCTCGTCGGCGTGCCCGGGCTGGCAAAGACGCTGCTCGTCTCCTCGCTCGCGCAAACGCTGCACCTCGGCTTCAAGCGCATTCAGTTCACGCCGGACTTGATGCCCAGCGACATCACGGGCACCGAGGTCATCCAGCAGGACCAGTCCACCGGCGAGCGCGTGTTCCGCTTCCTCAAAGGCCCCATCTTCTCGAACATCGTCCTCGCCGACGAAATCAACCGCACCCCGCCCAAGACGCAGGCCGCGATGCTCGAGGCCATGCAGGAGCGCAAAGTCACCGTCGGCGGCACAGACTACGCGCTGCCAAATCCGTTCTTCGTGCTCGCCACGCAAAACCCGATTGAGCAGGAAGGCACTTACCCGCTGCCCGAAGCGCAGCTCGACCGCTTCATGTTCATGATCACCGTGGACTACCCGACCACGGCCGAGGAATTGCAAATCATGAAGATGGCCACCGGCGCGCCGATGGCGAAGCCCGCTGCCGTCCTCACTGAGGAAGACATCCTCGAGCTCCAAGCCACCGTCCGTCGGATGCCCGTCGCCGACCATGTCTATCACTACGCCGAGCGCATCGTCCGCGTGACGCGCATCAAGACGCCGGAGGCGAACGACTACTGCAAGAAGTTCCTCTCGTGGGGCGCCGGCCCACGCGCGAGCCTAAACCTCATCCTCGCCGCGAAAGCCCGCGCGATGCTCCGCGGCCAGTTCCATGTGAGTTGCGACGACGTAGCCGCTGTCGCGCCGCCCATCCTGCGCCACCGCATCATTCCGAATTTCGCCGCCCAGAGCGAAGGCATCACCGCCGACGACGTGGTGAAGAAAATTCTCGAGGCGATTCCCAAGGACCAGAAGGTGGCGTAACGCAGAACGCGAATGACGAACTCCGCGCTTAACCGTCGCCACGTTCGGCCCATTCCGCATTCCGCGTTCCGCATTCCGCACTCCCACTGATGGACGCCGCCACCCTCGCCACGCTACTCGACCCCGTCGCGATTTCTCGCGCCGAGACGCTCGGGATGCACGCGCGTTACCTCGTCGAGGGTTATATGGCGGGCGAGCACAAATCGCCTTACCACGGCTTCGCCATCGAGTTCGCCCAGCACCGCGAATACGCCCCCGGCGACGACCTTCGCTACCTCGACTGGAAAGTCCTCGGCCGCACCGACCGCTACTACATCAAGCAGTTCGAGCAGGAGACCAACTACGTCGCGCACATCCTCCTCGACGGCTCGGAGTCCATGAAATACGGCTCCGGCGGCTACACCAAGCTCGCCTACGGCAAGATGCTCGCCGCCTGCCTGAGCTACCTCATCCTCCACCAGCGCGACGCCGTAGCACTGGACATCTTCGACAACGAGACTCGCGAATACCTCCCGCGCAGCAACAGCCACGCGATGATTCACAAGGTCCTCGCCACGCTCGCCGCCTTCGAGCCGGCGCGCCAGACGAACATCGCCGCCGTCCTGCACGAGATGGCGCGGCAAGTCCGCCGGCGCGGCATCGTCGTCATCATCAGCGATCTCTTCGATGACGAGGAGAAGGTCATGGAAGGCATCCAGCACCTGCGCTTCGGCGGCAGTGAGGTCGTGGTCTTCCACCTGATGGACCCGGCGGAACTCGAGTTCAAGTTCAACGGCCTCGTCGAGTTCGTCGGACTCGAAGCCATCCCGAACATTCTCACTCGCCCGCAGGAAATCCGCGCCAGCTACCAGGCCGAGGTCGAGCGCTTCCGCGCAACACTCCGCTCCGGCTGCGAGAAGAACCACGTCCACTTCGTCCCCGTGAACACGGCGCAACCGTTGCATGAAGTGCTGAGCGGGTATCTGGCCTTCCGGTTGAAGACCTCAGTCAAATGAGCTTCCTCAACCCCTTCATGCTGTTCGGTGCCGGCGCCATCGCCGTGCCCATCATCATTCACCTGCTCAACCGCCGTCGCTTCCAGCGCGTCGTGTGGGCGGCCATGCGCTTCGTCAAGGTCTCCACCGAGAAGAACCAGCGCCGGATGCTCGTCGAGGACATGATCCTGCTCGCCATACGCTGCCTGATGCTCGCGCTGCTCGCGCTCGCCGTCGCGCGCCCGGCGATGCGATCCACCACGCACAACGTCTTCGGTCAGTCCAAGGTCACCGCCGTTATCGTCCTCGACAACTCTGCAAGCATGGGCGTCTCCGACGGCGTCCAGACGCGCTTCGACAAAGCCCGCAAAGTTGCCGAGCAAGCCGTGGATGCCCTGCCTTCCGGCTCTGCCGCCGCCGTAATCCTCGCCTCCGACATCGCGAAGGAAGTCATCAAGGAACCGACGCACGACCTCAATCTCGCCCGCAAAGCCGTCCGCGAAGCTCCGCTCTCCGATCGCGCCACGGACCTCTTCCCTTCCATCGAGAAGGCCCTCGAAACACTCAAGGGCCGCTCAGCCATCCGCAAAGAAATCTACGTCATCACCGACGGCCAGCTCGCCGGCTGGCGGCAGCTCGGCAACATCCAGAAGACGTTGAAGAGCGCCAAGGAACAGACCGGCGAGCAGCAGGTTGCCTCGCACCTCATCCTCATCAGCGACCACGAAGATCGCAACCTCGGCGTCAGCGGCCTCGTGTTGAGCAGTGGTCTCGCGCCGCTGAACCGTCCACTGCGCTTCGAGGCGCAGGTCGCGAACTACGGCAAGCAGGAAGCCAAGGACATCAAGGTCTCGCTGCTCGTGGACGGCGCTTCCGCCGACGAAGTCACCCTCCCCAGCATCCCTCCCGGCGGCACCCGCAGCGTCCCACTGAACACCCGGTTCAAGACTGAAGGCTGGCACAACGTCACCGCGCGCATCCCCGCCGACCGCTTTCCCAGTGACGACACCCGCACGCTGGCCGTCCGCGCCATCCGCGAGATTCGCGTGCTGATGGTGGATGGCGAGCCCGGCTCAGAGCCGCGCGAGTCCGAGACCTTCTTCCTCGGCCACGCGCTCGTGCCCGTCTCCGCCGAGGAGGCCGAGCAGTATTACGTGAAGACTTCCACCATCACGCCCGCCGAGCTGGGCGGCACGCGCTTCGACGACTTCGACACGGTCGTGCTCGCGAACGTCTCCGACTTCGCCAACGACACCACGACGGCGCTGGAGAACTTCGTCAAGCGCGGCGGCGGCCTGCTCATCTTCCCCGGCGGGAAGCTGAACGCGACGTTCTACAACCAGCAACTCGCCTCCGTGCGCAAGCTTCTCCCCGCCACCTTCGGCGAGGCGCGCGGCGACGCGGCGCAAGACGAGAAGTTCCTGACCTTCCAGACCAAAGGCTACGACCACCCCATCGTCGCGCTGTGGAACGACGGCAACGCCGGCACACTCGCCTCGGCACGCACGTTCCGCTCGTTTGAGCTCAAGCTCCTCACGGAGGACGGCACGCCTGAGAAAGCCGTGAAGCAAACCGGCGGAACCGTTCCCACTCCGTCTCTCATTCAAACCAACTTCGCCGCGCCCAAGGCCATCCTCCGCTACAGCGACGGCTCCATCGCGATGGCCGAGCGCGCGCTGGGCTTGGGCCGCGTCGTCGTCTTCGCCAGCACGGCGGACACGGCGTGGAACGACCTCGCCGTTCGCCCCGCGTTCGTTCCCCTGCTCCATCGCACGCTCGGCACGCTCATCCAGCGCCACGACGAAGGCGCGAACGTCCGCGTCGGCACGCAGTTCGCCCGCCGCCTCACCGCCGATTTGCTGCACAAGGACGCCGTGGTCATGGCCCCCGGCGCGGCGTCCGGCACGCGCGATTTGCGCCGCGTCGAACTCGTCAGCGGCACGCCCGTCCTGAGCTACGACGCGACGGACAAAGCCGGCATCTACGAAGTCTCCATCGCCGACCCGCCGACGGTCCTCAAGTTCGCCGTGCAACCCGACCCGTCGGAATCCAGCATGGCCGAACTGCCCGCCGAGGAAGTCACCGCGCTCGGCCTGGTCGCCGCTGTGCAACGCTGGCACCCGACGCTGAACCTCCGCGAGTGGGTTGAGAAGGCCCGCGTCGGCGCGGAGTTCTGGCTGCCCATCCTCATCGCCGTCCTCGCACTCGCCGCGCTGGAGACATTCCTGGCGCAATACTTCAGCCGCGCGAAATGACCGACCTGATTCTCAAACTCCTCGGTGCGCGCGTGGAAGCCGCTGGCGACCTCGCGTCGGTCCGGCTTGCCTTCCAAGGCGGCTTCGGGGCCGGGTGGGTCGTGCTGCTCGCGCTCGTGCTCGCGGGCTTGGGCGTCTGGACGTATCGCCAATGGCCTCCCTCTACCACGCCCGCGCGACGTTGGTTGCTCACGGGCTTGCGCGTCGCGTTCCTCGTGCTGCTCACCTTCCTGCTGCTGCGGCCCGTGCTCGCCTTCACCGTCGAAGGCAGCGTTCGCCGCACCTTGCTCCTGCTCGTGGACGGCTCGGCCTCGATGCAAATCAAGGACCCGCGCGTTTCGCCGGACGACGTGAAACGCGCCGCGCTGGTCAAGGGCCTCTCCGACCCCACGAAGGGCCTCACGCAGCAGCCCGCGCCCGGCCGCCTCCGCGAAGTCGAGGCCATCGCGCGGCTCGACTTGATGAAGGCCGGCCTCCGCAACGAGAAGCTCGACCTCCTCCCGCGCCTCGACTTCGAGTTCGACCTTGTCCCCTTCAGCTTCGGCACCGAGGTCAACGCGCTGCCCCGCAGCAAGAACGACGTTTCCGAAACCGACGCCGAGGGCAAGAAGGCGCGGCGCAAGGCCAAGGTCGCCAGCTTCGATTGGGTGGACAAGCTCGACGCCAACTCCGCCACCACGCCCATCGGCGACGCACTCAAGAAGGCCGTCGAGCTGAAGCGCGGCCAACCGCTTGCGGGCGTCGTGCTCGTCACCGACGGCGGCCACAACTCCGGTGCGTCGCCGCGCGAAGTCGCCGCGCAGCTCAAGCAGGACGGCGTGCCGCTCTACATTTGGGGCGTTGGCATCACCAGCCCGCGCGACATCATCGTCGCCAATCTGTTCGCGCCCGAGGTCAGCTTCGTGAAGGACGAGGTGCTCGCCAACGTGCGTGTTCGTTCGCAGGGCCTCGCGGGCGAGAAGGCCAAGGTGGTTCTCAAGCTCGGCGACACCAAGGTGGACGAGCGCGAAATCACCTTCGGCCCCGACGGCGAGCAGGTCGTGGCGATGCGTTTCACCCCGGATAAGACAGGTGATTTCGAACTCGAAGCCAGCATCGAAGCGCGCGCGGACGAGACCGTGAAGGACAACAACTCCCGCGTGCAGCACCTGCGCGTGATTGATGCGAAGATTCGCGTGCTGCTCGTCGAGCAATCGCCGCGCTGGGACTTCCGCTACCTCCAGGCGATGTTCATGCGCGATCGCCGCGTCGAGCTGAAGTGCGTTCTCTTCGAGGGCGCGCCGTCCATCTCGCACGAAGGCAACTCGCCCTACCTCGAGCGCTTCCCGGTCAACAAAGAGGAGTTGTTCAACTACGACCTCATCGTCTTCGGCGACGTGGACCCGCGCCAGCTCACCACCGAACAGCAGCGGAACATGAACGAGTTCGTGTCTCGCTTCGGCGGCTCGTTCCTAATGGTCGCCGGCAAGCGCTTCAGCCCGAACGCGTGGCGCAACACGCCGGTGGAGCAGATTCTCCCGGTCGAATTCGACGCCGTGAACACCGCCGCCGAGGCCACCGAAGGCACCGCCGACAAGCCCGTGCGCCTCACGCTCACCGCGCAGGGCCGCAGCTCCACGATGCTCCGCTTCGGCGACAAAGAGGACGAAAGCGCCGCGCTCTGGAAGCTCCTGCCGCCAGTCTATTGGGTCGCAAAAGTCTCGCGCGCCAAGCCCGGCGCCGAGGTGCTCGTCGTGGACCCCGACCCGCTCAAGGCCTCGCGCTTCGGCCCGATGCCCGTGGTCGCCGTTCAGCAATACGGCCTCGGCCAGTCGCTCTTCGTCGGCACGGACAACACTTGGCGCTGGCGCAAAAACACCGGCGACGAGATTTACACGGCCTTCTGGGGCCAGATTGCCCAACGCCTCGCGCTGCCGCACATGACGGGCGGCTCACGCCGCACGCAGCTCGCGCTCGACCGGCAGAACTTTGTCAGCGGCGACCGCGTGGCGGTTTACGCGCGCCTCTACCGCGCTGGCTTCGAACCGGTGAACGACCCGGTGGTCAAGGGCAGTTACACAATGCGCGCCGGCGACGGCGGCGGCCCGACGGAGATTTCCCTGCGCCCCGTGACCGACCAGCCCGGCGTCTATCGCGGCGAGTTCATCGCGCCCGCTGCGGGCAGCTACAAGTTCGGCGTCGAGAGCGACCCGGACACGCGCGTGGACTTCAACGTCACCACGCCGCGCTTCGAGCTGGGCGACACCGCCATGAACGAGCCGCTCCTTCGCGAGATGGCAAGCATCAGCGGCGGCGAGTTCTTCCGCGAGGAAACGCTCTTCCAACTGCCCGACCACATCCGCGCCAAGACCGAACGCGTCCGCTCGCCGATGGAAGTCGAACTGTGGGCCAGCCCGCTCTACTTCCTGCTGCTCCTCGGTGTGGTCACGACGGAATGGGTGCTCCGCAAACTGTCGCACTTGAAATGACCGCCGCCCCGGAACAACGCACTGCTTCTGTCCCGCCGAGCGCCCTGCTCGCGGGCAAGCTCGCCGCCGTGCGCTCGAAGAAGGTCGGTGTCGAGACCGGCTCCGGCCTCGCGATGCTCATCGGCGGATTCGTCCTCGTGCTCGCGGCGGGGATGCTGCTCGACTGGTTCCTTGACCTCCCGTGGGCCGTCCGCTTCCTCCTCTTTCTCGGTTACCTCGCCGCCGCCGGACACGTCATCTGGCATCACATTCTCATCCCGTTCCTGCGCCAGCCCGACGACGACGCCGTCGCGCTGTTGGTCGAACGCGGCAATCCCCAGTTCACCACGCGCCTCATCGCCGCGCTCCAACTCACCCGCCCCGGCGCATTGCAATCCGGCGAAGCCCCGGCGCTCGTCCGCGCGCTCGTAGCGGACACGGAGCGGCTGGCGGGCCCGGTGGATTTCACCGCCGTCATCTGCACCCGTCAGCTTCGACGACTCGTCGGCTGGGCGGTCGCCATCGTGGTCATCGGCGGCGTGGTTTTCTGGAAGGCCGAGGAGGTCAGCCGCGACCTCTTGAGCCGCGCGTTCTTGTCCCGCGAAGTTGAAGTCCCGCGCAAGACCCGGATCGGCGCAACCAGTGGCGACCTCCGCATCGCGCGTGGCGACAACGTGACCTTGTTCGCCCTCGCCAAAGGTGTCGTGCCCGACCGTGCCAAACTCGTGCTCAAGTTCACCTCCGGCCGCACGCAGGAATTCCTCCTCGACGGCAGCCAGACCAACCGCGCGCACTTCGCGCAGGCGCTGGAGACCGTGCAGGACACGTTCGACTACACCTTCCACATCGGCGACGGCAAGTCCCGCACCGCGCGCGTCGAAGCCATCGAACGCCCCGGCATCGCCAAGCTCGACGCCACACAAATTTACCCCGATTACACCGGCCTCGGCACCGTGCGCCGCTCGCTCGGCGACCTCACGCTGCTCGTCGGCAGCAAGCTCAGCCTCACACTCACGCCGACGAAGGAAGTCGCCAAAGGGGCGGTCCTCATCACCAGCACGACGAACGCACAGCCGTTGACGCTTCCGCTTCAGGTGAACCCGAAAAACGCCCGCGAAGTGCAAGTGACCATACCGATTTCGAGTGAGGCTTTAAGTGGCTTCTCCATTCACCTTGAGGACAAATACGGTTTCCGCTCGAAGGACGACGCGGTCTATCGCCTCGAAGTTTTGCCCGACAAAGCTCCTGTCGTCCGCATCACCTACCCCGAGCGCAAGGAGGAACTCATCACCCAGAAGGCGACCATCCTGATCGGCTTCGAGGCCGTGGATGACTTCGCCGTGAAGCAGCTTTTCCTGCGCTACACCGTGGATGGCGGCGAGGAGAAGGGCATCGAACTCACGCTCGAAACCCCCGCCCGCAGCCTACGGCGCCGCTACGACTGGAAGGTCGGCGCGCTCAACCCGAAGCCGCCCGAAGGCGCGACGCTCGAATACTGGATTGAGGCCCGCGACAACAACAACGTCACCGGCCCTGGCATCGGCACCAGCGAACACTTCAGCGCCAAGGTCGTCAGCGACGCCGAGAAACGCGCCGACCTCCTCAACCGTGTCGGCGACAGCATCGGTGCCATCGGCGAAGCCGCGAACGACCAGGAAAAGCTGAACCAACGCCTCGGCGACATCATCCAGGGCAGGCCCGAGCGGAAGTGATCCGTGCCGGCGACTTGTAGTCACCGTCCGCAGCCTCCAGCAGT
Source organism: Pseudomonadota bacterium (assembly GCA_009922615.1). Taxonomy (GTDB): domain Bacteria; phylum Verrucomicrobiota; class Verrucomicrobiia; order Limisphaerales; family SXTU01; genus SXTU01. The sequence goes on from RFVF01000056.1 coordinate 22,491, forward strand.
TCAGCACGCCCGAGCTACCCACACGCCACACGGCGACTGCAAGTCGCCGGCACGGGCGCTTGCCGCCGACGCTTCGCTCCTGTTCACTTCCAGCGTGACTCCGCGCGCTGGCCGACATTCCCGAACCCTCGCGTTCGTGCTGTCGCTCGGCCTCGTCGGACTACTCGGCGCGGCGGCATCCAAGCAACCGCAGCCCAACTGGGCCTTCAAACCCGTCACCCGCCCCGCCGTCCCGACGCCCAAGAACACCGCGTGGAGCACCAACGCCATTGACCGCTTCCTCATCGCGAAGCTGGAGGAACGCGGCCTTTCCCCTGCCCCGTCCGCCGAGCCACGCGCGCTCGCCCGGCGTCTACACTTCATCCTCACTGGCCTCCCACCGTCGCCGGAGGAAACCGACGCGTTCGTTCGCGAGCTTTCAATCGACAATCGGCAATCGGCAATCGGCAATCGCGTTGACTCGCTCCTCGCCTCCCCCCATTTCGGTGAGCGCTTCGCCCGCCACTGGCAGGACGTAGTCCGCTACGCCGACACGCACGGCACGGAGCACGACGCCTTCCTCCCGCACGCGTGGCGCTACCGCGACTGGCTCATCCGCGCCTACAACGCCGACCTGCCCTACGATCAATTCGTGCGCGAGCACATCGCGGGAGACTTGCTGGAAAAGCCACGCTGGGCCGACGGCTTGAACCAATCGTTGCTGGCGTCTGCTTGGTGGCGGCTGGTCGAGTTCAACCAGACGCCCGTGGACGTGAAGGGCGAGGAGGTCATCGTCGTGGACAGCCAGATTGACGCGATGAGCAAGGCCTTCCTCGGCCTGACCGTCTCCTGCGCACGCTGCCACGACCACAAGTTCGATCCCATCAGCCAGCGCGATTTCCACGGCCTCTACAGCATCCTCGCTAGCACCCGAACCTCCATGCGCGTGCTGGACGCGCCGGAGAAACTCCACGCCCACGACGCGGCCTTGGCGAAGTTGAAGGCCGAAATCCGCGCGGAACTGGCGGCGCGTTGGAAGCAGCAAATCGAACGCTGGCCCGCGGCGCTCTCCTTCCTCTCCCCCACCGGGGGAGAGGGCCAGCGTGAGGGGGCCATCGCTCCGCACTCCATTGAAGCCACCCGGTGGCGCAACGCCTTCGCCGCCGCTGAGACCAACAAATCCCCGCTCGCGCCGCTGCTGCGCGCACTTCGCGCCGGCGGTCCGCAACCGGCGTCCAGCGCGCCCAACACGACAGAGCGGCGGCTGGAAGCCCCCGGCACGTTCGCCGACTTCACCATGGGCGCGGACTTCGGCTGGTTCGCCACCGGCGGCTTCACGCGCCACACACTCGCCGGAGATTTCTCCCTCACCTCCACCAGCACGAACATCCTCACCGCCATTTACCCCGCTGGCCGTTTCTCCCACCTGCTCTCGGACAAGCACGCCGGCACGCTGCGCTCGCCCAACTTCACACTCACCAACAAGTTCATCGCCGCCCTCGTCACCGGCGACAACAACGCCCGCGTCCGACTTGTCATCGAAAACTTCCAGGGCGACTCGCTGCTCTTTACCCAAGTCACGCCTAAACTCACCGACCGCTCAGGCATGCGCTGGGTCACGCTGCCCATCCGAGACCCTTGGCGAGGCCGCCGCGCCTACATCGAGCTGGTTCCGCGCGATGACTTCCCCTACCCCGGCATCGTCCGCGACGCCAGCAAGCTGCCGACCGACGGCCGCTCCGCCGCCGGCATCGCGAAAGTCGTCTTCCACGACGGCGAGAAGCCGCCCGAACCGCCTGCATGGCCGGAAGAACTCAGCCTCGCATTGAGGAACCACACCACCCTCGCATCAGCCGGGAGTGATGGGTCAACGGCTTCATCCAACACGCGACCGACCTTTGGTGCCGCGTTCGTCGCCGCAGCACGCCGGGCTGTGGAAACATGGCGGGCAGGCAAGTGTGACGACGCTCAGGCGAACTTCCTCAATTCACTCCTTCGCCTCGGTCTGCTCGAAAACACCGTCGTCCGTGCCGGCGATTTGCAATCGCCGCCTCTTGCTTTCGGTGCACCGCCGAGCGGCGGTTCCAAACCGCCGGCACTCCTCGCAGAGCTGGTCGCCAACTACCGCGAACTCGAAGCCCGCGTCCCCATCCCGACCCGTGTCGTCGCTGTGTCGGATGAAGCGCCGCCGTTCGAGACGCCGTTCTTCCCGCGTGGCGACCACGCCAAGGCCGGCGACGCCGTGCCGCGTCAGTTCCTCGCCGCCTTCGGCAGCGCACCGTATCGCTCCGCGCAAAGCGGGCGGCGCGAGCTGGCCGAGGACATTCTTCGCAACCCGCTCACGGCGCGCGTGATGGTGAACCGCCTGTGGCACCACGTCTTCGGCGAAGGCCTTATGCGCTCTGTGGATAACTTCGGGCAACTTGGCGGCACACCCAGCCACCCCGAGTTGCTCGATTGGCTCGCGAGCGAGTTCGTCGCGCAAGGCTGGTCGGTGAAAGCAATGCTCCGGCTGATGCTCACGAGCCGGGCATTTGCGATGAGCACGGAAACTTCCCCTGCCGCCGCCGAACGCGACCCGGAGAATCACCTTCTTTCGCACGCCAACTTCCGCCGCCTCGACGCCGAGTCCATCCGCGACGCCATCCTCGCCGCGAGTGGGCGGCTGGACCGCACGCAGTTCGGCCCCGGCGTCCCTGTCACCGTGCCGCCGAGTCAGCGTGACGATTACACGCCCGTGGACGGCCCGGTGGACGGCCGCGGTCGCCGCAGCCTCTATCTCGAAGTGCGGCGCAATCACCCGGCGCCGTTTCTCTTCGCGTTCGACCAGCCCAAGCCCGCCGCCCCCGCTGGACGCCGCGAGCCAACGAACGTGCCCGCGCAGAGCCTCACGCTGCTGAACGACCCGTTCGTGCTGGAGCAGGCCGGCCACTTCGCCGCCCGCGCGCTTGCTCAGCCCGGCGACACGCCTGCCCGCAACCGTTGGCTTTACGCAACCGCCCTAAGCCGACCCGCCGCCGACGCAGAAGTCACGCGCGCCGAGGCTTTCCTCGCGCAGCAAACCGCTGCGCTCGGCGAGGAGAAGAAGGCGTGGCAGGACTTGGCGCACGCGGTGTTCAACGTGAAAGAGTTTGTTTATCTGCGATGAACTTCGATGCCAGAACATTGTCCCGCCGCGCATTACTACAGCGCGCGTCCACCGGCTTTGGCTGGCTGGCGTTCGCAGGATTGATCGGGAGGGCGGCGGCGGCCTCAGCCATTCCGCATTCCGCATTCCCCACTCCGCATTTCCAGCCCCGCGCCAAGCGCGTCATCTTCCTCTTCATGGATGGCGGGCCATCCCAAGTGGACACATTTGACCCGAAACCGCGGCTCAAGGCGGAGCATGGGAAACCCTTCCCGATGCGGATTGATGCGACGCAGTTCGATGCCGTCGGCAAGACGCTGGCAAGTCCGTGGGAGTTCTCGCCGCGCGGGAAATCGGGGTTGCCGGTGAGCGAACTCTTCCCGCACCTCGGCGGCTGCGTGGATGACTTGTGCGTCATTCGCTCGCTGACCAGCGCATCGCCGGAGCACGCCCAGGCGTGCTACTTCATGCACACGGGCAGCACGATGCAGGGCCGGCCCAGCATGGGCGCGTGGGCGAATTATGGCCTCGGCACCGAGGCGGAGAACCTGCCGGGCTTCGTCGTGCTCAACGGCGGGATGATGCCGCTGGGCGGCGTCGCGAACTGGAGCAGCGGCTTCTTACCAGCGCGATTTGAGGCCACGCAGTTCAATCTCGTAGGCGGCAGTGTGATGGAAAACCTCGCCGCATCCGGCCCCGCGACGGCGCGGGCGAACCAGCTCGCGTTCATCGGGGAGAACGACCGCGCGTTCGCCTCAACACTTGGGTCGCAATCGGGAGCGGTGGAGACCGCGATTCGGAATTACGAACTGGCCGCCGCGATGCAGACGGCGGTGCCGGAAGCCGCCGACTTCAAGAGCGAGAGCCCCGCCACGCACCAGCTTTACGGCACGGACTCGACGGACCCGCTGAAGGCGCGTTACGCGCGCCAATGCTTGCAGGGGCGGCGGCTCGTGGAGCGCGGCGTGCGGTTCGTGGAGGTGAGTGGCGTGAGCGGGATTCGTTTCGTAGCGCCGTGGGACCAGCACGGGAACTTGAAGAAGGACCATGAGCGCAACGCCGCCATCGTGGACCAGCCCATCGCGGCGCTGTTGAAGGACTTGAAGTCACGCGGCCTGCTCGACGACACGCTGGTGCTGTGGGCCGGCGAGTTTGGCCGCACGCCGTTTGCGCAGGGCACCGACGGTCGCGACCACAATCCGCAGGGCTTCACGGTCTGGCTCGCGGGTGGTGGCGTGCGCGGCGGAATGACCTACGGTGCGACGGATGAGTTCGGCTACCGCGCGGTGGAGAACGTGGTGGAGATGCACGACCTGCACGCAACGATACTGCACCTGCTCGGGCTGGACCACGAGCGGCTGACGTTCCTGCACGGCGGGCGCTTCCATCGGCTGACGGATGTGCGTGGGCACGTCGTGCGCGAGCTGCTGGCGTAGCAGCTGTGTCAGCGGCTTCCAGCCGCAGTGTTGCGCGTGTTGGACGAGGATGCGTCGAACTGCTGTGGCCGACTGACGGCGGCCGGAAGCCGCCGGCACGGGCTACTTCAGCTTCTCGGCGACCCACTTCTCAAGCTTGAGCGTGTCCACGGCGAAAAGGCGGATGCCTTCGGAGAGCTTCTCTGTCGCCATCGCGTCCTCGTTGTGTGCCCAGCGGAAGGCCTTCTCATCAAGGTGGATTTTCTCGCGGCCCAGCTTGGCGGCAGTGTCGGGACTGAGTTTGCGGGCGACGGTGCCAGCGGTCTTCTGCATCTCCTCCAGCAGCGCAGGGCTGATGGTGAGCAGGTCGCTGCCGGCGAGTTCGAGGATTTCGCCGACGTTGCGGAAGCTCGCGCCCATGACCTCGGTCTGGTAGCCGTGGCGCTTGTAGTAGTTGTAGATGGCGGTGACTGAGATGACGCCGGGGTCATCCGCACCAACGAAGTCCTTGCCGGTGCTCTTCTTGTGCCAGTCAAGGATGCGGCCCACAAACGGCGAGATAAGCTGCACGCCAGCCTCGGCGCAGGCGACGGCTTGGGCAAAGGAGAAGAGGAGCGTGAGGTTGCAGGCGATGCCGTCCTTCTTGAGTTCCTCGGCGGCGCGGATGCCTTCCCAGGTCGAGGCGAGCTTGATGAGCACACGCTCCTTGGCGATGCCCGCTTTCTGGTAGCGGGCAATGAGCGAGCGCGCCTTGGCCACAGACGCGGCGGTGTCGAAGGAAAGGCGGGCGTCCACCTCGGTCGAGACGCGGTTGGGGACGATCTTGAGAATCTCCAAGCCGAACGCGACAGCGATCTGGTCCATCGCTTCACCGAGCACCGTGGAACCGCTGGCGGATTGCTGCGCGTCAGCGATGGCCTTGTCCACGACGGCGGCGTATTCGGGCATCTGCGCGGCCTTGAGGATCAGGCTGGGGTTCGTCGTGGCATCACGCGGCTGATACTTGCGGATGCTCTCGAAGTCACCGGTGTCAGCGACGACGATGGTATGTTGCTTGAGGCTGGAAAGAAGGTTGCCGCTCATGGTGGTGTTAATCGGGTTGCTTGAGCGCATGGTGGCCAAACGCGTCGGTCATTCCGGCGGAAGACAACGATGGCGTCAACTGTTTCCTCTTCTGCCAGTCAAACTGCGTCTTGATTAGCCCCGGTGCCGCTCCTACTGTCCCGCCCCAGCACAATGCCGCCTGTCCCAGTCAAACTTTCCGCCGCCCGAGCGCCGGGCTCAGTTGCGCCCAAGGTGGTGGCGAAAGCCGTTGTGCGCCCGCGGATTTTGGTCGTGGATGACACCCCCAGCGCGCTCCAGCAGATCCGCGACTGCCTTAAATCGCTAAACAACGAGTGTTTTTCCGCCGGCAGCGGCCAGTCCGCGCTTGATTTCCTCACCAAGGAAATGGTCGACATCATCATCGCCGACGTGTCGATGCCGGGGATGGATGGATTTGAACTATGCCGCCAACTCAAACAGGGCGAGCGCACGCGGAACATTCCTTTCATTTTGCTGACCGGAGACCTCAAATCCGAGGACATCCACCGCGGCCTTCAATTCGGGGCTCTCGATTTTCTAACCAAACCAGCCGAGCCCAACGAATGCACCGCCCGCATCCATGCGGCCCTGCAAGTAAAGCGCCTGTTTGACGAACTGAATGTCCAACTACTGGACCCCGACGCGCAGAAGCTCGCCCAGGCTGAACTACAGCAGAAGACCGCTGATTTCCAACATGGCATGACCACCGCGCATTGGAACTTGCGCTTCGGTCAACTGGCCGCCTCGTTCCTCGACGAACTCCGTGCACCGCTCACCCACGGACTGGCGACGCTGCAGCCGATCATGGTGGACGACCAGGTCCGAGAGGATGTCCGCCTCCAGTTGATGCAGATGCACAAGGAATTGAGCAACGCACGCGACCAACTGCGCCGGCTCGTCAACGTCGCCGTTTACAGCCGTAGTCAGCAACTCCTCTGCCCGGCGGAGATCGCCGCAGAAGCGGTCCGGCTCCTGTATCCCGAGTTCGGCTATTACGGCATCGCCATCGACCTGCAAGTGGATCCGACCGTCCAGTGGTGGGGTATGCGCAGCGAACTCAGCCGCGCCATCCTCTATCTTCTTCACAACGCCATCGAAGCCCACACGGACAAGGGGCCGATCATCAAACGGCACTTCGAGGACGACAAAGAGGAAGAAACGCCCGCCGAGGAAACGAAACGAGCTCCCTCCGTCACCGTGGTCGTTGAGCGGGCCTTCGGCTACGTCTTCATCCACGTGCGAGACAATGGCCCCGGCATCAAGCCGGACTTGCAGGACAAGATCTGGGATCCGCACTTCACCACCAAAACCCCGCCCCACACTGGAGCCGGCTTGCATCTGGCCCGCGCGATCGTCCGAGCGGGAGGCGGTGACATCGAACTCAAATCACCCGGACCAGACTGCTCCACCCAGTTCAGTATTAAGCTGCCGATCAACACCAAGGAATTCGAAGCCGCCGAATCGAGCGCTCCTGCCGAGGAAACCTCTGGCGAAGCCGAGCCAGAAACGCCCCAGGAAGAGCCGGTCGCCCAAGCCTAAGCCGCGCGGAGCGGTCGGCCGTGCCCCTAACTCCCCCGCTGGGCGAGCATGGCCCGCAAATAGCCCATCGCGGTCGCCCCCGATACACCCCAGTTCAATCGCGTCTCGAACTCGCGGAATGCGGAACGAGCCAGCGCCTCATAGCTTGCGTAGTTCGCGAACTGCTGACGAACAAAGGCAGCGTAATCCGCCGGAGGCGCGTCGAGTGGAAAAGTCTGCCCGTTGCCCCCGTCCCGCACCGCCGTGGGAATTCCACCCACCTTCGTCGCCAGACTCGGCACCCCGAAAGACGACGCCTCGCAGAAAACGATGCCAAACGCCTCCGCCCGTGAGGGCAAAATCAGAAAATGCGACTGCGCAATGAGGTCGTTGAACTGCTTGAGCCCTGCCGGATCGCTCTTGTTGATGAAACCCGTCTTGCGCACAAACAAGGGGAGCGATTTTCCCTCCGGCGGCTGAGAGCCAATGAGCGTGAGTGTCGTGGGCAGACCAGACCGGTTCAACTCCTCCGCCACGGCAACTGCCGTGTCGCCGCCTTTGCGCTCCCAGACCTTGCCGAGGAAGAGCAGTTGGCAACGATCCCGAGGCCGTGCAGCAATGAGCTTATCCACGTCCGCCGCGCTGCGGTCGCACTGAATGTTCGCCCCAAACGGAATCACCTTCACCTTTTCGGGAGCGATACCATAGGTCTTGATCGCCGCGTCCCGCGCCCAATCACACGCATAGAACACGAGCCCCGCTCGCGCCAACGCCCGCCGCTCGTAATCGTGGCCGCGCCGAATGACGCAGGGGTTGAGGCTCTGAAAATATGGATAGGCTCCCAACATGCAGTCGAAGTTCGAATCGCTCCAGTAGGCGATGGGCAAATCCGTCTCGCACTCCGCCAACAGTTCCGTGTGCGTCGCAAGAATCAGGTCCACGTCCAACCCCTTGAGCTTCTCCATTACCTGCCGGCCTCGTCCCCGCACGATGGATGGCTCGCGATCCTCCAGCACCCGCTTGCCAAACAACCTCCAAAAGCGCCGCCGCAATCCCAGCGTGGGCGACACCTCCGACACCAGCGGGCCGAGATAATGAATCTTCGCCCCGTGCGGCTTGAGCGATTCCGCGATGTAGAAGGAAAGGCCGGACCAGCTCCTAAGATTGTGCGGGTCGTCAGCCGTGACGTAAGCGATGTTCATGCGGACGCGTCACTCTGAACCAAAGAATTCCTCAGGCAAAGGCTGGAACACGCTGACGTTACTCATCGAGCGCTTCGAGGTGGACGTGGTCCAGAAACCAAAACCGCTGCGGCTCGTGGTCCCCGGTGAACACCGCGATCCGGCGGATGGCTTTCAAGTTCAGCCGCCGACTTTGTGGGCCACGCTCCAGTTCGGCCGTGGAAATGCGCAGTCGATTCCAACCCGGCACCAACTCGAAGCCGCGCTCAAATCGATCCGTGGATTTCGCCACCACCCCGTTGTCATCCACGCGCACGAACAACCGGAACGGCTCGCGGGGATTGAATACGTCCATCGCGAGGGCGCGAAACGAGGTC
>RFVF01000057.1 GCA_009922615.1 Pseudomonadota bacterium
TCTTCACCGGGCCGTAAGGCGTCTCGACCTGCGTGTAGAAGAACGTGCCCTCCATGAAGTAAAGGTCGCCGCCCGGTCCGGTCATGAACGCATTGATCGCGTGATGCGAATCGCCCGAGTCAAAGCCGCCCAGCAGGCGCTCGGAGTAATCGGCGATGTCGTCGCCGTTCGTGTCCTTGAGGAAGAGGAGGTCCGGCTGCTGCGCGATGATGACGCCGCCGTTGTAGAACTCGAAGCCCGTGGGCACGTGCAGGCCGCGTGCGAAGATGGTGCATTTGTCGGCCTTCCCGTCGCCATCCGTGTCCTCGAGGATCACGAGCTTGTCATCGGGATGCGACTGGCCGTTGAGCCGGTCCTTGAGCGGCGTGTATTGCGGGTAGCTGGGCATCGTGCAGACCCACAGGCGGCCGCGCGCGTCGAAGGACATCTGCACCGCGTTGGCGATTTCGGGGAACTGCTCCTCGGAGGCGAAGCAGTTGACCGCGTAACCCGGCGCGAGCTTGAACTTCTTCAAGGCCTCGCTGGACGGCAGGTAGGTGATGGCGTCCGCCTCGCCGGACTTGCTGCTCATGCCACCCTTGAGGATCGGATTCGCGGCCTTCTCGCGGTTCACGCGCGCTGCGCCGAAGTGCGTCTTCACTTCGAGGAAAGGCGGGACGTTCGAGTCATCAATCGTCGCCGACACGGTCTCGCCCTGGGCCACCTTCCAAGCGCGGGCCTCGCGGTTGGCGACCATCACGTCCAGCACCGCACGCTCGCGTTCCATCACGTCTGCGTTGCGCTGCTCGCCGTCGGAGAACTTCACGAGCGAACGCTTGCCGTAGGTGTAGTAGCCGTTCACCGCTCGGTAACGCATGAACCATTGGTAGTTCTTCTCCTTCAGCTCGGCGTGGAGCTTCGCATTGAACTCCTTCGGCGCACCGGCCTTGCCGAACAGGCCTTCATCGAGCAGCCGGGCAACGACCTTGTGGCCGTCGGGGTTCAGATGGACGCCGTTGTGCGTAAGCTTGAACGGCGAAGTGGCGTAGGTTTTGAGCGTGACCGTGAAGAGGTCCACGAACGGGACATCCTTCTCCGCTGCGACGGTGGCCATGGCCTCCGTGTAGAGCTTGAGGTTGACGTTGTTGGCCTTGCCGTCGGGGAGGTTCGGGTTGCCGAGATTCTCGTGCGCGATGGGCGAGACGAGCACGATCCGGGGCGCGCCACCGCCGGAATAGTTCTGCTTCCGCGTGTGGTCGATGAAGTAGGCGAGGTCGCCCTTGAACTTCGCCACGCCCGCCGGGCCGGCGAAGGACTCGTTGAAGCCGAAGCACGCGAGGACGACCGTCGCCTTGCTGAAGGCGAGATGCTGGTCCGGCGAACCGAAGTTCTGCGAGCGCAAGCGCGCCGGGAGCACCTTGTCGCCCTTCGAGTAGGAGGAGTTCTCGATGGTGAGTTCGGTCTTGATGTCCACCTCGTCGGCAGGGAAGGCGAGGTTGCGGACGACCAGGTTGTGCTTGGGGAAGCGCTGAAGCAGGAGCGTCTCCCAGTGGTTGTCATGCTGCATCCGTTCGGCGAACTGGTTGCCGATGAGACAGATGTGATCGCCGGGTTCCAGCACGAGCCGAGCAGGCGAGGAGGCGGGCGCGGGGGAGGCGGCGAAGCCGTGGCTGACGAGGCAAAGGGCGGCGAGGAGAGCAAGAGGTTTCATGTGGCCGTTGAAGTCTCGCCATTCTTGCGGTCCTTGGCATCGGCGTCACGCCGAAGTTACTGCGTGGCCAGAAATGAGTTTGGCCGAGCCGACGCCCCTTTAAAAAGGGAGACTGCCGGGGGCAAACAGTCCCGCCGGCAGTCTCTTCGCAGGAGAACTAACTAACTATCACACACCAAAGCTGGTTTCAGGCCATCGCCATTTGTGCGAACGGCACGTGGACGTGGCTCGACGGATGGTTGAACTGGAGAATCCGCTGGCAGGCTTCATCCAGGCTGTTGACGAGGAAGTCGTGGTGGCCGGAGCCATTCCAAGGCGACTTGATCAGAACGGAAGTGCAGCCAGCGATGAAGGCGGCCGAGGCGTCCTGCCACTTGTCGCTGATGACAAAGCTCCGGTCCAAATCGATCTGCCGGCGGAAAGCGGCCTCGGTGAAGAGCGCGGCGCCGGGCTTGCGGCACGTGCAGCGGTCGCCCTCATCGTGCGGGCAGAGGAGCACGTCATCCACCGGCAGCAAGCGGCGCAAATGGTCGTGCATGTAGTCGAGCTCGCGGCGTGGAAGCAGGCCGCGCGCGACATTGGGCTGGTTGGTGGTGACGAGGATCAGGTAGCCAGCCGCCTTGAGCAATTCGAGCGGCTCCCGGACATCTTCCCGGAGGAGAAATTCCTCTCGTCGCAACGGCGGCATCTGGTTGCGCCCGGCGACGCGCACATGGTTCAGGACTCCATCCCGTTCGATAAACACAGCAGCTTTCATAGTTGCGAAAGGAGCAGGTTCGCAGCCGGAGAGTGTGCCATCGGTGAAAAATACGGGAATCCCCTGAGCTTCCTTTCCGGGTTTCCCCGATGGGTCTCTCGGGGCTGACGGGCGGAGGACAGAACTGCGAAAACCCGATTAGAGAATCCGGTCGTGCGCCCACGGGTAACGCGCCGTGCAACCGAACTCCCGCGTCTCTTGCCCGACGGGCGGCGTGTGGAAGTTGGTCGGGTCAAAAGACGCGCCCGCTGACCGCAGGACGGCCTCCAGCAGGGGATGGCCGAAGGTCACGCCGGGGAAAACCACCTCGTTCCGGTTCACATCCAGCACACGTGTGCGGTCCGCGTGGACGAGCACGCGGCGGAAGGGCTTGAGGCGCTGGCGCTGGTCGGCGAGGAACGCGGCCACCTCGTCCGGGCTGCTGCCCGTGAAGGTCGCCGGCACGCTCATTCGATGAGGTCCTTGGCTTCCTTGAAGCGCTGCTCCATGCGCTTGATGAAGGGCATGGCGGTGATGATGGCGTTCTTCTCCGTCTGGCCCTTGAACGTTTTCAACTCCAACCGCACGGCCGCCGCGACCTCGCCATTGCGGTCATGCAGCGGCAGGGTGATGAGGCGAAGACCCGACGGGGAATCTTCGCCCGAATAGATCACGTCTTTGGTGATGACGTTCAACTCCGTGTCGCCGCCCAGTTGGCCGACGAGTTGGTCGCGATTGGTGGCAATGACCCGCACCGTCGGGCCGGTGCTGTCCTTCATGTAGATGGTCACCCCTTGCACGCTGCTGCGCTTTTCGAAGATCTCCCTCACCAGCGCCTTGGCCAGCGTTTCGCGCGGAGTGTAGGTGATCTTGGCGTCGGCGAAGTGGCTGACGGAATCCGACTTGGTCCAGAACCCGAGTTTCCCAAAGGCGAACGAGTTGTCCGCCAGCGGCGGGATGACTTCCTTGCCGTCCAGCGCGACCCGGATCTGGTTGCCCTTGCACTCGACCGACAGCTCGTGCCAGACACCTTGCTCAATGGGCACCTCCGGTCCGATGGGCGTGCTGCGCTCGCCGTTGACGAACTTGAAGAACCGCACGTTCTTCCCCAAGGCGCTGGCGCGCACGTAATAGTAATTCTTGGGATCCTGATAGCGGAAGACCACGCCCGCCATTTGCTCGGCCTTGCCGGCCACGCACTTGAATTTCGTGGTAAAGGTGAAATCGCCGAACACCTCGCTGTCGAAGACGAGCGCGGGAAACCGTTCCTCCGTCGCATCGGTCGAGAGCTGGGCCAACACGCCGACTTTGCCGCCAGCGGGGGTGTTGGGCGTGAGCGGCTTGAACGCCGTGGGTGCGTCCGCCAGCACCACCTTCCAATCGCCGGGCGCGCCCGTGCCGGTCAGCACGCTGACGAAGCCGGCGGGCGGCTTGCCCTCCGGCATGGCGGCGAAATCGAAAAACCGCTCCGCCCCGCGCGCAGCGGACGCGGACACGACAACGGCGAACAAAATGACGAACCAACGTGACATCGGCGGCGAAGCTAGCAGAAGAGCCGGGCGCGACAAGCGTTAGAAGCCATGTTCCGCGAGGCGACTCTGGCCTTGCGCGGCGGCGGCCAAATCCTAATCTCCACTCCCATGAAAACCACCCTGATTGCTGCGTTGCTTTGCATCGCCACTTTGGCTTTGCCCTGCGCCCGTGCCCAGCAAACCAACGCACTCGACAAGGCATTCCGAGACTTCGATCCCGCAGTCCGGCAACACGTCAAAAGTTTATTCGAAGCCCAGCGGGTCAAGGCCGAGCAGGGCGACGCCGAGGCGCAATACAACCTGGGAAACCGCTACAGCGCGGATGGCGTGGAGCAGAACCATGCGGAAGCGGTGAAGTGGTATCGCAAGGCTGCCGAGCAGGGCAACGCCAAGGCTCAAACCGCGCTGGGCAGCCGCTACGTCAGCGGCCGTGGCGTGGAGCAGGACCACGCGGAGGCGGTGCGGTGGCTTCGCAAGGCGGCCGAGCAAAATCACGCCCAGGCTCAACTGTGTTTAGGTGTCCAGTATGTCAACGGGCATGGCGTGGAGAAGGATCCTGCGGAAGCGGTGAGATGGTTTCGCAAGGCCGCTGAACAGAATTACACCCTGGCGCAAAGCTTTCTAGGACTTTACTACGCCAAAGGCGTGGGCGTCGAAAAGGATCTCGTAGAAGCGGTGAAGTGGCATCGCAAGGCTGCTGAACAGAATTCATCTGCGGGTCAACTTTACTTAGGCGATTGCTACGCCAAAGGCGAAGGCGTGGCGAAGGACATTACGGAGGCGTATGCGTGGTATAGCCTGCCCTCTGAGGCATTCCACTTTGCCGGAAAGAGGCGCGAGGCCTTGGAGAGAGAGATGTCACCAGAGCAAGCTGCCATTGGCAAGAAGCGCGCTGATGAATTGCGGGCGCAAATCGCGGCCAAGCTCAAGAGCGACGGCAAGTGAGCCGTTTCACTGATACTCGTAACCGAGTTGAAAACTCACACGCCCGTCGGGGTGCTGGCGGATGTTGGTGAGGTGCACGGGCAGCCCGCCGCCGAGCAGCGCGCGGCTGCTGGGTGTGGTGTAGGGCGTGAAGGAATCGTTCGCCGCGCTGGGATACGGCACCGCTGGCAGGAAGACGCGCGGGCCGCTCGGTCCCTCGACGCCGTGGCTCTCCTCGAGGATCACGCGGTTCCCCACGATGCGCCAGATGAGCAGGCCCTCCGCCGGCAGGCTGCCGTCGAAGCCGGTCTTGCGGCGGTTCTCCAGCAGCAGGTATTCGCTGCCGTCGGGGCGGATGAGCACCTTGAAGCATTCGTTGGTCGAGCCTTCGATGGGCGCGAGCACGAGCTTCTGTTTCACCGTCGGGTCGAGCACCGCCGGCTTGAGCCAGCCGAGCTGCTCCTTGCACCACGCGCTGAAATGCTGCGGGCGACCGTAGGGCGTCTGGTTCGACATCGCGCACCAGTTGCCCAAGCCCTCGGAGCCCGGATTTTCCGGCCGCGCATAGAGGTCCGGGATGCCGAGCAGGTGACCGAACTCGTGGCAATAGACGCTGATGTTTTCCATGCGGCGCTTGCCCTCGGCACAGATGAAGTAGGGCCAGGTTTTGCCTTTGTGTTTCACGCTGCCGCGATGCGGCCAGTAAAGGCTGCCGCGATTCACATTCGGGTAACGGTCGCCCGCGTAAATGAACGCCACGCCGTCGAAGTCCTTCAGGGCATTCGTCCCGTCGCGCTTGAGCAGCAAGTCCATCGCCTCGGTGAGAAACGCCGTCTTCGCCGTCGCGCTCGCGGCCTGGGAGTAATCGCCGCGTTTCTTGCTCATCTCCACCCAGTCGAACGCGCGCCCTTCCACTTTCAGATAGCCGACGGACTGCTCCAGGTAGTAATCGCGCAGGCTGCCGTAAACCGTCTGGCCCGTGGCGTTGGTTTTCGTGTAAGTCCCCTGGCTAAACAGCGCTTGCTCCCACGCGCCCATGCTCACCGCGTCGTTGTGCTTCGCGTCGGGAAACTCGACGCCGATGAGCGCGAGCTTGTAACCCGGTTTCTTCCAAAAGGTGCGCGGCTCCTCGCCCGTGGGTGAGTTGGTGTCACCGGCGAGCGTGACCTGAAACTCCTGTTCCTCGCCCTTGCGTCGGACTACCACGCTCACCTTGTCGCCAGGAGATTTCTCCGCGAGCAACTCGCTCACGGTCTGACCCGCCGCGAGCGCGGTGCCGGCAACCTTCACGATGACATCGTCGGCCTTGAGCCCGGCCTTGTCTGCCGGCAGGCCGCTGGTAACGGATGTGACGGGCGCGCCCTGATCGGTGACTTCGCCGGTGCGGATACCCATGATCGCACGCTGTTCGCCGATCTTGCGCGGCCGGCTGGTGGCCGCGAGCGTGGCGAGGAGGTCCAGCGATTTGTTGCCACGACGCACGGTGAGCTGCGCGAAGTCGCCGGGCGACTTGCGCTGCAGCGCGTCGCGCAATGCATCGGCGGAGGCGACCGGCTGGCGGTCGAGTTTGAGAAGAATGTCGCCCGCCTGCGCGCCCGCCTTGGCGGCCGGGGAGTTCTCCGCGACTTCGCCGATGACGAGCTTGCCCTTCGCGTCCGCCGCGACGTGGATGCCGAGATACCCGGACTGGCCGGTCGCGGCGTTGGTCTTAGTGATCGCCGTGGTGATGGCGGTGGCAACGGTTCGGTAGCCGGTGAGGTCAGCCGGTGGCGCGGCGCCAAATGCGGACAGCGAGGCAATCGCGAAGGCGAGAAAACAGTTTCGCAGGTGCATGGCAGTGGGCGGTTCCACGATGGTTTAGGCGAATCCCGCGCGGAGGGCAATGGCGGTGTATGCCACGGTCGCTACCTTCCCAGCCAGCCCGGCAGCCACGTCGTCAGCGGCGGAAAGTAGGTGATGAGCAGCACGCCCACGACCAGCACGCCTTGCATTGGCAGCACCGCGCGCGAGACTTCCATCACGGGCTTTTTGAACCGGTAGGAGGCGAGGAAAATGTTGATGCCCACCGTCGGCGCAAGCAACCCCAGCTCCATGTTCGCAAGGAAGATGATGCCTAGGTGTAGCGGGTCGATGCCATACGCCGAGCCCAGTGGCACCAGCAGCGGCACGACGACGACGATGGCCGAGAATGTGTCCATGAAGCAGCCCACGAGCAGCAGCAGCACGTTTAGCACGAGGAGGAAAACCCACTTCGAATGAATCGTGCCCGTGACCCACTCGACGGCTTTCGCCGGAATCTGCGCGTCCACGAGGTAGTTTGTCAGCCCGAGCGCGACGCCGAGGATCATCAGCACGCCGCCCACGAGCAGGCCGCACTCGGTCAGCACGCGGGGAATGTCCGTAGTCAATTCCAAGTCGCGATGGATGAACACCGTCGCGATGAACACATAGAGCGCCGTGACCGCCGCGGCTTCCACAGGCGTGGCGAACCCGCCGAACAACGCCAGCAACGCGACGAACGGCACGGCCAGCTCGAACTTCGCCTCCCAGATTGCGGCGCGGGCGGTCGTGCCGCAGAACTTGGGCCGGTCGTCATTTTTGGGTCCGCGACTCACGCCCCACCATGCGGTCAGGCCCACGAGCAACAAGCCGGGCAGCAGGCCAGCTAGGAACATTTTCTCAATCGTCACGCCCGCCGCCTGCGCCTTCGAGCCGGCGATGATGGCGTAGAGAATCAGCGGCAGCGACGGCGGGAACAGCAGGCCCAGCGCGCCGGAGCCGGTGAGCAGGCCGAGCGCATCCCGCTCCGAGTAACGCGCCGCAAGCAACACCGGCATGAGCAGGCCGCCCATCGCGAGTATGGTCACGCCGCTCGCGCCCGTGAACGACGTGAAGAACGCGCACACCAGCGCGGTGACGATGGCCGGGCCGCCGCGAAACGAACCGAACAACGCCTGAAACACGCCGACGAGCCGCTTAGATGCGCCGCCTTCCGCGAGCAGATAGCCCGCGAGCGTGAAGAGTGGAATCGTTGGCAGCGTGGCGTTCGTCACGAGCCGGTAGTGGTCGAGTGGGATGGACGCGATGGGCAGGTCGTCGCCCCAGAACAGAATCATCGCCGCGCCGCCGAGGGTGACGAAGATGGGTGAGCCCAGCACTGTCGCGATGAGCAGCGTGGCGATCGCCGGCCAGACGAGCTTGGCCGGGTCCGTGGGCGGATGCGTGGCGAGCCACACGAGCGTGGCGCTGGCGACGAAGACGACGGCGCGGCCCCACCACTTCGCCGACGCGTTCCAGAGCAGCCGCCACGTCACGAGCGCGAAGCCGATGGGTGTGACCGTTTGAATCCACCAGATGGGCAAGTGGCCGATGAGGAAGTTGCCGCTGTCCCGCTCGCTTTTCACGAACTCGATGCCCGCAATGGTGAGGAAGAGCGCGATAGTCGTGGCCACCGTGCCGCTGAACAGCGCGGCGAAGACTTTCCACTTGGGCGGCAGAATCGTCGGCAGCGCGGACATCGCCAGCAACCGGCTGTCGCGCGCCGCGAGCGCGCCGCCCAGCATGCCGATGAGCAGCGTGCAGTGTTGAACGAGTGCGGTCGCGCCGGGAATGCCCGAGTGGAACGCCCTGCGCAGGAACGCCTCCAGCAACGGCAGCACCATCAGCGCGACGAGGATGGAACAGAGGACCAAGTTCTCGCCCTGACGCAGCCAGGCGCGCGGGCCGGTGAGTGGGGCGACGACTTCGGAGTTGGCCGGGAGCGGGTTCATGCGACTACCCAACTGATGCGGTGGCGGCCTTCTCCCTTCGCGCGAAGAGGGGAGAAGGTGGTTCTGACCCCGAGCCAGCCAGAGACTCCTCACGTCGTCTCCTGCGAAGTGAGGGCGTGTCGCTCATTTTGCCTTCGCCCGATACTCCTTCACGAGTTTGGACACCTCGTCGAACATCTCGGCGGGGATGAGCTTGCCGCGGATTTTCGGGTAAGCTTCGTCGGTGAAACGCACCCAGTCGGCGAGGTCTTCAGCCGTGGGCTTGATGACTTTGAGGCCGCGCTTCTCCATTGCGGTGACGGCTTCATCGCTTTCCTTGCGGCCCTGGCTGCGGATTTCTTTGCCGGCCTCGGCGGCGGCCTTCATCAGGTCCGCCCGTTTGCCGACGGGCGTGGCATCCCAGCTTTTCTTCAACACGATGGTCGCCCCGACGAGGGGCACCCAGTTGATTTCGAGCATGTGCGAAGCAGGCCCGTAGAACTGCCCAGCGAGCGCGTAAATGGGCACGCTCGGCACCATGTCGAAAAGGCCCGTCTGGAGCCCGGGCAACACGTCGGTCTGCTCGGCCGGAACGGGATTGACGCGCAGCGCGCGCATCACGTCGGCGGAGCGCGCGTCGCCGGACCAGACGAAGACCTTCATCTTGCGGTAGTCGTCGATGCGATGGCCCGGCTGCTTGGAGAACAGGCGCACCCAGCCGAGGTCACCCCAGCACAGGACTTCAAAACCCTTGTCGCGGAATTTCTTTTCCAAGCCGGGCCGGAGCTGCTCGAAAACGAAATCAAACTCGTCAAGCGAGCGGAACATCATCGGCAGAAACTGCAACCCGCCGACGGAATCCTCGATTTGCGTGAGCCCGGGGACGGTGAGCATCGCGGCTTGAATCTGCCCGATGCGCATCCGCCGCACCATGTCGGCTTCACCGCCCATCGTGCCGTCGGTGAAGATGGTGAGCTGGACCTGATCACCGGTAGCCTTGCGCCATGCCTCGCCCATCTGCTGAAGGCTCTTGTGCGGCGAGGTGTCCTTGGGGGCGAGAGTGGCGAGCCGGATTTTCACCGGCGCGGCGGCGGGAAGCGTCAACGTCGTTCCCAGCCACAGCAGGACAATCCAAAGTCCAAGGTCCAAGGTCCAAGGTCGCGGCGCAGTCCGGGCGCAATCGGTGGCAAGGTGACTTTGGACTTTGGACTTCGGACTTTGGACTGGGTGCATCACGGCTTCGGCTTCGGTTCTGCCGGCGGCAGCGCCGGCAATATCAAATCATCCACCCGCCCCAGGAGCCACTTGGCCCGGCGCTGCATGATCGTGTTCACCAGCCGCCATTCGGGACGGGCGTCCACCTTAACCGCCAGCGCCTTGGCGAGCAAAGCTTTGAACTCGACGGCGTTCTGTTCCTTCACACAAACATTCTCCGCCAGCGCGACGAACGGCCCCGCCTGCTGCCCCCCGCTTAACTCGACCGCCCGTGCGAAATGCTGCCGGGCCTTGGCCACCGCGTCGGGCCCCGCGCCGGGCCGCGCCACTTCAAACGCGATGAGGAAGGAGTGCAGCGCGCCGTGGTCGAATGTTTCGTCAAGCGCCAGCGCGCGGTCGATCAGCGCCGCCGCCAATGGCAGGTCGGCGATCGCGTCGGGATTGTCCTTGGCCAGTGAGACGCTCCCGGCCCAGGCCGCAGCGGTCCAGTAGAGCAGCGGAACCTCAGCCTTCTTCACCATGCGAACGGCGGCGGCGGGATTGGCCCGCAGCGCCTTCTCAAAACCGGGATGGTTCAACTCCAGCCCGCGCAAGCCGTAGTTGCGTGCTCGCCGGTAAAGCCGCTGCGCCCGGGCATGGCCGGCGTTGGCGGCCGTCAAATCCTTGTCCTCCGCCTCGTCCGCCGTCTGGTCCACGAACGCGAAGGAATATTGCGTGAACCCGCTGGCCAGCGCCTGCAACAGGCCGCGATGCGTGGGCGATTCGGCCAGCAGCGACTCCATCAATTTCAGGCTGAAAGGCGCGGCGTCGCGCACAAGGTCTGGGTCCTCGTCGCTGCCAAAGCCCCCGCCGCTTCCCGCCAACGCGTTGCCGAGCTGGTTGACCGCCATGCGCCGGGCGGAACACCCGGTGCCGGCCAGCCCGATGCACAGCCAGACAACCACGGCCATTGAGCGCCAGGCAGGCGTCAACGAGCGGAAATAGGCGAGGCGTTTCATGCGTAATCAGGCCGGAAACAGAGCGCGGTTCTACACGCGCTCCGGCAACGAGGCAAAGCAAATTGGCCGACCGGTCAGCCGAAATATCCTTTTTCTGACGGGAGCCCGGTCCCTACTCTTGCCGCCGTGAATCCGACCGCGCCCGATCCCATCGCGATGCTCCGCCCGCGCCGGCGCATCGAAGGTTTCTCCGCCATCCTCTTGCCGTTCCTCGCCAATGGCGACGTGGACTGGGCCGGCTTCACCGCGCATTGCCGCCGCACCGTGCAGGCCGGCCTCGGGCCTGCGGTGAACATGGACACCGGCTTCGGCAATCTCATCGACGACGCCACCAAACGCCGCGCGCTCGAAATCACCCAGGCCGAATGCGCCGGCCGCAGCTACGTCGCCGGCGCGTTCGTTGGCGATCAACCGGGCGCGGCCTTCAACTTCGACGCCTACGCGCGGCAGATGGCGATGATTCAGCAGTTCGGCGGCACGCCTGTCATTTTCCAAAGCTACGGTCTCACGCAGCAGGGCGACGACGCCATCGTGGCCGCCTACGCGAAGCTCGGCACCGTGGCGGAGCGCTTCGTCGGCTTCGAGTTGGGCACCATGTTTGCGCCGTTCGGTAAGATTTATTCGCTCGAGGTTTATCGCGGTCTGATAGGCGTGAAGCAATGCATCGGCGCGAAACATTCCTCGTTGCGCCGCGACCTCGAATGGCAGCGCCTTGCGCTCCGCGACGCCACGCGCCCCGACTTCCACGTCTTCACCGGCAACGACCTCGCCATCGACATGGTGATGTATGGCAGCGACTACCTGCTCGGCCTCTCGACTTTCGCGCCCGATGTGTTCGCGAAGCGCGACGCCGCGTGGCTCGCGGGCGACCCGGCGTTTTACGAACTCAACGACCTGCTGCAATACCTCGGTTTCCTCGCCTTCCGCCCGCCCGTGCCCGCTTACAAGCACAGCGCCGCGATGTTCCTCAAACTCCGCGGCTGGCTCGCCTGCGACGACACGCATCCGAAATCCGCGAAGCGCCCGGAGTCCGATCGCGAGATTCTCGCAGACATTGTGAAGCGGCTGCCTCAGTGAATCGAAAATTCTCAAACAAGAGCCGGGTTGAGCCGATTCCGCAACCGGGCATCAGTCGACGAAGTTTCGCGCAACAACTGTCCGCAGCCGCACTCGCCGCCGGCTATGGACGTTCGGCTCACGCTGCGGCTGCGTTTGACAAGGATCAACTCCTTGCACGCCTCGCTGCCGCACGACCGAGCCAGCTCGCGAAGTTGCCCGCAGATTTCAACGACCGCTTCGGGTCGTCGCACGTGAGCGGCAAGTATTGCGTCACGGAAAAGCCGTTCCTCCTCGAAGGCGCCGAAAAGCTGCTCTGGCTCGGCACGCGGCTTGGCAAGTTTTGGTTCGAACCTGCGAGAGTCCGGCAATCGTATCCGTTCCACAGCCAGTGGGGCAGCTACCGCACGTTGGTCGAGCTGGCGCAGTCTGAATATTTCACGCAGCTCTGGCCGATGCCGTTCACGACATTCGTGCTCGAAGCGATGGCGCCGTCAGAGGAAGAGTGGCGCAAGGCGGGTTTGCCGGATGATTTTTACGCGGCGGTCACACGCGAATACTTCGACGTGACGGCTCATTTCTATCGCCTCTTCCGCGACCGGGCGGTGACGGTGGTATTGCAGAATTGGGAGGGCGACTGGCTCTTGCGCGGCAGCGATCAGAAGTGGAATCCGCCGCCGACCGACTGGAAGCAACGTTGCGAACAGATGCAACGCTGGCTCACGGCGCGACAAGCGGGCGTCGCGAAGGCGCGCGCGGAATTTGGTGCCGGAGCGAAATGCGTCGTCGCACACGCGGCCGAGGTGAACCGAGTGGGCGACGCCTTCAAGGGCATTCCCACGATGACACGCCACGTCCTGCCCGGCGTGGAAGTGGACCTGGTTTCCTACAGCGCCTACGACGGCATGGACGGCGGCCCGCTGCATTTCTGGATGTGCCTCGAGGAAATCCGCGCGCACGCCCGCACCGGCCCGCTCTTCGGTCGCGGCGCGCTGGCCATCGGTGAATTTGGCATTCCGGAAAATGCGTCACCCAAGCGCATCACAGAACGCTACGACGAGGCGCTCGGCGTCATGCTCGCCGCGAGCGTCCGCTATGCCGCACACTGGCAACTCCTCTGCAACGAGTTCGCCGGCGAGGGCAAACCGCCCACGCCGGTGACCGACCCGAAACTCATGCGCGGCTTCTGGCTCGTGAAGCCTGACGGTTCGTTGAGCGAAGGCGGGAAATATCTTTCCACGCTGTGGCAGCGAGCCAAGTGAAACCAACTGAAATACTTTATGACTGAATCCTTCAAACTGACCCGCATCCCGTCGCTCAAGACGGTCGAAGATTTTCGCAAACACTGCGCCGCGCTCGGCATCGAGTTGTCGTGCGAGGACGCCATCGAGGCGGGCGCGGGTTCGCCGCTCGCGCAGCAGGTGGCGAACGTCACCATCAACGGCAAGCGCATCGGCAACCGCGTGGCCATCCATCCGATGGAAGGCTGGGATGGCACCACGACCGGCGGCCTGAGCGAGGAGATGCGGCGGCGCTGGCAGCGCTTCGGCGAGAGCGGCGCGAAGCTCATCTGCGGCGCCGAGGCGATGGCGGTGCGTCCCGACGGGCGCGCGAATCCGAACCAGCTCATCATCATCGAGCAGAACAAGGCCGGTCTCGCGGAGCTGATGGGCATTTTGAAAAAGGCGCATCAGGAGCGTTACGGCACGACGGACGATCTCGTGATTGGTTTTCAGCTCACGCACTCGGGGCGTTTTTGCAAGCCGAACGGCAAGACGACCTACGAGCCGCGCGTGGCGTTCCGGCATCCGATTCTCGATCCGAAATTCAAGGTCACGAGCGATTCACAGGTGTTCACCGACGCGGAGATCGAGCAGCTCATCCAGGACTACATCAAGGCGGCGAAGATCGCCTGGGACGTGGGCGCGGACTTCGTGGACATCAAGCATTGCCACGGCTATCTGCTGCATGAATTCCTCGGCGCGCACACGCGGCCGGGCAAGTTTGGCGGCAGTTTCGAGAACCGCACGCGCATCATCCGCGATGTCATCGCGGGCATCCGCGCGAGCGGGAACAAGATCGATTTCGGCGTGCGCCTGAGCTGCTTTGACAAGGTGCCGCACCGTCCGGACCCGGCTCTGAGCGTGCCCGGCAAGCTCGGTCCCGGCATCCCGGAAGACTTCAGCAAGTGCCTGCCGTATCGCTACGGCTTCGGCGTGAATCAAAACGACCCGACGCAGATCGATCTCACGGAGACGTTTCAGTTCGTGGAACTCTGCGCGCAGCTCGGCGTGAAGATTCTCAACACGACCGCCGGTTCGCCCTACTATACACCGCACCTCCAGCGTCCCGCCGCGTATCCGCCGAGCGATGGTTACCAGCCGGCGTATGATCCGCTGATCGATCTGGAGCGACAGGTGCAGGTGGTGCGGAAGCTCAAAGCTCAAAGCTCAAAGGCTAAAGAGATGGTGATCGTTGGCTCCGGCCTGAGCTACTTGCAGGAATTTCTCCCCCACGTTTCGCAATACCTCCTCCGCAATGGCTGGGCCGACATGATCGGCATTGGCCGCGCGGTGTTGAGCTATCCGAACATGCTCGCCGACGCGGCCACGAAAGGTGAAATCGAAAAGCGTTTCATCTGCCGCACGTTCAGCGACTGCACCACCGCGCCGCGCAACGGCCTCATCAGCGGCTGCTACCCGCTCGACAAATACTACACGGCCAAGCCCGAGGCGGCGCAGTTGAAGGAGATCAAGAAACGCGTCGGAGCGTGAGGCGCGATCCGGCCAGTTTCCACCAGGCTCATCGGCCTTGTGCGGGTTTCAAGCGGGCCTCGGATAAATCCAGCCGGTAGACAATCTGGTTGTAGTCGTAGCGTGGCGTCGGCGCGGGCTTGTCCGCGAACAACGCGGTGTAAGTGCCCTCGAAGTAGAGCATCGACGAACCCTCTGGCGTGAATTCCAAGTGCAGCCGCGGGTTGTAGAAGGTGTAGTTGTCATGACTCAAAACCTTCACCGCCGTGCCCCACGGGCCCGTCGGCGCGTCGGCCTCCGCATACCACAACTCGCCGAAGACCGATGGCTTGCCGAAGGCTTGCATGAAGACGGTCACCCAACGTTTGCGCCACGGATGCCACGCGATGGAACCGCTGTGCGGCTTGACCGTCTCGCCGTCAGCGCCGGTCAAGCTCGCCGGCGGCGTGAGCTCTTGCCACGTCGTGCGATTCTGCCACGCCTCGAAGGTCGCCGGACAACGCAGCCGGGGCAATGGGTTGCCGAATAGCAACCACACTTTGCCGCCGGCGTCTTGCCATGTGATCGGATGCCCCTCGGGAACCGGCGGGGCTTTCGGCGTGGCGTCCGATTTCGTCCAAAGTTTTTTGAGCGGCGCGAACTCGCTTTTATCCTCGTTCCACACGGCGAGCCCCCACTCGTAGGCTTCCAACAGGCCCTTGATCTTCATGTAGGCGCACACCAAACGCGGCGTGCCAGATTGGTCCGGCACGCTGGCCACGCCGGTCACCCAGGTCGGACCGGTGCCAGTCATCGGGGCGATGCCGCGCGGACCGCCAGTCGCGTTGGTGAAGTAAGCCAGCGGAAATCGCAGCGGGGCGATGGGTGCTGACGCGGGGGTCACGGCGGTGGTCGCGCCGGTGCCGTCGAAAATGCCGAGCGGGTATTTCGCCAACGTCGTGTCACCCCAGAACCAATACAATTTTCCGCGATGCACGATGGTCTGCACGCTGTCCTGGCCGACGAGGCCAGATTCGGGCCAGTCGCGCTCCAGCCCGAGCTTCTGGCTTTCCGCAAATAAGCCCGCGCCCGTCAGGCGGCCGACGCGTTGGGCGATGCTGGTCCGCTGCACTTCAATTCGCGCGGACTTGCCCGGCTCCGGCGTGAGCTTCACGCCGCGCATGCCGAATCCATCAGCCTTCACTCCGTAGCCGTGCCCGTGGATTTCAAACCAAGTGGGTTGGCCCATGAGTTCCGGCAAATCGCAGGCGATGCGGCCCGCGTTGTCCGAGACGAGGCGGGCCTGATGGGTGGTGCGCAGCTCGATCAAGGGCACCGGCCAGCCCGTGAGCGCCTCGACAATTTCGATGCGGAACGGCGGCAACCCATCGGCCGCCGGAAGCCACTCGGCTCCCAGCCAAAGCAGGAAAACCAGCCCCAGCCGAAGCCGGCTGAACGCGTTCGATGAAGTGTGTTTCACCGGAACCACCCTAGAACAGTTCGGGCGAGCCGGGCAAATCTCTTGGCCAGCCTGGCGCCCGGAGGCTAGCCTGATCGGCATGAAAACTTGGTTGTCCGTCACTCTGTTGACTCTGTGCGTGGTGACTAGCGCGGCGGTGCGCGAGCCGGTGCCGGACCGGCTGGTTGTGCTCACGTTTGATGACTCAGTGGCCAGCCACGCGACGTTTGTCGCGCCGCTGCTGAAGAAATACGGCTTCGGGGCGACGTTCTTCATCACGGAGGGGTTCGAGTTTGCGACGGACAAGGAACACTACATGACTTGGGCGCAGATCAAGGGCCTGCACGAGGCGGGCTTCGAGATCGGCAACCACACGCGCCGTCATGCGGGGGTGGCCAAACAGCCACCTGAGCAACTAGCCGCCGACGTGGAATACATCGAGCAGCAGTGCGCGCAGCATGGCATCCCGCGGCCGACAAGCTTTTGCTATCCCGGCTACCAGACAAGCGAGGCGGCGGTGAAACTGTTGCGTGAACGCGGGTATCGCTTCGCCCGCGCCGGCGGGGCGAGAGCGTTTGATCCGGCCAAGGATGAACCGCTGCTCGCGCCCCAGGCATTCGACAGCAAGCCGGATTCGACGCTGGAGCAGTTCAAGGCGGCCGTCGCGCAGGCGCGGGATGGAAAGATTGCAGTTCTGACTTTCCACGGCGTGCCGGACATCAAGCATCCCTGGGTCAACACCGACCCGGCCAAGTTTGAGACCTACCTCGCGCACCTGAAGGAACAGGGCTGCCGGGTCATCGCGGCTCGAGACCTGAAGCCATACCTTGTCCCTTAGTCACCGACGGAAAACTACGTTGCCGTTGTCGCTGGTGGCGTGACCGCCAGCACCGTGCGCAGGGTTGTGCGCAATTGCTCGATGCCCACCGGCTTGGGCAGCGCGGCCTGAAACCCGGCTGCAAGAAACGGCTGTGGCCCCGAGACGGTTACGGCCGTGGAGAACATGACCATCGGCAGATTGGCGCGCACTTGACGCATCTGCCGGGCCAGCTCCCGGCCGTTCATGGCGGGCATCTCGCAGTCCGTGAGAAGCAGCGAGTAGTCGTCAGGTGTGGCACGGAATTTCTCCAGCGCTGCGTGAGGCGAGCCGACGATTTCTACCGGGAGCCCCTCCATGCGGAAAAAATGCCGGTAGAACGTCCGAATGGATTCGTTGTCGTCCACAGCCAAGATACGGGCGGGCAGTTTCTCGGCAAAGGGCTCGGGTTGGCTGGGCAAGTTCATCACTGGGCCTTTGGTGCAATCGTCGATGTCGGCTTTGAATCCGTAGAGTGTTACAGGTGTTTTGTAATTCGTGGAACCTTTTTTTCGATGCTCTCCACCCACCCTTGAATCAAGGACATTGCGAACTTACTGGGGCGCAGCGGACCGCCATACTCGTTATCGTTTGATCCACTCAAAAAAGCCCAGTTGCTCCAAGTCCGCCCGCAGCGCCGCCTGCTGCTCCACATTCAGGCTTCCGTTTGGCAAGCGCGCCGGGCCTACGTCCACGCCGAGCATTTTCATCGTGGCCTTCGCCCCGCCCATGTAGCCGCGCGAGGCGAGCAGGGTGATGAGTTGCACGGCGCGGAACTGCTCTGCGCGCGCAGCCGGGAGATCGCCCCGCGCGAAGGCCGCCATCACGCGGTGATAAATCGGCGCGGCAAAGTTGTAGGTGCTCCCCACCGCACCGGTGGCACCCAGCGCGAGCGCGGCCAGAAGAATTTCATCCAGCCCCCACGGAATGCTGAACGCACCGCCGTCGAAGCGCAGCGTCTGCTGGAACATCATCAGGTCCGCGTTCGTGAATTTGATGCCCGCGAGGTTCGGGATGCGCTCACGCGCGGTCGCGAGAAACTCCGGCATGGGCAGCGTGAAGCCGGTGAGCACGGGAATGTCGTAATAGAAGAACGGCAGCTCCGGGCAGCCGCCGGCGATCTCCGCACAGCAGTCCACGAGTGACGCGACGGAGCGTGGCTTAAAATAGCTCGGGGCCAGGGCGCTGACGGCCGCCGCTCCGACGGACTGCGCGTGGGCGGCCAGGGCGTGGGCATCCGTAAGGCAGTTGGTGCCGACATGGACGATGACCTTCAGCGTCGTGCCGCGCGTGACTTCCATCCACCGAGCGGCCAACGCACGGCGTTCTTCAACGGTGAGGGAGTGGCTTTCGCCCGTGCTGCCGCAGATGAAGGCAAACTGCACGCCATTGGCCGTAAGGTGGGCGGCCTGCTTCTCAACAATGGCGAGGTTCAGCGAGCCATCCGCGTGGAAGGGAGAGTGCGTGGCGGCGACAAGGCCATTAAGTGGGTAGGATTTCATGATTGTAGAAAGCTGTTTCTGGCCGCGAAAGGGCGCAGAGAGCGCAAAGGAAACGTCGAAGTTCGGCGCTGGCATTTCAAGCGCTCCAGTCTTTGCACTCTTTCGCGGCTATTCATCTGGCCGGAGATTCAGCCTGTTCCAGCCGCTGCCAGCAATACCAGAGCATGCGCGGCAGGTGGAACGGGCCTTTGTAAATCGTCCCCTTCGCGCGCGAGGAGACGCGACCATCACGGTGCAAATAGCCGAACCACTCGCCGTGCTCGCGGTCGGGGAAGTGCCGGAAGCTCCAGTCGTGGACGAGCTGATGCATCTCCGCATAGCGCGCCTCGCCCGTAAGCTGCCACGCAAGCAGTGCCGCGATGATCGCCTCGTTGTGCGGCCACCAGAACTTCATGTCGTGCCAGTATTCCTGCACCGGCTTGCCGAGCAGGTCCGTGAAGTAGAGCAGGCCACCGTGCTCGGTGTCCCAGCCGCGCGCCCACATCCAGTCGAGGATGGTCGTGCCGAGCTGGATGAGCCGGCGATCGTTGCGGAGCGCGCCCTCGTGCATCACGAACCATGCGCATTCAATGGCGTGCCCAGGGTTCAACGTGCGGCCTTCGTGGTGGTCAATCACGCTGCCGTCCGGCGCGACGCACTCCAGCAGCGCGCGGTGTTCGGGCTTGAGGAAGTCGTGCTCAATCTCAGCGATGCTGCGGTCGATCCACTCCGTGCAGGTGCGGCCACTCACGGTCACGTCGCCCAAGTTCGCGCGCAACTCCTGCGCCGTGGCGATGCCAATCATGTGCGGGCCGATGCCCTTCATCGGGCGCGTGGCCTCGAACTTCGGCGGCATCACCCCGGGCGTGAAGCTGTGGTGCAGGTAAGTGGCGAAGAACTTGACCGCGTCCTCAGCGGCGCGGGCATCGCCCGTGGCCTTCGCGTAGGCCGCGTTCGCAATCGCGGCGAAAGACTCGCTGTAAACGTAGCGGCGCATCCGCAACGGCGCCCCCTCGCGGGTGACGGTGAAGTAGAGCTTCCCATCCGGCGCGGTGCAGTGCGCCCGGAGGAACTCAATGCAAACGCGCGCGGCGGCTAGGAAGTCGGTCGGAGACTGGTGCTCCGTGTTCGCGAGCGTCGCGAACATCCACGCGGCCCGTCCCTGAAACCACACGCTCTTGTCCGTGTCGATCACGCTGCCGTCGCGGTCGAGGCAGGTGAGGATGCCGCCGTGCCCGCGGTCGAGGCCGTGCCGCAGCCAGAACGGCATCACGTCGTTGAGCAACGTGTCGCGGTAAAACGCGGCGAGACCAGCGCGAGCGGCGGAGTCCGTCAGGTTGCTGTTCATGGGGCGGCGAGGAGTTCCGCGAGCTTTGGCTCTAGGGCGTCAGCGAGAATCGCGTAGCCTTTCGTGCTCAAGTGCAGCAAGTCGGGCGCAATCTCCTTGGTTAGCGTGCCATCGGCGGCGAGGAGCTTCGCGTTCACGTTGAGGTGGTGGACGCGTTGGCCATCCGCGAGCGCGGGGAGGAGGGCGTTCACGGCTTCGCACTTGCGACGCCATGGGTCGGCGGCGTCGGGACCGCGCGGGAGGATGCCAAGCAAGAGGACTTTTGCGCGTGGGGCTTTCTCGGCGAGCGCGTCGAGGATGGCGCGGATGCCGGCGGCGA
This sequence comes from Pseudomonadota bacterium, assembly GCA_009922615.1. GTDB lineage: Bacteria > Verrucomicrobiota > Verrucomicrobiia > Limisphaerales > SXTU01 > SXTU01. Next base: position 20,096 of record RFVF01000057.1, read on the forward strand.
TTTGCTCGGGCGTGAAGTCGCCGTGGCGCGCATTGTTCGTGCCGATGAGCAGGACGATGGCCTTGGGCGACGCGCCGTCGAACTCGCCGTTCTTCACGCGCCAGAGGACATGATGCGTGGAGTCGCCGCCGGAGCCGTAATTCGCGGCCTTGCGCGGGGCGAAGTGTTTTTCCCACGCGGCCTTGCCGGCGGTTTCCCAGCCCTGCGTGAGGCTGTCGCCGAGGAAGATGATTTCCGCGCCGCCGGCTTTGGTCTCGGCGACCTTCGCGGCGTGGCGTGCGGGCCACCAAGCCCACTTGCCGGTCGTCTCGGTGCGCGCCTCGGGCACGGTGGGCACGCTCGCGCCTTCCTGCACCCAATCGAGCGGGAAGCGCGCGAAGACGAGGCCCGCCTCGGTGCCGCTCTCGTAGAGCACGCCGATGCGGCCGTCGCGCAGGACGGTGAGGCAGGAATACATCGCGCCTGCGGGGTCGAGCAGGCGGCCGGCGCTCCAAGTTTTGCCGGCGTCGGTGCTGCTGCGGATGGTGAGAGCGACGCGGCGCGAGGCGCTGTTCGGGCTGGAGTAAATCAGTTCGCCGTGCGGGTGGCGGATGAGGCTAGCCATGCAAGTTGGGTCGGGGACGGTGAGCCACGGTTCGCTCCACTTGCCTTGCAGCACGTCGCCCTGCCAATCCCAGCGCGCCCACGCGCGGACGCCGGCGCGGGATTCGTTGCGCATCGTGAGCAGCAGCGCGCCGTCGGCGAGTTCGGCGATGGCGCTTTCGCTCGTGGGCGGTGTGCCGGGGATGGCGGCGGGGGAAATCTTCCAAGTGCTGCCGCCATCGCGACTGGCGATGAAGCACGAGTGCGGCACGTTGTCCGTGCCTTTGAACTGCGCGGCGAAAACGAGCGTGCCGTCGCGGAGTTGGATGCCGTTGCCCGGACCGTTGAAGCAAAGCCGCCACGCGGGGTCCTTCACCTGTGCGGTGATGTTGATGGGCGCGGACCACGTCACGCCGTCGTCATTGCTTTTGGTGAGCACGAACTGGCCGGTCTCGTCGGGCGTCATGCCGGGGCCGGAGCCGTTCCACGCGCGCGGGCCTTTGGACCAGAGCGCGGCGACGTAGATGGTGCCGTTGCGGTCCACGAGGATGGCGGGGTCGCCCACACCGTTGCCCTGCGAGCCGGGGACCGACGCGTCGAAGTCCAGAATGCGGCGCACGGGGCTCCACGTCGCGCCGTCGTCGGTCGAGCGCATCGCGCCCACGTCAATGTCCGCCGGGAGGTCGCCGCCGTGCTTGTGGCGCAGGTCGAAGACGGCGATGAGCGTGCCTTTCGGCGTCGTGGCAAGGCCGGGGATGCGGTAGGTGTGGACGCCGTCGTCGCCGGCCTTGCGGAGCGTGGTGCGGAAGACGCGCGGGTCGTTAGGGAGTTGCAGGGGCTGCGGCTGCTGCGCGGCGGGGAGTTCGGCGGGGGCGCCCCATTTCGCGGCGAGGTAAGCGGTTGCGGACTTTAAGTCTGCTTCGCCCAACGCGCGCGGATAGATGAGCACTTCGGCGACATCGCAGGCCAAGCCTTCTTGCGTCGCGACGTTCGCGCCGAGGATGAAGCCGCCCAGCGGATTGCCATTCGTGCCGAAGACGAACGTGTGTGTCTGCCAGCCACTGCCGTCGGCTGGCGCGGAGGCCTTCGCGGCGGATTGCCAAGTTTTGCCGTTCCATTTCACCGGCGTGCTGCCGCTGCGCGTGCTGCCGTCGAAGAGGACGCCGGAGTTCGTGGCGGATATGCGCGCGAAGGCGACGACGGTGCGCTCGCCCGCGAGCGTGCCCCACGAGCTGACGGCCTGCCACAGCGCGGCGGAGCCGTTGAAGCGCACAACGGTGCGCGGGCCCGTGGCCGTGCTGACGCGGACGACTTGCGGCCGGCCCACGACACGCGTGAGGTTCTGCGCCGCACCGTTGGTAGTAGCGCTTTCCCACGCGGAGACGTTTGGGCCGTCGGCCTTCAGACTAGCGTCGTGATACCATGCGTGCAGCGGGCCGGTGGGTAGCTCGGCGGCGACTGCTGAAGACGCGATCAGCAGAGCTAGTAGCAAGGAGCTTTTCATGCACGAAGGCAATCGGCCTCAGACATTGGGCGAGGATGCGGAGACGACCATAGCGGGTCAATCGCGGGCTCAGTAGTCCGAGATCGAACCGTCCTTCAAACGCCCGCGCGTGGGCCACTCGGGCTTGGACGGTGTGCGGGAGATCTCTTCCAGCCGGGCCTCGTTCACTTCGCAGCCGAGACCGGGCGTGGTGGGCAACGAGGCGTGGCCGTCCTTGTCTACTTCCCAAGACTTTTGGATCAAGTCTTTTGGCGTGATGCTTGGATAGTATTCTTGGATGAGGAAGAGCGGCACGGATGCGGAGACGTGGAGGTTCGCGCACATGCCGAGGTCGCTCGTGACGGAGTGCGGGGCCAGAGCGGATTGATACACTTCTCCGAGCATCGCGATCTTTAGCATCTGGGAGATGCCGCCCGTATGCGCGAGGTCCACCTGCACAAACTCCGCGATCCGCTCCTGAAGGTAGGGGATGATGTCCCAGATGGTCCGCGCTTGCTCACCGACGGCCAGCGGGATTTTGACGTGCTGCTTGATGCGCTTGAAGACCTCGATGTTCCCCGGCACGGCGGGTTCCTCGATGTAAGTCACGTCGTAGGCTCGAATCGCGCCGGCGAACTGGATGAGGAACGGCGGCGGCAACGAACAGTGAGCGTCGAACATCACCATGCCGTCGGGGCCGACCTGCTTGCGGGCGCGTGCGATGTTCTGCACGTGGCGCTCCATGTCGGCAGGCGAACCGGCGAATTGCTCCGGCCCCGCGCCCACCTTCGTCGCCGTGGCAGACGGATAGACGCGGACCTTGTCGCGCGTTGGGCCGCCGAGGAGGCGATAGACGGGCACGCCCCAGAGTTTTCCGGCGATGTCCCACAGCGCCATGTCAATGCCCGCCAGCGTGTGCGTCATGAACGGCCCGCCCCGCATGTCGCGGTGCGAGCGGTAAATCTTCTGCCAGAGATACTCGATGCGCGTGGGGTTCTCGCCGTCGAGCAGCTCGAAGAGCGACTGTGCCAGCCGCGCGGCGACGTAGGGCTCGAGCTGGTCGATCTCGCCCCAGCCGGTGACGCCGTGGTTGGTTTCGAGCTTGAGGTAAACCTTCCGCTGCATCGGCGTGGCAGTGAGTTTGGTGATGCGGATTGAACTGGTGCGGTCCGCGACGCTGGCTCCAGGAGCGGCAGCAGTCAGCGCCTGCGGCAATGCCGCACCCGCCGCCGCGAGCGGCCCGAGCGCGGCGAGCAAATCTCGACGACTACAGGAGACAGAGTGCGATGCGGCAGACTGGATGTTCGTGGACATGGGAGGAGGTTGCGCTCTCAGGTCAGCCCGCGTCCAGCGCAGGATGCCAAACGCAGACCTCGCCCAGATGCCTTCGCCCAATCACACCGCCGCGCGCCACACCTGCGGTGTCCACGTGCCCGTCTGCCAGCCATCGCGCGTCTCGAATTCCCGCACCGTCAGCCCGTCGCCGCGCACCTCGACGTGGAAGAACGCCTGCGCCGGGCCGCTGAAGTGTGCGGAGTTGTCCACGTTGAAGACCGCGACACCGTCGGCTGCCTTCGTCGAGCTGCCGTCCCAGCGAAACACATTCCGCACGTGCGTGTGGCCGTAGAAGATGGCGGTGCGTCGGCCCTTGATGGCCGCGTAGAAGGCCGCCACGTCCGCCGGATCCCACTCCCACTTCGTGTAGTCCGTGGCCGGCTTGGCAACCGTGTAGCGTGCCATGTCCACGTGGTGCATGAGCACGAGCGGCTGGTCTTTCGGCGTGTTGGCGAGGTCCTCGAGCAGGAAGGCCAGGCTGTCCATCGCAGCGTAACGGCGCTTGCGCTCCACACTCTTGTCCGTGCCGACGATGAGGCCGAGCGAGGCGAAGTGGACGCCGCCCCACTCCCACGAGCTGTGCAGACCATTCTTGCTGATCGCCTTCAAGTTCTTCCGCGTCCGCTGCCGTGTCGCCATCTGCTCAATCGCATGGCCGGTGCCCTGCGGCGCATCGTGATTGCCGGCAATCTCGACGACGGGAAACTTCAACCGTCCCTCGCTGCCGGTCAGCCCGAACTGCGCGACGAAGGCCGCCCACTCCGTCCGCTGCATCGCGAGCTGCGTCGCGCCGTTCTTGTCGCCGGTGTCGATGACATCGCCGACGTGCAGCACGGCGCTGGGCACCGGAACTTTTCCGCTGCCCACGGCTTCGGAAAACTCCGTGCCGGGCAGGTGGTTCAGCGTGTCCACCAGCCGCGCGGTGTAATTGGCGGAATTGGCATCCAGCTTGTCTGGCTGAGTTTTGTCGGCGAGGAAATGGGTGTCGCCGATGACAAAGAAGCTGGTGAGCGGCGGGGTGGCGGCGCGGGTTGGAAACGCGGCGGTAGCGGCGGTGGCGCTGAGCGCGGCGAGGAACTGGCGGCGGGATTGGCCCGCGATCGGATGGCTGGCGAGTAATTCATTGCGCATGGCCGAAGCGTGTTGCGGCAAACCTCGCGTGACAAGCGCCGGATACTCCGTGGCGGCGGCGATTTGCGCCCGGCACCAGTCGGAGCAGAGAGGGTAGTTCGACACTGCCCTGCGATGACCCACAAGCGCCGGCTCAGGCAAATCACTTGGCACCCGATGCCGCGACCAATTCCAGCCCGCGAAACGCGTAGAGTTTCGCACCGCGCAGTTCAAACTTCAGCCGCACCGTTTTACCGCGCAACGTGGCTGCGTCCCTGCCCGGCCACTGCACCTCGGCATCGGTCACGTCCGTGGTGATGGCCGTGCTCACTCCGTCGCCAAAGGCCGGTGCGTCGAGCACGCGCACGCGCACGGTGCCGTGCGGCGCATCGGCGGTGAGTTGAATGGGGCCCGTAACGCGCAGCGGTTGCGTGACCACGACGGCTTCGCTTTCCGGCGCAGCCGGTTCGTAGCCCGCGAAGCCATCGACGCGAATCCGCGCTAGGCACGGCAGACAGTGGCGCTTCCAGCCGAGGTGGGGAAAGAAATCGCCGCCGTAGTAAATCAGCAGCTTGCCATCCTGCTCGATGGCCGGGCCGGCCGGCGCGTAAATGCAGGCGCTGTCGTAAGTGTCCTTCGGGCCCCGCGGGATGAACGGCGTGCCGGGCGCGAGGCGTCGCCAGTTCACGGAGTCGGGACTCCACGCGAGTTCGCAGTCCACGGTTGAGGCCGAGCCGACGTGGATCATCATCACGTAGCCGAGGTAGCCATTTGCGTAGGGAAACGAAGGCATGCAGTAAGTCTGGTGCTTTTTGGCTTCCTCGGGCGTCGAGCGCAACACGAGCTGCGGTTTTTCCCATTTGAGAAAGTCGTCGCTCTCGTAGCGTGCGACGAGCCGTTCGCCGAGGGCGAAGCGCGTGATGAGCACGTATTTCCCGAGCCGCTCGTCCCAGAACGCGTTGCTGTGCGTGTCGCCCGTGCGCTCGGTGAAGCCCGTGGGCAGGAGCGGCTCGGTCCAGCGCACGCCGTCAGGCGAAAAGCGCACGCGCATTTTGCCGAGGCCGATGTCGTAGATCATTTTGTAGCGGCGCGCGGGGTCCGCGTCGTGCGGGTCCTTGAAGACGCCGACATTCGGCGTGTCGCGCGTCACGGCGTTGTTCGCCTTCGAGCCGTCAAACTCGAACTGGCCGAGCGCGGGCTTCTCCCACTTGAGGCCGTCGCGCGAGGTCGCGTAAAGCAGGAACCAGCCCTGATCGTGAACCGTCGTGGGGTTCGCCATCTTCGCGATGACGTCCTTGTCGTGCAGCACGCACTTATACCAGAGCTTGAAGAGGTGCTCCTGCTCATCCCAAAGCACATTCGGGTAGAGGTTATTTAACGCGTTTTCCCACGGCTGGTCCGCGCGGAAGAGCGGGTTGTGCGAATCCTTTTCGACCGCTCCGAGGGTGAGCTTGGCGTTGGTGGTGGACTGGATGACGCGCTCGTCGAGCACCAGGTGCTTGGTGCGGTCGGGACGGATGAGGCGCGGCTCGACGGCCGGGCTGCCGATCAGGCCGCAGACGAAAGCAACGCAGGCAAGATGACGCATGTGCATGGAGTCAACCGACGCACGACTGGTGGCCCGAATCAAATTACTTCGCCTTCGCGTCCAGCTCGGGGAGCTTGAGCCGCACGCTCACGATGTAAGGCGCTTCGTTCGCGGTCCAGTGGCCGTAGGTCGTCGTGACAATGGTGGCGTCGGGCAGGACTTCCACGCCGGGATAAGCGCAATCAGCACCCTTCGTATTGTGCAGGAGGCGGACGTGGTATTGGCCGGGCTTGCCCGTCGCGAGATCATCGTAGCGGCCCACCCAGGCAACCCAGTCACCAGCGAAGGGCGTGGTCTTGCCGCGCGGCGCGACGCTGCGGAAGGAGATGAAGAGCCGGCCGTCGGGTAGATACTTGCCGGTGTGGCGGTCGCCGTTGAGGGAATCGGGCAACTCGCGCGGGGCAGTCCAGGTCACGCCTTCGTCCCGGCTGAAGATGATGTGTGAGTTTTTGGTGCGCGAATTCTCGCGGAGCAGGACGGCGATCTCCTTGCCGTCGGGCGAGCGGATGAAGCCGGGTTCGCAGAGATGAACTTTGGTGTCTTGCTGCACGGTCTCGGGCGTGGACCACGTGAGGCCGCCGTCGCGGGAGAAGGTCTTGAAGAGCGTGAACTCGACGGGCTTCTTCGGCGCGGCCTTCGCGGTGAAGTAACGGCCGTCGTCGTGGAACATCGCGAGGTAATGGCCGGGCGTCTTGAGCGGCTCGGTGAAGCCCATCACCACGATGCCGCCCCAGTCGCCGACTTGCTTCAGTTCGCTCCACGTCTTGCCGTCGTCCTCGCTCACGGCCAGGCGCGCCGGATAAAGGCCGCTCCACATGATGAGCCGCTTTTTGCCGGCGGCGTCCACGACGCGGTGGAGCGTGGGGACTTCCTTGCTCGTGGCCCAACTCGCGGGCGTGGGCAGCCGGTCGCTCCAGGTGAGGCCGCCGTCGGGGCTACGCTTGTAAACGATGCCGCCCTTGCCGTGGCCCTTGGGATAGACAATGAGCATCGTCTTGCCATCTTCGAGCAACACAGTGGTCGGGTGGCCAAGATACTGGCCGGGCTCGCGGTCCACAATGACCTGGCGGTGCGTCTCGCTCGCAAGGTCAATGGTGGGGACGGGGAACGCTGCGGCGTTTGCGTGCAGTGCGAGGCAGGAGAGGAGGAGCGCGGGAAGCAGTTGTTTCATGAGTTTTCGATTTGTCACGGCGCTTGGATTAACGCGTTAGCTTGCGGTCGTGCAAGGCTTCGCCCGTTGGCGGGAAGATCGGCATCTGCAAACCGCCGGACGCGGCGAGTTCGTCGAAGAGTTGCGCGCGCAGCTTCTCCGCCTGCGCGGCGAAGGCGGGGACATGGATCAGGTTGTGGCGCTCGTGTGGGTCGGTCTTCAAATCGTGGAGACTGTCGTGGTCCCAGATTCCTTGGTATGAGATGTATTTCCAGCGGTCCGTGCGAATCGCGAAGGTTGTGGGTGTGGCCGGGAAGTTCCATTCCCAGTAATACTCGTAGAGGAGGTGATCGCGCCACGGTGTCGCGCGGCCTTGCAGCAGCGGCCAGAAGGAACGGCCGTCCATGCGCGGCGTGTTGGCGGGGGCGATGGTGCCAGCAGCTTCGAGGAACGTCGGTGCGAGGTCAATGTTTTGCACCATCTGCGTGACCACGGTGCCGGGCTGAATCGCGCCGGGGGCCCACGCCAACAGCGGCACGCGGATGCTCGTCTCGAAGGCGTCGCGTTTGTCGTAGAAGCCGTGCTCGCCGAGGGCGAAGCCGTTGTCGCCCATGTAAACGATCAGCGTTTTCTCGCGCAACCCGGCGGCCTCGATGGCCTTTAGCACACGCCCGACGTTTTCATCCACGGAGTGGATCGCCTCAGCGTAGCGGCGGAAGAGCGTTTCAAAGGACGGCACCGGGTCATTGTCGAAGCGGCCCGTTTCCATGTGGTCCACGCCGTGGATGCCGTAGCGGCGCTCGCGGACCCAGCGGGGTTGCGTGGCGTAGTTGGCTTCGGTGTTCGCCATCGTCGGCGGATAGGGCACGGGGAATTTGTCGTAACGGCCCTTGTGCCGGGGCGCGGGCTCGAAGGGGAAGTGCGGCGCCTTGAACGACAGGTAGAGGAGGAAGGGCTTCTCCCGCTTTTGGCCCAGCCATTCCAGCGCGAGGTCGGTGAGCACGTCGGTGCTGTAACCGGGGAAAGTGCGGCGCGTGCCGTTCACGTTGAGCGCGGGGTCGAAGTATTCGCCCTGCCCGCGAAACGCCGCCCAATGGTCGAAGCCCGCGCGCGGTTCGTCGCTGTCGTGTCCCATGTGCCACTTGCCAAAGAACGCGGTCCGGTAGCCCGCCGCGCGCAGGTGCTCGGGGAAGAAGCGAATGCCTGGCGGCTCGGGCCGCTGATTATCCACCACGCGATGGTGGTGCATGTATTGGCCGGTGAGGATCGAGGCGCGGCTGGGCGAGCACAGCGACGTGCTGACGAAGGCGTTGCGCAAGTGCGCGCCCTCCTTCGCGAGCCGATCGAGATTCGGCGTCTCCAAAAACTTCGGGGCCTCCGGCATGAAGCTCAGGAAATCCCAGCGATGATCGTCGCTGAGGATGAAGATGATGTTGCGCGGCGCGGCCAGCGCGGACCCGCCGGTGAGCAGTCCCAAACACAGAAGTAAAATCTGGCGGTTCATAAGCGTCATTTTCCTGCCTGCGCGGACGTTGGGCGGATCATCAGCACCAGCACCACCGACAGCATTGCCGTGCTGGCGAAGACGCCGAAGATGACGTTGAGTGGCACCTTCGCGTCGCGCAGCGCGCCGAAGGCCACGTCGGCGAAGCCGCCGCAACTGATGCTGACCAGGTTCATCACGCCGTAGCCGGTGGCACGGAGCTCGGGCCGGACGATTTGCGAGAGGATGGGCATATTGTTGCAGTCGAACGTGCCCCAGCCCAGACCAAACAGGACGAGGAAGAAAATGGCCACTCCGAGCGAGCTGGAATTACCCACGCCGAAGAGTGCCGGAATGAGCAGACTCATGCCCAGCGCGCTCACGTAGATGCGGCCACGCTCGCTGCGTCGCATCCAGCGGTCGGCGAGGTAGCCACCGATCAGCGCGCCAATGAGCGAGGCGAGGTTCACGAACAGCGTGGCGGAGACGCCGGCCTTGCCTTGGCCGATGGCGAACTTGTCCTTCAAAATCGCGGGCATCCAGTCCTTCACCACCCAGCCAGCCAGCGCGGGGAGGGTGAAGTAGAGGACCAGCAGGATGAACGAGCGGTTGGTCGCCAGTTCCTTCGCCGCGTCGCCGAAGCCGGTGGTGCGGGGAATGACGCTTGCGTTCGCATCCACGGCCTTCGGCGCGTCGCGCAGCAGGAACAGCAATGGCACCGCGTAGAGCACGCCGACCAACCCCGTCACATCGAAGGCCCAGCGCCAGCCGAGCGAAGGCGCGTCCGCCACGTAGCCGCTGAAGCCGCCGACCATGATGCCGACGTAGATACCCATTTGGTGGAAGCCCACGGCGCGGGAACGGGTCTCGCCGAGGTGGTGGTTGGCGATGAGGGCGAGCGCCGCCGGGATGTAGAACGCCTCGCTCACGCCCATGAGCGAGCGGGCGAAGAGCAGTTCATCGTAGGACTTCACGTGCCCCGTCCACCATGTCACGACCGACCAGACGAAGAGGCTGCCGCAGATCGTGTAGCGGCGGCTGAAGCGATCCGCGATGTAGCCGCCCACGGGGCTGAGGATGGCGTAAACCCATTTGAACTGACCGAGCATCATGCCCCAGTTCGCCTCCGTGGCGATGCTCGGGATGTCGTGCATAACGGAGAACTTCATCGCCGCCAACATCTGCCGGTCAAGGTAGTTCAGCAGCGCGACCGGGAAGAGCAGCGCGACGACAAGCCAGGCGGTTCGCGAAGCGGAGGGTATCATCGCGGCGAGAATAGTTCAAGGACGCGGGGCAGCGGAAGCCCGCTCTCGCAAATAGTCCGCCGTCGCCAACCCGAGGTGCCGGC
>RFVF01000058.1 GCA_009922615.1 Pseudomonadota bacterium
TAAACCACGCGCGGTGGTGGCAAAGGCGGGGACTCCGCGCGCAGGGGTGCCGCGAGGTCATCCCCGCGAGGGAAATCTTCAGCCACCGGCGGCAGCAGCACAAACGCCTGCGCGCACGGCAGCGACTCAATCTTTACCATCGGCAGCAGCGATTCGGCCTTCTTCTCCGACTGCTGACCCGCTCGCACGAGCTGGCAGAGGCGGCAGGGGTTCTTGCCATCGAAGGTTTTCGTGACGGCTTCGTGGAAGGAAGTCTGCTGCGCGTAAGTCACGAGCATCCCCGTCCATGCCACCGATTGCAGCAACGCCCAGTGCAGCCCCAGCGAGAGGGCCACGGCCAGGATCACCGCCATTTTGGCAACGCGTTTGAACACGACGCGGCGTTCCATGCCAGTCCCCTGCCCTGCCGTCAAGCGCCGATCACCCGGCTCAATCGCACAAACGCTAAACGCACGCTTGCATTTACCATGAGGCGGAACTTTGCGCTTTGAACTTCACGGGCCCAACCGTAACTTCCGGCCCACTTTTACATGCCGTTGCAACTGTTCAACACACTGACCCGCACCGTGGATAAACTCGTCCCGCTGGACCCGCAGGGCCGGCAGGTGGGGATGTATTGCTGCGGGCCGACCGTTCACGACTTCGCGCACATTGGGAACTTCCGCACCTTTGTTTTCACCGATTTGCTGCGCCGGTATCTGGAGTTTCGCGGATTCATGGTGAAGCACGTGATGAACATCACGGACGTGGAGGACAAGATCATCAAGCGCGTGCAGCAGCGGAAGACGACGTTGCGTGAGTTCACCGGGAAATATGAGGCAGAGTTTCTGGCTGACTTCGACGCGCTTAACTGCCGCCGGCCGCATGTGCTGCCCCGCGCCACCGAGCACATGCCGGAGATCATTTCGCTGATCGAGAAACTCGTCGCGCGCGGCATCGCGGTTGCCAATATGGGCAGTTGGTGAACCTCAAGTTCGACGCCATGCGCGTTGGTGATCGCGTGGCCAACGATGAGTATGAGAAGGAAGCGGTCGCGGATTTCGCGCTGTGGAAGCGGCGTGTGCCCGAGGATGGCGAAGTTTACTGGCCCAGCCCCTGGGGTGAAGGCCGGCCGGGATGGCACATCGAGTGCAGTGCGATGGCGACGAAGCATCTGGGCGAAAGTTTCGATCTGCACTTGGGCGGCGAGGATTTGATGTTCCCGCATCATGAGGACGAGATCGCGCAGAGCGAAGGCGCGCTGGCGTATCCGCCGGGCCGCAAGTTTGTGAAGCACTGGATGCACGGTTCGCACCTGCTGGTCGAGGGCAAGAAAATGAGCAAATCGCTCGGCAATTACTTCACGTTGCGCGATCTGTTGGCAAAAGGGGCTACGGGCCGCGAAATTCGTTATCTGCTGCTCACAGCGCATTACCGCGCGCAATTCAATTTCACCTTGGATGGCCTCGCTGGCGCGCGCGCCTCGCTGGCCCGCCTGGACGAATGTGTCGGGAAGCTGGCCGAGTTCGCTGGCGACACCAGTGTGCCGCCGGAGCAGGCCCTGCTCGTGCAGTTCACCAAGGCGATGGACGATGACTTGAACGTGTCGGCCGCATGGGCAGCCGTCTTCGACTGGATCACGGAAGTGAACCGCAAACTCGCAGCCAATGCCCTGCCCCGACCACAGGCGGCAGCGGCGCTCGAGGCTTGGAAGCGGGTGGACGAGGTGTTTGGCCTGGGCATGGCGAAGAAGGACGAGGTGCCAGTGGAAGTGCTGATGCTGGTGGAAGAACGCCAAGCAGCCCGCAAAGCGAAGGATTTCAAACGCAGCGACGTGGTGCGAGATCAGCTCAAGTCCTTGGGCTGGTCGGTGGAAGACACGCCGAAGGGGCCGCGAGTAAAACGGGTTTAGGGCGGGGAATTAAGAAGCGAATGGCCTCTGAATCGCCCCCTGCTCTTACTCCCAATCGTAATCTTAACCCACCCTGAGTTTCAAATGGCCGGCTTGTTCATCAGCTTTGAAGGCACGGAAGGCGGCGGCAAGAGCACGCAGGTGGGCTTGCTGGCCGAGCGTCTGCGCCAGCTCGGGCACCGGGCGCGCGTGCTGCGCGAGCCGGGCGGCACGCCCATCGGCGAGGAGATTCGGCACCTGCTGAAACATCACCCTTCAAACGAAGTCATGATGCCAGAGGCCGAGCTGCTGTTGATGAACGCGAGCCGGGCGCAATTGGTCCTCGAAGTGATCCGGCCCGCATTGACGGCGGGAGAAATCGTCCTCTGTGACCGGTTCTATGATTCCACCACCGCTTATCAAGGTTATGGCCGGCAGCTTGATTTGAGTCTGGTGAAGTCCGTGATTGATTTCGCCGTGGGCCGCACGCGCCCCAATCTAACGCTGCTGCTCCAAGTCCCTACGGAAGTGAGCGAAGCGCGGCGTCAAGCCCGTCAGGCCGCCACCAGCGGACCGCGCGATCGTTTTGAGGAGGCAGATCGCGCATTCTTCCGCCGCGTGGAGCACGGGTTTCAGCAAATCGCCGATGCCGAGCCGGAACGCGTCAGAGTGGTGGATGCCACTCAAGGCATCGAGTTCGTGCATGACGACATCTGGCGACTGGTGGCCCCGCACTTGACGCCCTGAGGCGCGGTGAAGTCAATGCTTCGGAGCGAGGGCTGCGTTGCTGCGACGAAGACGGCTGCCAAGTTCCAGGGCGATGTTGCGCATCACGGAGAGACCAAGGTGCGGCTCCCGCTGCGTCATCTCGAAGAACTGCGGACGTTGCATCACGAGGACGATGCTGGCCTGTTTGGCGACGGCCATAGCACCGCGCTTGCCCCCGTCGAGGAAGGAGAGCTCACCAAACACTTGTCCCTGCCCCAGCGACGCGATGGGCGCGGTGTTCTCCTCGAGCAAGATGTCCACCTGGCCACGCATCACCACGTAAGCCTCGTGACCGGCATCGTCCTTGCTGAAGATTTTTTCTCCGGGGCGGAACAGCTTTTGAGTGAAGAGGCGCGCCACCTTGCGCAGCTCACCGTCGCCGAGGCCCTTGAAGATGTCGAGATCGCGCAAAAGGTTGATGATGGCCACGCCGATGCTCTGATCCTGAAGGCAATGCTTGATGACGTTGACAATGACCAGCGCGTGCGTGGTGAGCTTTTCGTGCTCGATGCTGTAGGTCTGGTTAAGCTTGACCATTTTCACCAGATCGGTCGCGCCTTCGTGGACCTTGTGGAAGCCGGGCAGATAGGCAACCGGGATGAAACCGAGCTGCTCCGCACTGATCAGCAGCTTCACCGCGGTAGCTAGAAGATCCACCTCCACATAGGCAGCGCTCAACTCCGTCTGGGCCGTCTTGGTGACGTGCTGCAATAATGCGCCCATCGACAGGTTGTCCGTGCAAAAACCATCCATGATTCGCACGCAACGATCCTGCTCGTCGTAGAGGTAGCGGATCCCGGCGCTCACCTGGCCCTCACGTCGGCAGAGCACCGCGCGCGTGCTAGCCGTCGAGGAGATACGCATAAACCCGGTGCCCCAGTTGAAATTGCTGGAGATTTCCTGGGGCGGGTTCTGGGCGACCACCCCGTCGCGGGCGGCTTTGAACTCGTCCTCTTTGACTGCGGTCACCAGCACATCGGTTTGCAACGGATAGCCGGTCCCGCCATCGCGGACGGCCGGGACACCGGGGATAGCGAGATGCTGAAGCGCAACGGAGGCCAACTCACCAAGCTGCGGCAAAGACTCGGAGAGCGGCAGGCGGTTGGCGTTCATCGAGCGTGCGCGCTTCACGTAAAAGAGCACTTCTTCGCGCGTCTTGGTGATGTGCTTGAGCGGCTGGAATCCCACGCACGAAAACCCGATCCGCTCCACGAGCAACTGCTGGGCATTGTCCGACGCCAGCACGCGTGTGACACACATCTGTCGGCGCAACACGGCCAGCTCCGTGATCTTTTGCAGCAACGCCTCCGCCGAACCATCCGCATAACTGGTGGGATGAAACAGGTTCCGGCCTAGGTTGCAGACGGGATTCTCGTTCGCAGCCACCGCCCCGAGCACCGAGATGCTCGCCTGGATTCGCCCCTGATCTTCCGCAAGCCACGTTTCGTTGCCCGGCAGTCCGGACGCAAGTTCGGTTGCCACCCAGGCGGGATTGTAGATTTCCTTGTTGGGGTGATCATCCCCTAGGACGGCCTTGACTAGCGAAATCCAGGGAATGGAGTCCTCGGCGGTGGCTTTACGAATGGTCGTGGCCATAAACGTTTCGGGACGGTGCTGACTTACCGAAGCATGGACTTTTGGTGCGCACGGCAGGACTTGAACCTGCACGATGTTACTCACTAGAACCTGAATCTAGCGCGTCTGCCAATTCCGCCACGTGCGCCCGAACAACTCTTGGTTGCGGGCAGAGGATTACCGTGTGCCGCCGACGCCGCAAGCGGAATCTCGTTTACTGCGTGCGTTGAGAGGCGTAGTCAATCCCGGCCGTAGAACTGTTCCTCGCGCGGCAGGGCGATGACTTTCCACGTGGCCGGGTAGAAGCGCACGACGCGTTTGGGGCGGAAGCCTTCGAGCAGGAGGTCGCACTTTACCTTGATTTGCACGCCGCTGCCGCCGGGTTCGATGGGGATTTTTTTGATGTCCACGATGTTGCCGCCCTTGCGGTCGTTGACCGGGTCGTAGGTCATCAGCGACTCGCGCGCGACGGCAATGGTGCCTTTCGGCGCGGCCTGGTTGTCGGCCTCCTTCGCCAGTGGCCAGCCAACTTTGTTGGTGTCCACGTTTTTGATTTCCTCGAAGAGCTTGGGGTCCACGCCACCGAAGAAAGTGATGGTGACGATTTGCGCGTCGTCATCCACCGCGCTTACGTAGCCTGCAAGCCCGCGCTCGCGGATCTGCTGGCGGTGGCGTTCGAGCTGATGCGCCGTCGCGCGGGCGCGAGCAGCTTCATCAATCCAGATGTCCGTGATGCGGCCGGGGCCGTAGAGCGTGACCCACGTGAGGTTGAAGAGGACCGTCTGTCCGGGCTGCAAGGCCTTAAGGTCGGTGAATCGGTCGCCTTGGAAAACGCGCGTGCTGGAACGTAGGTCGAAGGTTTTGGACTTGCCGTCGCCGACGGGCTTGCCGGCTTCGATGAGCGTTGCGGTGAGCTTGTTCGTGCTGAGGTCAACGGCGTCAATCCGCCAGAGCTGCTTCTGCCGCGCGTGGAAAGTGAACTCATCCTCGATGCGGAAGCAGCGGCGGAACTCCCACTCAGGCGTCTTGCGGCGGTAGGCCGTTTCAGGTAGCGGCGTCTTGTCGTCCGGATCAGCGAGGTAAAACAAGCCGTGCAGATGCGTGCCGAGCGGAATGTCCTGCAAGGCCGCCGGAGCGCCGTGCTGCCAGATGGAGCCGTAGGGCACCATCGTGGCGTCAAGCGGCAAATCCCACACGCCGCGCTCCTGGCTGTCGTTGCGGTCCACGCGGAGATGGAAACGCCGCTCCAGCTGATCCATGAACATCAATTCTCCGGACACCGCGTGCGCGGAGCCTTCAGGCGGAAATTCACCGGGCACGAGCTGATACCAGTCCGGCTTGTCGGTGGGCTTGCGGTTCCTCGGATTCGAGCGCTTGTCTTCTGCCTTCACCGGACCGTCGGCATCGGTGCGAAACTTGGGCCGCTCGGCAGCGAAGCTGGCGAGCGCGATGAGCGAAAGAAAGAAAATGGAACGCATGATTTTCACCACAGAGACACAGAGAGCACAGAGGAAGGCGAAATAGGAACGCAGAAAGGCAAGCAATCCGGGAGCAACTTCATTCCTGAGTTCCTGCCTTCCTGATTTCTCTGTGCCTCTGTGGTTGAACGAAGCTCACGCCACGATCTGCGAGAGCGGCCCGGTGCTGTCCTGGAACTTCTCCGCCTTCACGCCTGCGCGCTGGACCATGGTCAGGAGCAGGTTGCTGAGGCGGGCGGTGTCGTCCACGGGGCGAGAGCAAATCTTGTAGTGGCTGTTGGCATCGGCCACGTCGTATTTGCCGATCTTCGGCAGATTGAAGTCCACGTGTGTGCCGTGCTTGTAGCCGAGCGCCTTGCCGCCGCAGAGGATCGTTGGGAGGTTGGCGTTGCCGTGGCTGTGACCGTAGGCCATGCCGCTGCCCCAGAGCACCTGCGTGGTATCGAGGAGCGGACGCCCGTCTTCCTGCGTGGCTTTGAGCTGGTCGAGGAAGTAACTGAGCTGGTCCACGAGGAACGTGTCGGTCGCGGTGAGACGGCGAAGTTGCTCGGGGTCGCCGTTGTGGTGCGAAAGGCCGTGGCGCGTCTGGAGAATGCCAATCTCCGGGATGCCGCTGGTGTTGCCTTCGCTGCCGATGCCGCAGGTGATGACGCGCGTGGAGTCGGTGCGCAGCGCCATGGCCATGAGGTCGTAAAACAGCCGGTAATACTCGCCTGCCTCAGCCATGGAGAGCTTGCGGGTGAGGCGCGTCGCCGCGTCGGCAGGCACCTGCGGCTTGGGGATGTTGAGCCATTCGTCGGCGCGCTTGGTGCGTTCTTCAACCTGGCGGACAGCGGTGAGGTATTCGTCGAGCTTGCTGCGGTCCTCGGTGCCGAGGCCCCGATTCACGCGTTTGGCGTCCTCGGCGACTAGGTCGAGGATGCTGCCGCGCCGGCTCAAGCGTCGGCGGATGGTTTCCTTGCTGTCCTTCTCAACGCCGAAGAGCTGGTTGAAAAGCTGCTGGGTGTTGCGTTCGGCAGGCAGTTGAATGCCGTCCTTGGACCAAGAAAGTGATGTGCCCTCAATCGCCATCTCCAGCGATGAGAAGCGCGTGGAGACGCCCTGCACGTCAGCCACTAGCTGGTCGGCAGAAACGGTGTTGCGGAACGCGCCGCCATCGCCGGGGACGTTCGCGCCAGTGAGCCAAACCTTTTCGCAGTTGTGGTGCTTGCCGATGACCATCGGGTGGTGCAGGCCGCTGATGGGTGTGATGTCGGCGCGATGCTTCTCGAGCGATTTAAGCGGCGCGGTGAACTCATAGTCCGCGCCGGCTTTATGGATCTGCCACGTGAGAGTGTTGACGCCATTCGGGATGTAGAGGAACACGCTGCGCTTGGGCTTCGCGGCGGCGGGCAAATCAGCCATCGCGTTGAGGAGCGGCAGGGCGATGGTCGCCCCGATGCCGCGCAAGGCGGTGCGACGGCTGATTTCCCAGCGGCGGAGGTTCAGGTGGCTCATAGGTTCGAGTGCTTGGAGTCAAACTAGCGTTTCTGGAAAAGGTCTGAACAGACAAATGTCTCCATGATGTCGCGGAGGCGGTAGTCCTTCGCCTTGCTGGCGACGACGAGCGCCTGCAAGTCCGTGCGGTCGCCAAAATCAGTGGCGCGGCGCAGTCCGTAAGTGGCGAGCTTCTCGATGAATGCGGCCGCGAACGCGTCCACGTCGCAGAGCAGTAGCTTCTTGAAGTCTTCCGGCGTCGCGTAGCTGCGGCCGTCGGGCATCTGCCCGGCAGGATTCACCTTTGGGTTCGCGCCCACGCCGTCGGTGACCTCCTCGGTGCGCCAGCGGCCGATGGCGTCATAGTTCTCAAAGGCCAGCCCGAGCGGATCAATCCTGCGATGGCATGCAGCGCAGTTCGGATCCTTCATGTGCGCCTCCAGTTTCATACGGAGCGTGGCCTTGGGCGAATCCACGGAGGTGGTCGGGATCGGGTCCACGTTCGGCGGAGGAGGCGGGGGCGTTTTGCCGAGAATCACCTCCGACAACCAAACCCCGCGATGCACCGGCCGGTGCCGAGTGCCGTCGGAGGTGAGCGAGAGAATTGCCGCCTGCGTGAGCAAGCCGCCACGCCGGCTCTCGGCCGGCAGTGAGACACGCTGATACCCATCGCGCGGCAACCCCGCGTCCGGCAGCCCGTAAAACTGCGCGAGCCGCGCGTTCATCATGCTCCAGTCCGAGTGGAGGAACACCCGCAGCGTGAGGTTTTGCCGCAGCACCTCGTGGAAAAACGCCTTCGACTCGCCAATCATTCCGGCTTCAAGCGTCTTGTCGTAGTCGGGGTAGAGCTTCTTGTCCGGCGGGAACATGCCGACCTTGCGCAGCCGCAGCCACTGCGTCGCGAACGCGTCGGTGAAATGCACGGCGCGCGGATCCTTTAGCATTCGCGCAACCTGCTTGGATAGCTCGGCCTTGTCGCGCAACTTGCCTTGTTCGGCGAGCTTAAACAACTCGTCGTCCGGCATGGAACTCCAGAGCAGATACGACAGGCGTGAGGCGATTTCCCAGTCGTTGAGCGTCGCGCGCGGGGCTTTCGTGTCGCCCTCAGTGAGGAAGAGAAAGCTCTTCGAGCAAAGGATGGCGAGCATCCCGGCCTTCACGGCATCGGGAAACTTCTCCTTCGCCGCCAATTCGCTCTTCACGATGCCGGTGAAGTGGTCCAACTCCGCGTCCGTGACCGGGCGACGGAACGCACGCTTCGCGAGCCGCCCCAGCCCTTCGCGCACCTGGCCCAGATCGCCCTCGCTCACCGGGAAATACTCCGCGCGCCGCGCCTTCTCCTCGTCCGTCACGATGGGCCCGCGCCATGTGACCGAGTCCAGGATGAGGAATGGATAGCGCGGTTTGCCTTCCTCGTCCGTCAGCTTCAACTGCCACGGGATGCGTCCCATCTTCGTGCTGACGAACGGCGTGTCTCCGTGCCGGCCCGAGCGCGGCAGGTTCGAGGGCCCCGGCACTTCGTTGTAAACCTCGATGTTGGGCCGCCCCTTGGGCAGATGCGCCCGGAACGTCACCGTGATGGGCTTGTCCTCGGGCGCGACGATGTCTTGCTCGAACAATACTCGGTCGAGCTTGGCTTCATACACTTTCAGGCGTGGCGCGAGTCCCTTTTCCGGCTTCAAGCCGCTTAGCGTGTAGCTGATTTCGTAAACGCCAGACTCGGGCAACGGCTCCTTCAGCAGCGAATAGCGAAACATGTCTCCCGGCCACATGTCGTAACGCACCTTGTCCAGCAGCCCCAACTCGCGCAGCCGCTCGCGGTGGCGCTCTTGGATTTGATTCTCCTCAATCGCCCGCTTCGTGCCGCCAAACGGCTCCGGCGGCTTCTGCCCCTTCCGCAACGGCACGACCTCGGGATACGCCTCCGCCAAAATCTTTTCCGCCGCCCCAAGATACTTCTCGATGTTCGATGGCGACAACGTCAGCACCGAACCGATGCGCTCGAAGCCGTGCCATTCCGGGTCTTCGAGAAAGTTGCCGGGGTCCTTCGCATCGAACTCCACGCCCAGTAGGTCGCGGATGGTGTTCACATACTCATCGCGGGTGAGGCGGTTGTAAGTCACCGGCCCACGTGCGGCCATGCGCGCCGACTCGCCTTCCTTCAGCCGCGCCGCCAGCCACTCGACCACCCGCGCCCGCTCGGCGGCGCTGGGCTGTTTCTCCTTTTTGGGCGGCATCTCGCCGGAGTTGATGCGCTCCATGATTTCCACCCACTGCGGCGTGTTCTCGACGCCAACCTTGCGCGACAGCGTGTCCATCCGGAAATCCGACTTGGCCACCTTTGCATCGTGACAGCGGTTGCAATGCTCCGCAAAAAACGGCGCGACGGACTTGTCGAAGTCTGCGGAAGCGGTAGGCGGCGCGGCGGCCACCGGCAAAACCGCCGCCATCACTAATAGGCCAAAAGCACAAGCCGGCATCCGGATGGCAGACCTACGTTTTTGAGTGCTTCGCGTGGAGGTTTTCCGAGTCACGCGTTCTCAGACGCGGAAGGAATGGAGGGGTTTCATCCGAAATCAGTCCACAAACGCAAACTCGTTCAGATTGAAGAGCACGCGGCATGCGTTAGCCAGACCGTGCTGCTGGGCGTAAGTCGTCAGGTTCGCAAGTTCCACCGGCGATGGCGCGCGGGCCAGAGCTTCGCGGAATGCGCGATCCACCTTGGCGTTTAGGTCGCCACCTGCTGCGTCGAGCTTCGCGGCAAAGTGCTTGGACATCGTGACCATCAGGCCGTTGTTCAGGAGCGCAAGGGCTTGCAGTGCCGAGACACTTTCGTTGCGCTTGCCCACCTGCATCGACGGGTCCGCACAGTCGAGCGTAGTCATGAACGGCTGCGTCTGTGAGCGCACGAGGAAGCGATAGACTGAGCGACGGTGCGACTTTGGGTCTTCGGGGTCGTGCAGGTGATACTCGTAGTGCGGCGAGTGCTCGGGCTTCTCCACGACAAAGTCCTGAAAGGCCGGGCCACCCAGCTTCAGGTCCAGCTTGCCAGCGACGAAGAGCGTAGCGTCCCGCACGGCTTCGGCGTCGAGCTTCCGACGGTTCTGGTGAGAAAGGTAGCAATTCTCGGCATCGGTCGAGATGCGCGGCGAAGGCGTAGCGGACGTTTGCCGATACGTCGCACTGGTCACGATGAGCTTGTGCAGCTTCTTCAGCGAGCCGCCGCTGTCGCGAAACTCGACAGCCAGCCAGTCCAGCAGCTCTGGATGCGTCGGCAGCGCACCATTCCGACCGAAGTCGTTCGGTGTCTCCACGAGACCACGCCCAAAGTGGTATTGCCAGACGCGGTTCACGATGCTGCGCCACGTGAGCGCGTTGTCCGGAGAGGAAAGCCACTTCGCCAGTGCGGCACGACGCTCGCCTTCACTGTGATCGGCGGGCAGCTCAAAGTTGCCCGGCAGGTTCGTGAGATAA
Source organism: Pseudomonadota bacterium (assembly GCA_009922615.1). Classification (GTDB taxonomy): domain Bacteria; phylum Verrucomicrobiota; class Verrucomicrobiia; order Limisphaerales; family SXTU01; genus SXTU01. The sequence continues at coordinate 10,642 of RFVF01000058.1, forward strand.
CCCGGCGCGCCCGGCACGACCTCGTCTTTCGGCTGCTTCACATCTCCGCGATGAAGCACTTGGATGACACGTGGCTTGCCGCCACTCGACCCGGTGCCCGCGAATGAGCCGCTGCCGTAATGGACCGTGGCCGCAAAGACCACGTCCGGCTTTGGGAACGTTTTCAATTCCGCCGCGACCCGCTCCAAATCCTTCGCCAACGCTGCCAGCTCGGCGCGGGTCTTGTCATCCGTCGCCTTCGCCAGCAGGGCATCGCGCTTCGCCCGCAGGTCTGCGAGAGCGGCGGAATTGTCCGTTGGCGGGGCGATGTCGTCCACGAGGTTGCTCTTGCGCCAGCGCGGCGGTGCCTCGATGGAATCGAGTGCGGTGACGGCGGCCTTGAGCGCAACATTGCTGCCTGTGCTGTCGAAGACCTGCAACTCGGCGAGGGCGAAGATGAAGTCATTCTGCCGGGGCGCAAGCTTGGTAGCGGTCAGGCGGATAAAGCGCGCCGTCGCGCCGGGGCTCTTGAATGTCTGCGGAGCGGTGCCGGGGTTGGTAAAATCTCCGCCCGTCTTGTCGGCAACGGCCACCACGCCACTCTTGAACTGTGCGTCGTCGCTGGCCTCCACCTTGAACCGCACTGGAAAGCCGAAGCCCGCGCCGATCTTGTTGAAATCGTCGTAGCACGGACGCAGCACCACGCGGTCAATCACCACATTGCGTCCGAGGTCCACCTGCACCCACTTCGATGTGTCCTGCGACGGCGAGATGGCGCTGTGGTAGCCATACTCGGGACGCAGGCCACCCTTGGCCTTGCTCCCCGCCTCGATTTCCTTGTCCAGCAACTCCAGCTCCTTGCCGGCGGCGGCCTTGAGCTTGGTTTCCAACGCGGTGCGCTTCGCCGTGAGCGTGCGTTGCTCGTGCTCAAGCTCGGCAAAACGCTGGGTGAGTTTCGCGTCGGCGAAATATTTTTTGTCCGCGCGGTCCAGCGCTGCGAACACGGCTTGGAGGCGGTAGTAGTCGCGCTGCGGGATCGGGTCGAATTTGTGGTCGTGGCACTGCGCACAGCCCACCGTGAGGCTGTTGAAGGTCTGGAGCGTGTTCACCACCATGTCGTCACGATCGAGGTGACGCGCGATCTTCCCATCAATCTTGCTCTCCGGCACCTCCGCGTGTCCGATGAAATCCCACGGACCCGCTGCGATGAAGCCCAGCGCCTCGACGCCGTCGCGCGTGCCGGGAAAAAGCACGTCACCCGCGACCTGCACCTGGATGAAGCGGGCGTAGGGCCGGTCCTCGTTGAACGCGCGGATGACGTAGTCGCGGTAAGGCCAGGCGTTTGGGCGGGGCTTGTCCTTGTCATAGCCGTGCGTGTCACCGTAGTGGACCACATCGAGCCAGTGGCGCGCCCAGCGCTCGCCGTAGTGTGGGGAGGCGAGAAGCCTGTCCACGAGAGTGCCGATCGCAGATTCTCGGTTGCCGTTCGAGCTCTCGCGCACAAACGCCTCGACCTCCTCCGGCTTCGGCGGCAGCCCGAGCAGGTCGAAGTAAAGCCGGCGAATCAGCACGCGCGGTTCAGCCTCAGGCGAGGGCTGAAGCTTCTGCTCCGCAAGCTTGGTGCGGATGAAGGCGTCTATCGGATTGCCGGTTTGAGGAACCACCGGTCGCACCAGCGGCTTGAGCGACCACCAGTCCGTCGAGATCGCCTTCGCGGGCGCAGCAAAGGCGGGTCGGGCGAACAGCAGCAGGCTCAATACAAAGGCGGCTTTCATGTCAGTCTCGCTGTTGGACGCTCACTTCACCAGTTCACCCACGAGTAAAATTGCGCCGGGATAAAAGGCCGTGCCGTCGAAGCGTTCGGGTTTGTCCATCGTGTTGTTGCGCGTCGCGAGAATCTTCGCCTTGTCCGGCTGCTGGGGATGAATCTCTATCTTGACCGTGTGGACCGTGTCCGGCAGCTCGGTGCCGAGGCCGAGGGTGGCGAGGCGATGATACGTGCAGAAGCTGTCGAAGCGCGGAACCGTGCGCGGCGGCTGGTCGTCCACGGTCACGATGACCTGCCCGCAGTCGGGACCGATGATGTCGTAGATGGCGGCGCGCGTGCCTTTGAACTTGAAGGCAAGCGTCGCGCCCGCCTGCGAACCCTTGTGCAAAGAAGTCATGCGGTTCGCCCAACGCTTGCCGAACGCGTCGGTCTTCGCGTCGAGCAATGCGAAGTCCTTTGAGAGCGTGGCTGCCGTGATGGGCACTAGCTTCGCGTGCTCGTAATTCGTGGCGATGAGTGGCGCACCGAGCTGGTGCGGACCAGTGGCTTTCGATGCTTCGCGAATCACCGGCAACGAGCGAGCGACGGCCTGCAAATACAGTTCGTGCCCCGTCTCGACGTGCGGATGCACACCGTCTGGTGCGAAAACGAACTGGTCGCCGAGTTTGGCCTTCTCCTCAGGTGTCTTCGGCAACGGTGCCTTCCAGACGAGCTTCCCTGCCTTTGCCAGCCGCGCCACTTCCATGCACAGGTGGATGGTCGGGATGCCGTAGTGGTCGGCTACCTTCTCCATCGCGCTGGCGGCGCGCGGGAATTTGCCCTCCAGCATCGGTGGCGCGAGCTGCTCGGTGATGGTGTAAACGAACGCGATGTCGCACCGCGGCAGCGCACGCCAAGTCTGCCGCACGATGCCCTCCATGCAGCGGAAAATCTGCTGCGGCTCCGCTCCACCGTCATTCACCGCGAACTCGACGAAGAGCAGGTCCGGCTTCGCGTCGAGCACATCCTGCTTGAGCCGGAACACGCCGAGGTCCGATCCGGTGCCGCCGATGGCCGCTTTGGCCAAAAAGTTCGGCAGGCCGTTGCGCGGGCGGCATTCCTGCGCTGGAACTAGGGGGAAATCGGACACGTCAGCAGCGAGCACTGGGCCAGCGAGCGTCAGGAGGAAGGCAAGTTGAGGAATGAGCTTCATGGTTATGCTTCAGTAAATGGCCCCGCGCCGATGGCTTTCAGCGCTTCGCGCACTTTCACACCGCCGACTTCTTGCACGGTCTTCTTCGCGACGACGGACAGCGCGGCAGCGGTGCCGGCGGCTTCGCCCATCGCCATCGCAGTCACGGTCACGCGGGTGGAGGCGTGTGCGCCGCGCGTGGCGGAATGGCAGCGTCCAGCGACGAGCAGGTTCTCCACCTTCTGCGGCAGGAGCGAGCGATAGGGAATGTCGTAGGGCTCGGGCTGAACCTTCTTTGGATCAAAGTCGTTCGCGCTGCCGACGACGGTTTTGTTGGGGTGCAGGTCGAGATACCAGCAGCCGGTGGCGATGGCGTCGTCGAAGCGGCGGGACTTCATCAGGTCGTCCTCGCTCAGCACATGCTGGCCGATGAGTCGGCGCGACTCGCGCACGCCGATCCAGGGATACGCCTCGATGAAATAGCTCTGCTCGAAGCCCGGCACGTCGCGCTTCCAAGCCTGAAACATTGCCCACGCATCCGCCCTGCCCTGCATCTCGGCGCGCGAGAGGTCGGCGGCATCAGTCGGGTTCGCGGGCACGCGGATGCCGTGGATGTAAACCTCGCTCTCGTGGTAGAGGAACATCACGCCGGGGCCGTAGTAGAAGGGCAACTCGCCGGCGGCCTGCGCCTTCGCCAGCGCGGCGCGGCAGTTCTGACTGAGGTTGCCGACGCGCTTCACGTTGCCGATGCGGAAGTGCAGCGTGAGCGGCTGCACCTCGGCGTTCTGCTCGAACGGCGCGCCCGCCCACGCGGCAACATCCGCGTCGCCGGTGCAGTCAATCACCGTGTTCGCCTCGACGTGCACCAGCCCGTCCTTGTTGGCGATTTGCACGGAGCGGATGCGCCCGCCGCTGCTCTGCACGCCGCAGACGAAGGAGTTGAACAGCACGGTGAGGCGCTCCTTCTGCTCGCGGATGAGGCGGTCGAGCAGCAGCTTGAACTCGAAGGAATTGCCGATGGTCGGGTTGTGCTTCGCCGTGTGCGTGGCGTCGGGTTTGCAGACGCCGGACTTGGACAACAGCTCCAGCGCGATGCCGCGCACAACGATGCGGTTGTCTTTGATGTTCGCGATGCCGTCGAAATAAGGCAGCCCCACGCAAGTGATGATGCCACCGGCGAACGGAGCCTTCTCGACAAGCAGCACCTTCGCCCCGCGCCGTGCCGCCGCCAGCGCCGCCGCGATGCCCGCGCAGCCACCGCCGCAGACGAGCACGTCGGTCTTGAGCGTCTTGGTGGCGAACGTTTCCCCCACTGTTTGAGCAGTCATCGACGGTTCAGCAAGCGAGACAAAAGCAGCGCTGGCCGTTGCCGCCTGAACAAATTGTCGACGATTCGCGTTGCCGGAAGCAGAAGGTTTCATGACAGGACCTCCTTTATCACATGCCCGTGCACGTCGGTGAGGCGGCGGGGGACGCCGTTGTGGTAGAAGGTCAGGCGCTCGTGGTCCACGCCGAGCAGGTGGAGCGCTGTGGCGTGGAGGTCGTAACTGAAGGCGGGGTGCTCGGCGGCTTGGAAACCCAGCTCGTCGGTCGTGCCGTAGGCAGTGCCGCCCCGGATGCCGCCGCCGGCGAGCCACGCGGTGAACGCGCCGGGATTGTGGTCGCGGCCCTTGCCCTGCGCGCCGGGCTGACGGCCAAACTCCGTGGTGCAGATGACGAGCGTGGAATCGAGCAGGCCGCGCGCTTTGAGGTCGTGCAGGAGCGCCGCCGCGCCGGTATCGAGCACGCGGCCCCAGTAGCCGTGGTCGCGCACTAGGTCTTCGTGGCTGTCCCAGTTCGGGCGGATTTTCCGCGCGGTCGTGTTCTCCGCGCCGCAGTAAATCTGCACGAACCGCACGCCGCGCTCGACCAGCCGGCGCGCGAGGAGGCATTGGCGTCCAAACGGGCCGGTGTCCTCGTCGTCGAGGTCGTAGAGGCGTAGAGCGGCATCGGTTTCGCCGCGCAGGTCGGTGACTTCGGGCGCGCTGAGTTGCAGGCGTGCCGCCAGTTCGTAGGCAGCGATGCGGGCGTCGAGTTCCGTGTTGCCCGCGCGCGCGGCGGCATGCTGGCGATTCAGAGTTTGGAGGAAGTTGCGTCCGCTCGCTTCGCCCTGCGGCGTGAGGCCGACGAAGCTCTTCGGTGGAAACAGATCGGCAATCGGCGGTTGCTCGGGGTCGGTGTTGAGCGTCGTGCCCTGATGCACTGCGGGGAGGAAGCCCGCGCCCCAGTTGATGACGCCGCCGGGCGGCAGGCCGCGCGGGTCGGGCAGCACGACAAACGCCGGGAGATTTTCGCTCTCGCTGCCGAGGCCGTAGGTGACCCACGCGCCCATGCTCGGGAAGCCGGGTAGGATGAAGCCGCTGTTGGCCATGAACATCGCCGGACCGTGCAGCGCGGACTTGCTTTGCATGGAGTGGATGAACGCGACATCGTCCACGCACGCGGCCAGGCGCGGGAACAGGTCGCTCATCCAGCGTCCGCACTGCCCGTGCTGGCGGAACGGCCAGTAGCTGCCCTGGCAGTTGCCGGGCTTCGACGCGAAGAACTGAAGCTTGCCGGTCGGATCGAAGGGCTGGTCGGTGCGTCTTGCCAGCTCGGGCTTCCAATCCCACGAGTCCACGTGGCTGAGACCGCCAGGGCAGAAAATTTGGATGACAGCGCGCGCGCGCGCGCGGGATGGCGCGGGCTTGGGTGCGAGGGAATTGGCCGACAGGGCACTCTCCGCGCGAGCGAGCATGGCGGTCAGCGCGACGCCTCCGATGCCGCCGGCAGCGGCTTGGAGAAAGTCACGGCGCGAAGCCACACGCCTTCGTTGTCCGCAGGGAAACGGCAGGTTCATGGCTTGGGCGCGGTGAGCTCCCCGCTGATCTTCAAGTTGCGGACTTTCACGTTCTGCCCCGCGGCCAGCCAACTGCGCGCCTTCGGCGTGCCGAGGTGGGCGTGCAGCGCACGCAGCTCCTTTCCGTCGAGGCGCGCGGCCATCTCGTCACCCTTCCACTCGACGCGGAGCTGATGCCACTCGTCCGCCTTCACAGTCATCGGGAGCTTGGCAATGGTGTGAGAGGGGGCAACGGAATCCTCGGCGATGCTCAAGCTGGAGGCATTGACCACGACACGCCCCACGTGCTTGGCAGCATCGCAGCCGATTAAGAATGGCCCCGGGCCATCGAAGCGGAACTCGCACTCGATGACGGCTGCAGCCAGGCCGACGTTGTGGTGCAGCACGGGGATGTGCTTTTCCTCCGGCAGATTCGTGACCTTCAACGCGCCGTCCTCGACCGTCCATTTGCCTTTCACCGTGGAGAATGGAGCCGCAAGCGGCTCCTTGAAGCTCGGCGCGGCGACGGAGGGCAAAGCCCGTTCGTGAAGCAACGGTTTATCCGTCTGCGCGGAGGCTGAGACGGTGAGAAGGGCAAACAGGGAGATGAGTGGTTTCATGGTGCGATCGGTTTTGTGCGTTGCGGTAGGGTGATTGACTTCACGGAATTTGGGGCTTCACCGGTTGACGGGTCTCCTTGTCCACGGGATAGACCGCGCCTTGCTTCTCCAGTCTGACAACGAGCCCCTGCATGAGGCGCTTGAGCTGCGCGGGATCGGTCGCGGCGTGGTTTTTTTGCTCAAAGGGATCGGACTTCAAGTTGAAGAGCTGATAGTGCGAGCCCTCCGACGCCTCGGTGGGGAAATAGTGGTAGATTACTTTCCAATCGCCGTCGCGATACGTGGTGAAGTAGTCGCTGCGGTGCGGTGAATGCGGGTAGTGCATCAGGAAAATCTCCTCGCGGCTCGTGTCGCGCTTGCCGGTGAACAGTGTGTCGAGGCGCGCGCCGTCAATGACGTGATTTGGCGAAGCTTTGGCGCCAGTGAGCGCGAGCAAAGTGGGGAACATGTCATAGATGGCGGCCTGCTGGGTTTGGATGGCTCCGGCAGCGATGGGCAGGCGTTGCTGAAACGCGTTGCCCGCACTCGGCTTCGCCCATGCGGCGATGAACGGCACGCGCATCCCACCCTCGTAGTGCGAGCCTTTCTTGCCGCGCAACGGAGCCGCGCACGCGACCGCGTGCTCGTGGCCGAGCGGCGCGTCGGAGCCGTTGTCGCCGAGGAAGAAGATGAGCGTGTTCTCCGCGACGCCGAGTTTGTCCAAGTGGTCGAGCACGTCGCCGAGCGCCTTGTCCATGCCCTCGATGAGCGTCGCGAAGGCCTGCGCGTTGGCGGGCTTGCCGGAATCCTTGTAGTGCGCGGCGAAGCGCGGGTCGGAGTTGAACGGCGCGTGGACGGCATAGGTCGCGAAGTAGAGGAAGAACGGTTTGGCCGCCTTTACTGCGTCGGCGACGTGCGCGTTGGCCTCGAGCGCGAGCGCCTCGGTGAGGAAGATGTCTTGCCCGTGATATTTCTCCAAGCCGGGGACGGCGTTGCCCGGCTTCTTCTTGGTCTTGCCGTCCACCAAGTTTCCAAAATTCTGTTTCCCATAATAGCTCGCGGGCGCCCCGATGGACCCACCGGCCACGTTGATGTCGAAGCCAATGGTGCGCGGGTCAGCGCCCTCGAACTCGCGCGGTCCGAAGTGACCTTTACCGACGTGGATGGTGCGATAGCCCGCCGCCTGCATCAGGCGCGGCAACGCGACGTCCGTCTTCTTCATGCCCTGCCAATTCCAATCCGGAGGGCCTTTGGGGCCAGCGTTGTTGCTGTCGGGGTTGATCCAGTTTGTTGTGCGGTGCCGCGCAGCGTTCTGACCGGTCATGATGGAAATACGCGTCGGCGAACACACGCTCATCGCGCAGAAATTGTTGAAGCGAATCCCCCGTGCCGCGAGCCGCTCCATGTTTGGCGTGCGGTAGAAATCATTGAGGGGATATCGCTTGGGCTTGCCGTCCGCATCGGTGAGAAACGGCAACGAAGTATCCATCACGCCCATGTCGTCCACGAGCATGATGATGATGTTCGGCTGCGCGGGCGCAGCGTGGAGGCCAAGCGTGGCGAGCAAGACAGTGAGAACGGCGAAGAATTGTTTCATGAGGACAGGGGATCATGGGTGCAACTCGCGGACGCCAGTTTTAAGGCCAAACAGTTGCGTGACCTCGGCACTGGTAAGCGCGCGATTGAAAACCGCAAGGTCATCCATGTAGCCAACGTAGGACGCGCCGAGCACGAGTTGCACGGCGTCGGGATTCCAGCCAAGCGTGAGGTCCCAGTTCTCGATGCTGCCCATGAGCTTACCGTTCAGGAAGAGCCTGCCCACGGGCTTCTTCGCCTTGTCGTTCAAATACTCCAACGTGAAGACCGCGTGTGTCCATGCTTCGCGCGAGAACGGCGCACGCGGGAGGTTCACCGCTGGGCGTTGTGCGTCGGTCATCTTCGCCCAGTCGAGGCCGTTGGGATTCCACAGCTCAATCTTCGGGCGGATGGCGAAGCGGAAGTGGCGCGGGGCATCGTCCTTGGACCACTCCATGAAGATGAAACCCTTCTTCGTGTCGTCGCCGACGATTTGCACGGGGTCGCAATAGCCCGGTTCGAGATCTTTGTCGGGGTCGAGCTTGAGCCATACGGAGACGCTCGCACTCCAGTTTGTTGTGTTGTAGCCGAGGATACCCACGCCCTTGAAACGCGGCTGGGTGGAACCCTTCTTGGTGAAATGTAGCCCGCCGCCGAAGCGCCCTCCTTCGGGGACAAGCTTCAATTCCTCGTTGGCCGTGAGCGGCACGATGCCCTGCTTGGTGCGGGACAGCGCGCCCTTCTCCCCGCGCGTGTAGTCGGCGTCGAAGCCTTGGTCGAACGAGGCGTGGAAGGTAAGTGCTTGCTTCAGGCTGCTGCTCTGCGCGAACGCAGCGGAGGGGAGGAGCAATGAGGCGAGCAGCGTGCAGGTCGAGAGCAGTTTCATGATTGTGTGCGGTGAGTTCAGCGTGAAGTCGTGATGATTGCGAGCCAATGCCGCGCCTGGTCGCGGGCCGGACTGGGACGGAGCGTCCACGCGTCGTTGTGATTGCGAAAGCCGGTGCTGATGAAGGTGAGTTTCGCATCGGGCAGCAATGGCCGCAGATATTTTTCCGTCTCCGCCGCGTTGGCCCCCTCGCCGCAGATGAACTGCGGACGACTGCCCAACCGTTGCAAGCGCGTGAGCGCGGCCGCGCGGTCTGAGCCAGGATAAGGCCACTGCCGCACCCCGTCGTAGTGGCTGTAGGCGAAGAAGCCGCACCAGAGCCGCGCGGTCTCGTCGTCGTGAAGCCCAAGGTAGTTGCACGCGATGGCTCCGCGCGAAAAGCCGCAGAGCACCACGCGCGATTCGTCGCCACCGAAGTCGCGGCAAACGCGTTGCACAGCCTCGCGGCAATACTTCAGCGTTGGCTGCGGGTCGCGCTTGGCGGCATCGCCCCACCACGTCAGCGCGAGGTCGTTGCCCGCCGCGTTGAGATACGGGACGCAGAGCCAGAGGAAGCCGCGCCCCGCCGAGAGCCCGTAGCCGAGGTTGCTGCCCTCGGGCCGACCGGTGCTGATGTCGCCGAACGCGTTCGTGTAGCCGCCATTGCCGGCGAACTCGACGAGCACGGGCAGCTTCACTCCCGGCTTCCAATCGTTCGGCAGGTAGAGAACGTGATAGACGGGCGTGCCTTCGTAACCGCCGAGCGTTTGCTTCACTCGCTGGCCCGGCGCGGGCTTGCCCTCGATGAGCGGCGGAACGGCCAAGTCCGCCGGCACGGTGCGAATGTCCGGCAACTCAGCGGCCGCGAGGCGACCGGCAACCGACAGCACCAAGGGAAAATATCTAGTCCACATACACAAATTCGTTCGCGTTGAGCAGCATCCGGCAGAGTCCGAAGATGCCGCCGGTGCGGGCCAACTGCGACGCTTCGTTAAGCTCCTCACGCGTGGGGAGCCGGGTGAAGGCGAGTTGGAAGGCGCGGCTGATTTGCGCGGATGCGTCCGCGCCGGCCTCGCGCTCCACGCGCGCGGCGAAGTGGCGGGCTTGCTGGAGCATGAACTCGTTGTTCGACAGCGCGAGGGCTTGTAGCGCGGTGGTCGTCGCCGAGCGCGCGGGCGTGAGGTTCGCCGGGTTCGGGCAATCCAGCGTGGTCATGAACGTGTGCGGCGTGGTGCGGACAACGAAGCGGTAGATGCTGCGCCGCCACAATTCAGGTGTATCGGCGGTGACGTAGTTGTAGATGGGCGCGTAGGCCTCGGTGTATTTGAAGTCGCGGTAGCCGGGGCCGCCAGCCGCGAGGTTCAGCTTGCCGCTGACGGCGAGCACGGCGTCGCGCGTGGACTCGGCGTCGAGCCGGCGTGGGTTTTGACGCCAGAGGAGTCGGTTGGAGGCGTCGACGCGCTGGGCGGAAGAGTGGTTAGTAATCAATGATTGCTGCCGATACGCCGCGCTCGTGCAAATCACCCGCTGCATCGCCTTGATCGACCAACCGCAGGCGAGGAACTCCTCCGCGAGCCAGTCCAGCAATTCGGGATGCGAAGGTGTGCCGCCGCCCTGCCCAAAGTCGCTGGGCGTGTCCACGAGGCCGACGCTGAAATGGTGATGCCAAAGGCGATTCACCAGCACGCGGCGCGTGAGCGGATTGGCGGGATGCGCAATCCACTCAGCCAGCACCAGGCGGCGTTCGCCTTCGGTCTTCGTATGGGTGAAGTCAGCGGGCACGTGCCGCACGCACGCGAGCACGCCCGGCACGACCTCTTCCTGCGGCTCCTCGGGATTGCCGCGCTTCAAAACTTTCACGACCGCCGGTTCGACATTCGTGATAGCGTATACTTTTTCACCCTCGAACTTCGCGGCAAGCGCCGTGCTCAATTGTTTTTCCTCCGCACGCAATGTTTCAACGCGCGCGCGGTCAACCGCTACCATCGGCTGCGCGGCGAGATCGGGAGAGAGCCGCGCGTCGCCGAGGAAGAGCAGGTCGTGGCCGATGCCGTCGCCGCCGTCGGTGGCGACGAGGGTGAGCGTCGCTACGGTATCCGGCAGCGCCACGTCCACGCGAGGGCGGTGCCGCTCGCACCAAAGCCAACTTGCGCGGTGAAGCGCAGCTTTGTGAAACCACTGGCTTTACGAATCTCGGCGAGATCAAAGGTGACGCCGGCATTCGCGTGCAGGCCGAGGATGGAGTGGCCGGCGGAAGCAAAGTCCACGTCCGCGAGTGTGGTGGAAACCTGCGCGTTGAGTGGGCCATTGCGAATGGCGTCCCACGCGTGGCCGGAGGTGGGCGGCAGGTTGCTGGCCGTGGTCTGGTTGGCCAGTTGCACGGGAGACTTGCCGTCCGGAAGGAAAATCCACTGCACGAACTTTGGCGTGGTGGAATCCGGCCACTCTGGTTTCTGCCGGCGATTCACCTGGATGTCGCGGTGGTAGCCGAGCTTGTCTTTCACCACGTTGCCAGTGCGGAGGTCGAGGCCCGCGCCTTTGATGCCGGTGCCGCGGCCGTTGCCTCCACCGACCATGTCCGCGAGATCAAGGCCTTCGCCGGTAAGGCGGCCCAGTTCGGCGGTGACTTCGCGGAGCCGCTTCTGGAGCTGCTGGCGTTCGGCTTCGCGGCGCGCGGTGGCGGCGGAGTCGAGTTCGCGGTCGCCGCGCTTCACGCCGGCGAAGACCGCCCACAGGCTGTAGTATTCGCGCTGCGAAATGGGGTCGAGTTTGTGGTCGTGGCAGCGGGCGCAGTTGATGGTCACACCCATCGAGGCGGTGAGCACCTGCGTCACCATGTCATCAAGGTCATCGGCGCGGGCGGCACGCTTGAGCATGTCACTGCGTGTCTCAACTTGGCCGACGAAGTCCCATGGGCCAGCGGCGAGGAAGCCGGTGGCTGCCATGAGTTCCGAGTTTGGGGTTTGGAGTTTGGAGTTGGCCGCAAGCACGTCACCGGCGATTTGTTCGCGGAGAAACTGGTCGTAGGGCTTGTCAGTGTTGAGTGCGGCGATCACGTAGTCGCGGTAGCGCCAGGCGTTGGGGCGAAGCTGGTCGCGCTCGAAGCCGTGCGTGTCCGCGTAGTGCGCAATGTCCAGCCAGTGGCGCGCCCAACGCTCGCCGTAGTGCGGGCTGGCGAGCAGACGGTCAACGAGATTGGCGATTGCCGACTGCCGACTGCCGATTGCGGAACACTCGCGCACGAACGTATCCACTTCCTCAGGCGTCGGTGGCAAGCCAATCAAGTCGAAGTAGAGCCTACGAATCAAGGCGCGCGGATCCGCCTCGGGCGAAGGCTGAAGTCCTTTGGCTTCCAGCTTCGCGAGGATGAAACGGTCGAGGTCGTTGAGGGCCCAGGCAGAGTTTTTGACTGACGGCAATGCTGGCCGCACGACTGGCTGGTATGACCAATGGGACGCTGCATCACTGGCCTTCGGGGCGGCGGCAATAGCCGCCGCGACCAAGGCGAACCAACCTGCAATGGCGAGGCGGCGCATCATGGGGCTGGGCGGTGAATGGTCTGTTTCAGCGACGCCTCCGCGAAGCGCTCGCCGACGATGAGTTTAGCCATTTTGTCGAAGTGCAGCTGGTCGGGCAGATGTTGGCGCAGGTCAGTGGTGGCGAAAAAGCTGAAGGTTCCACTGTCCAGCGCGAGCGCTGCGTGCTTGGCCCGCACCACATCGCGGGTCCCTCCGGAGGCGGCGATGCCGGCGATAATAACGCGCAACCCATTTGCGCTCGGGAGATCGCGGCGCAGATGATCGGTCAGTTCCTTCATGCGCGTGTCCGCAACCGTAGCCTCGGCAGCAGAGTCACTCTCCCCTTGGAGATATAGCAAGGCCACGACCTCGAAGGTGTGTCCGGCCCGGGTGAGACTGTCCGTGGCCGTGGTAACGGTCTTCACGACGTGGTCATACATGTGGTGGTCGGGGGCGGTCTTGGACCAGAACGAATTGCCGCCGCCGCCTCGGCTGGCTTTAATGATGCCAAAGTCCCGCACCCCTGCGAGATGCAGGCGGCGACCAAAGCCGATTTCCGGCCCCAATGTGTGGCGCTGCCCTTGTAAAATCCGCCCTGCTGCTCGCGGAGTGTCGTGAACTCGCCGCCCGAATCGCCGAGCGATTTGGTGGCGTTCGCAAGATTGTGCCAGTAGAAGCGCACTTCTCGGTCGGCGGGGTCGGTGCCCGGTGAGGGGTCGGCCCCATCGCCATCGGTCGTGCCAAGCGAGTTGGACTGTCCGGTGAGGACGAAGAGCTTTAGATGGGTGGCCGAGGCGGAAGGAAGCAACAACGCGCCAATAAGCCAGCTCAACAACAGCCAGGAACGATAGCATCTGGAAGCGAAGTGCATCGCCGGGTTCAATGTGATTTCGGCAGCGAAGCTCGGATGACCGGCAGCATGATCTCTGAGAGCACGCGATGGCCGTCGGGATTCGGGTGGCACTGGTCGGTAGTCCACGAGCCGATGTCGGTGCCCTTGGCTTCGGCGTTGTTCCAGTGCTGGTAGTGGTCCACGAGGGGAGTTTGTTTTTCCTTCGCGACGGCGCGGCAGGCCTCGACATACTTTTCGAGTCGCACATTCGGGTGTTCGCCGACGCCATTGAGCTTTGCCGTTTTACCCCAACGCGGCTCGGTCATCAGCACGGGCGTAATGCCGGCGGCACGCAGCACGTCCACCAGCCTGACGAGGTTGGCGCGATACTCCTCGGCGGTGATGCGCGAGGCGTTCTTGCCCTGATCCACGTAGCTGTCGTTGGTGCCATACATGATCGTGACGAGGTCGGGCTGCTGCGCGATGACATCCTTGGCCAGACGCTTCAATGCCTGATCCGTGCGCTCGCCGCCGATGCCGACATTGACCACGGATGCGCTCACACCGTCTGTGCGCAAGCCGGCTTCGAGCCGCGCGGCGAAAGTCTCCTCCGCCTTCACGCCCGGCCGGACTCCCTTGGTGATGGAGTCGCCAAGCGTGACGATGCGGAGCGGCTTCGCCACGGCGGCCGACGCGCTCACAAGACGGTTTGGCTTCGACCAGAGAATGCGGGCGATGAAGGTTGCGCCTTCCGCACCGCGCTGCTTCGAGTCCTTCATGAACATCCCTTCCGACACGGTCACCCACGACTCGGCCGCGCTGAAGGGGTTGCAGCCGAAGTTGCCCAGCTCCGCACCGCGCTCGGGCACCACGACCTTCTCCGTAGCGCGCAGAACCTGAAGCTTCACCGGGTCCACCTGCGCCATGAAGAGCGGCGCACGATGGCGGATGATATGGTCGTTGTTCGCGCCGCGCCGGGTGTAAACGAGGAACAGCCCGTCGCTGTGCGCGAGCGAGTGCTGCTGCGTGTTGTAGCTGCCCAAGTCGGTGCCGTCGTCGAAGAGCCACGGCTTGGGCTCGGCGAAGTTTAGGCCGTCATCGCTTACGCTCACGTAGCCGCGCTGATCGTTGCGCAGCGTGAGGAAGTAGCGTCCCTGAAAGGCGACGAGCGACGGCTCATACAACCCGCGCGCAACCGGCAGCCGCAGCACGTTTCCGTGACGCAAGTAGGTCAACTTCGTGCCATCGAAGCGGCATTCCGCCACCGTGGTGCTGTAGCGATCCTTCGAGCTCTTGCCGATGTAGAGCGGCACGAGCAGGGAACCGTCCGGGCGCACGAGCCATTGCGCGCAGGCGTTCCGGGCAAAATTGAACTCCTCGTCCGACGGAAGCTCCAGCACTTGCCATGGCGACCACTTGCTGGTCTTCGGTTCGAGCACAGCATACACGGTCTGATGCGCGCGCTTCACGTCGTCGAGTTGCGCACCCTTCAGGCTGTAGCGAACCTGGCAACCGATGGCGATGAGCCGGCCCGTCGGCGCGTGCCAACCAGGGGTTACGTCCGCCACGCTGATAGTCACGCCGTCAGGTTGCTGCTTCCAATCCAGCTCGGGTGGCAACACCGGGCCGACCCACGGCGCAGTGGGCGTGGCGCGGGTCATGACATGCAGACCGGAGTAATAGTCCGAGACTTTGAGGTGCTTCTGGATGGTCATCACCGCGGCGGGGACGGACGGATCGGTGCCGGGAGTGGTCGCAGCGCGCGGATGGAACCAGAGGAACTTGCCGTCGTCATGCTTGAGCACGGTCTCAAGCTTCACGGTGAAGTCCAGCGGGGCGGGCGCGGCTGGCGTCGAGGCCAGCAGTGCGAGCAGGAGCGCGGCGATGGAGAAGAACCGTGGGTTCATGTAAGCAAACGTATTTACCGCTTTGACTCCGCGCGCCGCATCGCGGTGGTGATCTCGCGCTCGAAGGCGTCGAGAGGGTTGAGCGGCGTGAGCGGATTCTCGCACGGTGTCACGCGGTTCGTCTTCGCGTCCCAATGGACAGCACCGTAGCGCGCGGGCGCAGGAAGGCCGCGCACGAGATGGCCGAGTGCGTCGCCTTGGTTGAAATGCCAGAACTCGTAAGGAAAATGGATGAAGCCCTGCGCCTCCAGCATGGCGGTGATCTCGAGCCGGTTCCGCAAGTCCTCAGCCGCGATGAACGGCGAGCGCATCGGTGTGCGCTCGCTCATCTCGAGGTAGGCGTTGCCGCGCCAGACCTCCGAGCCGTCGTCGCGGCGGAAGACGGACACGTCAATCGCCGAGCCGGACATGTGCGTGCCGATCTTCGGGATGTTCGCGACCATCACCAGCGCGCGGCGGGCGACGAACTCGACTGGCGGCATAACGCCACCGTTTTCCCAGATGCACTTGCGCAGCACGGCGTCGAACACCTCGGGCTTGCGCACGAGTTGCCCCTGCATCTCAAGCGAGCGATAGGCGTCCTCGATTTTTAAAATCCAGCCGCGCTCGTTCATGGCGCGACCCACGGCCATCACTTTTTGCACGAGGCTTTCGCGCATGAAGAAAACGCGATCCAGCCCACCCGCGATTTTTGACTGCGAAAAAAGCATCTCCACGCCGGCGGACTTGGCCGCGTCGGGAATGGGCGCGAAGCCCTCTCCGCACTCGCGGACTTCGAAGGTGAGCGCGCGCTGGACCAGTTCGTAGCCCAGCTCCATTTGCTCGGCCCAGTAGGCGCGGCGTGCGGCGTCATCGGCGTGTGTGGTCACGACGAGTTCAGTTGGGAGTGCTTGGGTAGGCATGGCGTCAGGTGCCGAACTTCATGGCGAACACGTCCGCGTCCTTCAGCTCAAACTTCAAGCGCACCGGCTGGCCTGCCAGCTTGCGGAGATCAGCGCCGGGCTTCCACGCCACGGTGTGCTCGATGAAGTCGCCGGTGATGGGCGCGCAGTCGGCGAGTGCGAAGCCGGCCAGCGCCTTGCCGGCAGCGTCCTGCAACTCGACGCGCGTCGGCCCTTTGCTGACGACGTTCAAAGTCAGTTTCCCGCCGGTGAACGTGAACGGTTTGGTGAGCAGCGTGCCGCCCGTCGCATCCGCGCGCACCGAAACGAAGCCATCCATGCGGAACACGAAGCGCCGCACCCGGCTGCCGGGCCCGGCGTAATAGGCCTCGGTGGCATAGACCGAGAGCTCGCGGTCCTGCCCGGGCAGTTGCAGCAGGCCCCACGTCATGTAGTTGCTGCGATTGCCGTCGCGGTCCTTCGGCGCGGTGATGGGGATGAGCGGCTCGGGCCAGCGCTTGAAGAGCACGCCGTCGCGGCTGCTCATGAAGACCGGCTCGACCTGCTGATGTTTCGGCTGGAAGCGCGTGGGGAAGCCGATGAACAGGTGCGGTGCACGCGCGTAGGGCATCACCGCGTTGGTGTAGAGATGCTCAGCCGGCGAGTCCACGTAACGCAGGTCGGCCTGGTTTTCCCAGACGAGAAAATCCTTCGAGGTCGCCGTGCGGATGGCACGCACGCCGTTGGTGAAGAACCGCCAGTAAGCCCGATACTCGCCGCGCACCGCGTCCCAGAAGGCGAGGTTCTGCGAGTCGAACGCGCCGTCGGTGATGACAGGGGCCTGCTTCATCCACGACCACCGCACGCCGTCGGGCGACTGGTAGGCGAACAGCCCCTTCTTGAACACGGCGGACACGGCCTTGTAGCGCACCTCGGGAGGCGCGGCAGGATTCCCATCCTTGAAAGCCGTGAAGCAATGCGTCCCGGTGCCGGTGAGCACGATGTTGTTCTCTTTCGCGCCGTTGAACTCGAACAAGCCGAGCTTGGGCTTCGTGAACGTCAGTCCGTCCGTGCTCTCCGCGTAACAGGTAAACTCCGCGTGTGCTTCCTTCTTCGCCGCTTCGTCCCAGTGCGCGCCGCGGTAATACATCCGGACCCGGCCGCCGTCCGCGAAGATCGTATAGTAGGCCGAGGTGTTGCCCTCCCACGGCGCGTCGCAGGTGAGGACCACGTCGCGCGGCTGGGGTTGGTGCGCGTGCAAAGCCGCGCCGTCGAGGTTCGCGATGAGAAAGTCGTCGAGGAACAACTCGCGGCGGGAACCGAGCGCGAGCGGTTGGTCGGCTTCCGCCGCGAAGGAGATGTGTGTGGTCGCCAGCGTGGTGGCACCGAGCGCGGTCGTGGCGAGCCAGTCCCGGCGAGTAAGTGAAAGTAACCTCATGATGGAACTGGTTTGCGGAGCATCAGGCACGACGCATGGGGCTATTCACGCGAGAATCTCCTTGATGATCTCGCCATGGACGTCGGTGAGGCGGCGGTCAATGCCGTTGTGCCGGAAGGTGAGCTTCGTATGGTCCATGCCGAGCAGTTGCAGCATAGTCGCGTGGATGTCGTAGCAGGTCGTGGGCGCGTTCCTGTTCAGTGGCTTGTAGCCCCACTGGTCGCTCTCGCCGTGCGTGACGCCGCGCTTGATGCCGCCGCCGCAGAGCCAGTTGGTGAAGACGAACGGGTTGTGGTCGCGGCCCTTGCCGCCTTGCGTGCTGGGCATCCGGCCAAACTCGGTGGTCCAGAGGATGATCGTGTCGTCGAGCAGGCCACGCTGCTTGAGGTCCTGGATGAGCGCGGACGCCCCGCGCGCCATGCCGCGTGCAAGCGGGCCGTGGTCGCGCTCAATGTCCTCGTGCGAATCCCAGTTGCGGCGCGGGAAGCCGTTGTCATTGCCGCTCCAGATTTGCACGAAACGCACGCCACGCTCCAGCAGGCGGCGGGCGACCAGGCACTTGCGTCCGAAGATGTCCGCCTCCTCGGCAGCGTTGATCTCCTTCGGCCACTCTTTCACGGAGTTGTTGATGCCGTAGGCGCGCAGCAGGTATTCGGGCTCGCGCGAGATGTCGAGGGCCTCGGGCGCGGCGAGTTGCATGCGTGCGGCAAGTTCATAGCTGCGGATGCGCGATTCCAGCCGGTCATCGCCCGCGCGCGACGCGGCGTGGGCTTGGTTCAACTTCGCCATCACGGCGTGCGCCGCCGCTTCGCTGTCGCGCGTGACGAAGTCGCCCTTCTTGTGCGGGAACAAATCGGCAATCGGCGTCTCGGTGCCGGGGTAAATCACCGTGCCGCTGTGCTGCTGCGGGAGGAACGCGGCGTCCCAGTTCTTCGTGCCGTTGCTCGCGAGGCCGCGATGGTCCGGCAGCACGACGAAGGTCGGGAGGTTTTCGTTCTCGGTGCCGAGACCGTAACTGACCCAACTGCCCATGCCGGGAAAGCCGGGCAGGTTGAAGCCCGTCGCCTGCAACAGCGTGGCCTGCGAGTGGACGCCCGTCTTGCCGACGACGTTGTGGATGAAGGCCAACTCGTCAGCGACGCTGCCCAGGTCCGCGACGGCGTCGCTCAACATCTTGCCGGACTGACCGTAGGCCTTGAAGTCCCACACCGGCTTCTTCCACGGGCCGAGGCCGTTTTGAAACGCCTCGACGGCTTCGCCAAAGTCGCTGGGCTGGCCGTCGCGCTTCACGAGCTCGGGCTTGAAGTCGAAGAGGTCGAGGTGGCTGGCGGCCCCGGCCATGAAGAGGTGGACGACGCGCTTGGCCCGGGCGGGGAAATGCGGGGTGAGTGAATTGCCGATTGCCGATTGCCGATTGCCGATTGAATCAGCGGACGCGGCGAGCAGTGAATCGCTTTGAAGCAGGCTCGCCAGCGCGAGGCCGCCGAGGCCGCCACCGCTTTCCCAGAGGAACTCCCGGCGCGTGCGCGGGCGCAGCGGCGCGGCGCGATGAAAGGGCGAGTCGTTCTGTGGATGCATGATCGGCTGAAAGTTGACGGGTGTGGCCAACAATCGCTTCGGGAGGTTAGCGGGAAGTTGTTGCCGAGTGGTAGAAACTTTCCAGAGCCACGGGCAGAAATCGCCGCATCCGGCCCAGCGGCAGCGAGGTTTCGGCAGTTTTCCGCGCTGGCATCGGCGTTGCTTAACAGGCGGCAACGAACGAACACCGTTTCATGAGCGCAAGCAGCGACCCAACCGACGACGCCCTGTGGCAGCAGGTGGTGCAGACCTACCGGCAGCTCTGCGTCCACCAGCGCCAGCCCCGCGACGCTGCGTCGCTCAATCGCCTGCAAGCTGAACTGACCGCGCACATCCTCGACTGGGCAGATTGCGTGACCGTGGACGGCGCGGCGCAAGCGCGGCGGCTCGACGAAATGTTTCAGGCCGAGCAACGCCACGTGGCCGACGCTTGGCTAGCTCACGAACTGCTCGAACAACGTCTGCGTGCTGAACTTCTCCCCGCCCTTACGGCTC
>RFVF01000059.1 GCA_009922615.1 Pseudomonadota bacterium
CTGCCAGACGCGGTTCACGAGGACGCGCGTGGTGAGCGGGTTGTCCGCGCTGGCAATCCAGTTCGCGAGCGCGAGGCGACGGCGCGTGGTGAACTCGTCGGGCGCGGGAAAGGCCGGCTGCTTGGCCGTGAGCGCCACGGGCACGGCGGGGAAAACTTCCGGGCCGGGGCTGTGCGCGCTACCGCGCAGCAGGACAAAACTCTTCGGTGCGGCTGCCGATGGCTCGGCGGGGAAGTAACCGCGGGGCAGGTCGGGCGTCGCGCGGCGCAACTCGGCGATGGTGGCTTCGGCGGCGGCCAGTTGCTCACGGAGCGCGGCAGGTTGCGCCTTCGCCAGCTCCTCGTCCAACGGCGGGCTGAACTTCTTCACGAGCTCCTTCTGCGCGGGCGACTGTTGCTTCAGATCGGTGCGGAAGGCGGTGACTGCATCGGCGGGCAAGGCGGATTTGCCGCTCCCCAGGAACTCCGTGCGGAACGCGGCGCGGGCGGAATCCATCTCCTTCGTGAGCGCCGCGATGCGCTGGTCGCGCTGGGCCAGTGCTGCCAGTTCCGCGCGTGTGCCGGCGGGCGCGTCGAGGTCGCTGCGGCCCGACTGCGTGCGCTTCAGCGGCGCGAAGACAGCGGCGAGGCTGTAGTAATCGCGCGTGGTGAGCGGGTCGAACTTGTGGTCGTGGCAGCGCGCGCAGCCGAGCGTGACGCCGAGGAACGCCTGCGACGTGGTGCGAATCATGTCATCCACCTGATCCGCGCGGTCCTGCACCGGGTCGGCCGGCTCGTCATCCCACGGGCCGAGGCGATGGAAACCGGTGGCGATGAGCGTCTCGGCGTTTGCGTCGGGCAACTCGTCCCCGGCGATTTGCTCGCGGATGAAGCGGTCGTAGGGCTTGTCCGCATTGAAGGCGGCGATGACGTAGTCGCGGTAGCGCCAGACGTTGGGCTTGGCGGCGTCGCGCTCGTAGCCGTTGGTCTCGGCGTAGCGCGCGAGGTCGAGCCAGTGACGGCCCCAGCGTTCGCCGTAACTGGTGCGGGCGAGCAAATCATCCACGAGCTTCGCGAAGGCGTCAGGCGCGTTGTCGGCAAGAAACTTGTCCTGCTCCGCCAGCGTCGGCGGCAAGCCGGTCAGGTCGAGGAACCCGCGCCGGAGCAACGTGCGCTTCTCCGCTGCCGGCGATGGCTGCCAGCCGCGCTCCTCCAGCTTGGCGAGGATGAAGTGGTCAATCGGGTTGCGCGGCCATGTCTTGTTCTTCACGGCAGGGATGGCAGGCCGCACCGGCGGGACGAAGGCCCAGTGCTTCCCGGCGTCGGCTGGCCAGTTCGCGCCTTCGGCAATCCAGCGCGTGAGCAAGGCCACTTGCGCGGACGTGAGCGCACCGCCTTTGGGTGGCATCAGCTCATCCGGGTCGCGCGTGGTGATGCGCTTGATGAACTCGCTCTTTGCGGGAGCGCCGGGGACAAGCGTGGGCTGCTTGGATTTGCCGCCCTTGAGCGCGGCCTCGCGGGAGTCGAGCCGCAAGCCGCCCTTGGCGTGCTCGGCGTCGTGGCAGGCGAGGCAGCGCTTCACCAGCAACGGACGCACTTCACGTGCGAAGTCCACCGGTGCCGCCGCACGGAGCGGCAGCACTGACAGTGCTGTCAGGACGAATACGCGGCAGAGCGACAAGGGCACGACGGATTGATACGCTTGGCTGGGGCCACCGGGCAAGCCCGTCTCAGGGAAGCGCCGTAGGCGGAACGACCGTGAGATGGTTTGCAATCGGTGTGGCGGTTGTTCATCGTCTCCCGCGCTAATTGTCATGGAAGCCACGGCGAAAAAGATTTTCCGCGTTCACGAACTCGGCTCCGCGCTGGAACCCCACCGCGTCGCCGGGAAGAGGATCATTCACTGCCACGGCGTCTTTGACCTGCTGCACATCGGACACATCAAACACCTCGAAGCCGCCAAGCAGCTCGGCGACGTGCTCGTGGTGACGACCACGCCCGACCGCTTCGTGAACAAAGGGCCGCATCGCCCTGCTTTCCCCGAAAAACTGCGTTCCGAGGCGCTCGCGTCGCTGGCGTGCGTGGACTTTGTGGCCATCACCGAATGGCCTACGGCGGTCGAGACTATCAAGATCGTGCGCCCGGCGCTCTTCGTGAAAGGCATGGTGCGCGAAGACGGCAAGCGCGACCACACCAACGCGATTTCCGACGAGGAACAAGCCGTCATCAACTGCGGCGGCAGGCTGCACCTGACCGACGAGGAAACGTTCAGCGCCTCGACGCTCATCAACCGCTTCATGGATGTCTTTTCGCCGAAGACGAAGGACTTCCTCGAACGTTTCCGCGCGAAGTGCCCGCCCGAGGAAGTCATCGGACACTTGCAGGCAATCCGCAAAAAGAAGGTGCTCGTGATCGGCGAGACGATCATTGACGAGTATCAGTTTTGCAGCGTGCTGGGCAAATCCAGCAAGGAACCCGTGCTCGCTGCGCTGCACCATCGCACTGAGCATTACGCCGGCGGCGTGCTGGCCATCGCGAACCATGTCTCGAACTTCTGTGATGAAGTCGGCCTACTCAGCGCACTGGGCACGGAGAATTCCCGCGAAGACTTCGTGCTCTCGAAGTTGAACAAGAATGTCCGCCCGCACTTTCTCCGTCTGCCCGACGCGCCGACCATCGTGAAGCGGCGTTTCCTCGAAGAGCACTTGTCCGCAAAGCTCTTCGAGGTTTACGAGATGCGCAATGAGCGGCTCACGGCCGCGTTGGAGGAGCAGTTCCTCAAGCAGCTCGATGAACTGCTGCCGCAGTATGATGTGGTGGTAGTCGGCGACTACGGACACGGCCTCATCACGGAGCGCGCGGTGCATCTCATCTGCGCACGGGCGAAATTCCTCGCCGTGAATGTGCAGGTAAACGCGGGCAACCGCGGCTTCAACCTCATCTCCAAGTATCCGCGCGCCGACTTCGTTTCGCTCGGCGAACCCGAGGTGCGCCTCGACGCGCGGAAGATGACCGACGACCTTGCCGCCATCACGCGCACAGCGGCGGCGCGCGTGGGCAGCCAGTATTTCCTCGTCACGCGTGGCAGCTCGGGCTGCTACTGCTGCGACCGGCAGCAGAACATCGCCGAAGTCCCGGCCTTCGCCATCCGCGTCGTGGACCGCGTGGGAGCGGGCGACGCGGTGTTCGCCGTAACGGCTCCTTGCGCTGCGCTGGGCATTCCAGCGGAGACGCTGGGCTTCATCGCGAATGTGGTCGGTGCGGAGGCCTGCATGATCATGGGCCACCGGAGTTTCATTGACCCGACGAGCCTATTCCGGCACTTCACGTCGCTGATGAAATGACTTCTCTCCCTCCGAGTGACCGACTTTGGACCTCGGACTGCTCGATTTTGGACCCACACTGCTAATGAATCCCAACGGCTACCAACAACTCCTCGTCACCGGCGGCGGCGGCTACGTCGGCAGTGCGCTCGTGCCGGCGCTCCTCGACGCCGGCTATCGCGTCCGAGTCCTCGACACCTTCTGGTATGGCAAGCACGTCTTCGGCGACTACGCGAAACGACCCGAGCTGGAGTTGGTCGAGCTCGACCTGCGGGACAGCAAGCGCGTCGGCGAGGCGATGAAGGGCGTGGACGCCGTAATCCATCTGGCCTGCATCTCGAACGACCCGAGCTTCGAGCTGAACCCCAACCTCGGCAAATCCATCAACTACGATTGCTTTGCCGGCCTCGTGGACGGCGCGGTCAACGCCGGCGTGAAGCGCTTCATCTACGCGAGTTCCTCCAGCATCTACGGCGTGAAGGAGGAGCCCGACGTGCGCGAGGACGCCGCGCCTCTCCCGCTCACCGACTACTCGCGCTTCAAGCTCGACTGCGAGCGCGACCTCCTCGCCCGCACCGACGTGCGCGGCATGGACCGCGTCATCATCCGTCCCGCAACCGTCTGCGGCTACGCGCCGCGCCTGCGCCTCGAT
This sequence comes from Pseudomonadota bacterium, assembly GCA_009922615.1. Lineage (GTDB taxonomy): Bacteria > Verrucomicrobiota > Verrucomicrobiia > Limisphaerales > SXTU01 > SXTU01. Next base: position 3,954 of record RFVF01000059.1, read on the forward strand.
CTCTCGGTCAACATTCTCACCATCCACGCACTGGTGAACCACAAGATCCGCATCTTCGGCGGCAAGCAGCTTCGCCCGAACCTGAACATCAAGGACATGGTGCGCGCCTACCTGACCTTCCTCGCCGCGCCCTCGGCAAAGGTGGACCGCGAGGCGTTCAACGTCGGCTTCCAAAACCTCGCCATCGAGAAGATCGCCTTCCTCGTGCGTGACACGATTGGCGACCAGACCATCGAGCTGGAATACACGCCCAGCGACGACAACCGCAGCTACCACGTCAACTCCGACAAGGTGAAGCGCGTGCTCGGCTTCGAGGTGCAATACGGCATCGAGGACGCCATCCAGAGCATCGTGGACGCGTATCGCGCCGGGAAGATTCCCGACCCGTTCAAGAACACGCTCTACTCGAACATCAAGCGAATGCAGGAGCTGAGGATCAGTTAAGCGCGCGTCGTGAAGAAGGACCGCCCCAAGATTCCTTACGTTGACCTCGCGCGGCAGCACGCGCCCTTAAAGCGCGACTTGCTCGCCGCAGTGGAACAGGTGCTCGACCAAAGCGCGTTCATCCTCGGCCCGCAAGTCGGCGAGTTCGAGTGCGAGTTCGCGAAGCTGGTGAAAGTTCCTTTTGCTGTCGGCGTGAACTCCGGCACGGACGCGATGATTCTCGCCCTCCGCGCGCTCGGCATCGGGCCCGGTGACGAAGTCATCACGGCGGTGAACTCCTTCGTGGCCAGCGCAAGCTGCGTCGCCCTCGTCGGCGCAAAGCCCGTGCTCGCGGACGTCGGGCTCGACTACAACCTCGACCCCGTCGCGGCTGCCGCCGCCATCACGCCGCGCACGCGCGCCATCATCCCCGTCCACCTCACCGGCCGCCCGGCGGACATGGACGCCATCATGGCCCTCGCGCAGAAACACAGCCTCTTCGTCATCGAGGACGCCGCACAAGCCGTCGCCGCGCAGTATCGCGGCCAGCCCGTCGGCTCCTTCGGCGACGTGAACGCCTTCAGCCTCCACCCGCTCAAGACGCTCAACGCTTGCGGAGACGGCGGCGTGGCAACCACTCGCAGCGCGGCGCTCGCCGAGAAGATTCTACTCCTCCGCAACCTCGGCTTGAAGACTCGCGAGAACTGCGTCGAGTGGAGCAGCAACTCGCGCCTCGACACGCTTCAGGCCGCGATGCTGCTGGTGAAACTCCGCCATCTCGAAGCCTGGACCGAGCAGCGCCGCGCCAACGCCGCCTTTTACCGCGCGCGCCTCGCGGGCGTGGCCGGCGTGCAGTTGCCCGACGACCCGCCGCACCTGCGCAGCGTCTATCACACTTTTGTCGTGCAAGTGGACCGCCGCGAGGAGCTCCGCGACTTCCTCCTAGCCCGCGGCGTCGGCACGCAGGTGCATTACCCCAACCCGATTCACCTCCAGGACTGCGCGAAAGAACTCGGCTGCAAACTCGGCGACTTTCCCGTCGCCGAGGCCCAGGCCAAGCGCATCCTCAGTCTGCCAGTTTATCCCGAGCTGACCGAGTCGGAGCTGGAAACGGTGGCCAACGGCATCCGCCAATTCTTTGGCGCGTGATTCTGGAAGCGCGCTCAGGACGCAAATGGCACGGGTGCCAAACGAGGCTGCCATCAAGAGAACAGACCAATAGAGCACGTGATTCTGCGACCCGGCGGCTGAATATCCACACGTTCAACGAACTACAAAAAGCCAGTAAAGACTGGCGGGAGCGACGGGGCTCGAACCCGCAACCTCTGCCGTGACAGGGCAGCGCTCTAACCAATTGAGCTACGCCCCCGCTAAGGGGAGTCGCAAAATAGGAAACTGCATCCGGCCCGTCAACTGTGGAATTGCGTGTGGCCGGACTGTCGGGCGCGGCTTGGTTATTATCACGCCAAAGTCGCCAAGCACGCGGTGAAAGCCATACACCGGCATCAGGCGGAGTTTTTCTTTGTGCCCTTTGCGTGAGGCATGGCCAACCCAATTATCTGCCGGTTGAATGCGACCGCGTCCTCGTAGCGCACTCCCTGCCCCCCGAAAATATCCAGCGCCGAACCAATGGTCAGGTCCACCCGCCCGTTGCCCACGCGCGTGACCTCCGCCAAATCCCCCAGCGACCGCGCTCCGCCAGCGTATGTCACCGGGATGGGCGACCACCGCGCGAGCTTCTGGACCAACTCCAAGTCCACGCCCTGACACAACCCCTCCACATCCACCGCATGCACGAGAAACTCCGCGCAATGCACCGCCAGCCGCGAGAGCGCGTCTTCGCTCACCGTGAACTCGGTGAACTTCTGCCAACGGTCCGTCACCACCCAATACTCGCCGTTGCGCAGGCGGCAGCTCAGGTCCAACACCAGCCGCTCCCGGCCGATCGACTGCACCAGCGCACGCACGCGGTCGAAGTCGAGTCGACCATCGCGGAACACCCAGGAGGTGACAATCACGTGCGACGCCCCGGCGTCCAGCCAGCCACGTGCGTTGTTCAAGTTCACGCCACCGCCCAGGTGCAACCCGCCGGGATACGCCGCGAGCGCCGCCCGCGCCGCCGTTTCATTGCCGGTGCCAAGCTGGATGACGTGCCCACCGGTCAAACCGCCACGCTGGTAGAGCTCGGCAAACCACGACGCGGGCCGCTCACTGACAAAGTTCGTGCGCAAGCCGGCCCCACTGTCTTGCAGCGAGCCGCCGACGATTTGCTTCACCTTGCCTTCGTGCAGGTCAATGCAGGGACGGAACACGCGGAGAAACTAAAGCTCCAAGCTCCAAGCTCCAAGCTCCAAGCTCACGGCACCAGCCACAGCCCGGTCCATTCCACGGCGGTCCAGTTGAACACCGCACGCGCGTTGCCCTCGTCCGCGAGCTGCAGAAAGTCAATCTGATCCACGGTCGAAACCAGCACGGCGAAGTTCTCGTAGCCGACCTCCAACTGCTTCTTCGTCGCGGTTTGTAATTTCAACGCCGGATCAATGGCATCGCCCGGCGCGTGAATGTCCGTGCCCGGCGGCAGGTTCGCGCAGTAATTCTTTCGATTCGCGACCGGCAGCTTCTGCCAGTGCTCGGCGGCGATGCCGTCGTTCTGATGCACCATCGTCCCCGCGCTCACGCGGAGCTGCACGCGCCGCACGGGATCGTAAAACAGCCAGTGAGCCTGCTCGCAGAGCTTGAGCTGATGCACCTTCTGCGCCCGCGCATCCGTATAGGCGATGAGCTGGCGCTTGGTGCTGTCCGCCCGCCGCAACACCACGACGCGCATCGAGCACTCAAAAAGATTCGTGGTGCCCAGCACGGGCGTGCGGAACGGGTGCGTGGCATCGTGGGTGGCCGCATCCAACTCGCTCCAGAGGCGCGCGGGCAGCGTTTCCAAATCAGCGGCAGTCAGGCTCATGACCGCGATTTTAGCAACGTCGGCGAGAGCGAACAAGCATGCCGCACCCGCCCGGACTTCAGGCTTCATTCCCGGGCGCTACTCGCCCATGCTCCGCCCGTGACTGCCGAACAAGCCGCCGCCCTGCTCGACGCCTTCCGCGCCGGCCGCACCACCCGCGACGACGTGCTCCGCGCCTTCCAAGCCGCGCCCGTTGCGGACCTCGGCTTCGCGCAGGTGGACACGCATCGCGCGCTGCGCAAGGGTTTCCCCGAAGTCATCTTCGGCGCGGGCAAGACGCCAGCGCAGATCGCCGCCATCGCGGGCAAGCTCGTCGAGCGCGAGCAGAACGTCCTCGTCACGCGCCTCACACCCGAGGCCGCGCGGTTGCTCAAGCGCAAGTTCAAGCACGCCGTCTGGCACGCGACCGCACGCGCCGTGACCATCGAGAAGAAGCCGCTGCCCAAGCGGCCCGGCTTCATCGGCGTGCTCTGTGCCGGCACCAGCGATTTGCCCGTGGCAGACGAAGCCGCCGTGACGGCCGACATCATGGGCAACCGCGTCGAGCGCATTTCCGACGTGGGCGTAGCCGGGCTGCACCGCCTGCTTGCGAAGCTGGAAATACTCCAGCGCGCGAACGTGCTCGTGGTCTGCGCCGGGATGGAAGGTGCGCTGCCCAGCGTCGTCGCCGGCCTAGTGTCCAAGCCCGTCATCGCCGTGCCCACCAGCATCGGCTACGGCGCGGCCTTCGGCGGCGTGGCCGCCTTGCTCGGGATGCTCACGAGCTGCCCTCCCCCCTCGCGTCATTCCTAGCGCATGTTCACACGGCTGTTACTCCGCGCCCTCGCCCTGCTCCTGGCGAGTTTGCCGTTGGGCCTTCGTGGCGCGACTCCGGATAAGTCCGCCGCGGCCGCGATGACCATTCTCCGCGCGCAGTGCTTCAGTTGCCACAACGCCGAAAAGAAACGTGGCCAACTGGACCTCACCTCGCGCGAGGCGGCGCTCAAAGGCGGTGAGAACGGCCCTGCCCTCAAGCCCGGCAAGGCGGCCGACAGCCCGCTCATCAAATCCCTCGTCCCCGGCGCGGACCCGCACATGCCGCCGAAGAAACAGCTCCCGGACAAACTCATCACCACCTTGCGCGGCTGGGTGGATGCCGGAGCCGTTTGGGACGCGGGCGTCCTCAAGCTGCTGACCCGCGAGACCAAGTCGGAGGAACTCAAGGCCCTCCCGGCCAGCTACACACCCGTGCTCGCCGTCGCGCTCGCGCCCGATGGCAAGCGGCTCGCCAGCGCGCGCGGGAACCAGCTCCTCATCCACACGCTGGGCGCGACCAACCGCACGCTCACCGCCACGCTCACCGGCGCGCGCGACGCGATTCAAAGCCTCGCCTGGAGCCAGGACGGGCGCTGGCTCGCGGCGGGCGAGTTTCGCCGCGTGCTGCTGTTCGATGCGAAAACGCTTCAGCCCTTCGGCTTTCTCGATCAGCCGCTCGCCGGCCGCGCCACCGCCGTGGCGTTCACGCCGGACGGCAACACGCTCGCCGTCGCGGACAGTCCCGGCGGCGCACCGGGCCAGGTGCATTTGTGGAAAGTCGGCGATGAGAAACCCTTTGCCTCCTGGACCGCGCACAACGACAGCATCCTGGATTTGAAAATCAGCGCGAACGGCAAAACGCTGGCCACTGGCAGCGCGGACAAACTTGCGCGCGTGTGGAATCTCGCCACGCAGAAGGAAGTCGCCAAGCTCGAAGGCCATACGAGCTACGTGCAAGCCGTCGCCTTCGGTAAGGACGACGCCGAGCTGGCCACCGGCGGCGCGGACAAGGAGATCAAAGTGTGGGACATCGCCGGCCAGGAAAAGAAGTCGGCGTTCTCCGGCCGCAGCGCCGGCGTGACCGCGCTGCACTGGACGCCCGGCGGGCAGACCTTGCTGGCCGTGGGCGAGGACGGCAGCGCCGCGAGCATCACGGACATCAAGCGACACAACGGCGAGCAGAGCAGTTCGCCCGGCACCGAGCGCAAGCTCTCTTCCGTCGGCGAAGTCCTCTACGCTGTCACCGCCACGACCGATGGCAAGACAGTCTTCGGCGGCGGCCACGATGGGAGCGTCTATATGTGGGAAGCTGGGAAAACGGCGGTCAAACTGGATGCGAAGTAATTTTTTAGCCACAGATGAAACAGAGATGGGACACAGATCAGGAAAGGCGGATTAATCAGGAATGCAGGAAAGCAGGAAAGGTAAGCCTCCGCTCGGGGCGGATTTACTTTCTGCCTTCCTGCCTTCCAGATTCATCTTTTCTTCCTTCCATCGGTGTTTCATCTGTGGCCAAAAACCTCCTTCTCAGTGGCCTGCTGGCGGCGTTCCTAAGCGCCTGCACCCAGCCGCAGAAGTCCACTTCTGTCGCTGCGCCGACGCCGCTGCGCATCGTCAGTGCGCTGGCGGTTTTCCCGACAGAGTTGCCGTTGCTCGCTGGCTCCGCACCGCACCGTCTCGCGGTGACGGGCGCGGACAAGGCCGGTTTCGAGGTGCCCGCTCCAGCAAAGTTTACCTCTGACAATCCAGCCGTGGCCAAAGTCAGTCCAGAGGGCAAAGTGCAGCCGCTGGCAGCCGGCTCTGCGACCGTCACCGCGTCGTTCGGCGGCAAGTCCGCGACCGTGAAAGTCACGGTGTTGCCCGCACCCGAGGGCCAGCAGGTGAGCTTCGTCAATGACGTGCTACCCATTCTCAGCAAGGCCGGCTGCAATCTCGGCTCCTGCCATGCGAAGTCCGACGGCCAGAACGGCTTCAAGCTCACCATCTTCGCCTTCGATCCGCGCGCGGATTACTTCAGCATCATCAAGGGAGCGCGCGGCCGCCGCGTGTTCCCGGCCTTCCCCGAGGAAAGCCTGTTGCTCAAGAAGGCGGTGCTGGCCGTGCCGCACGACGGCGGGCTGCGTTTGGAACGCGAGTCCGAGGACTACCGCACGCTGGTCAACTGGATCGCGCAAGGCATGCCTTACGCCCGCACGAACGAGCCGAATCTGCTGGGCATCGAGGTGTTCCCCAAGGAACACCGCTACCGCCGCGAGTCCGCCCAGCCGTTGCTCATTCAGGCGCGTTACTCGGACGGCTCGGTGCGCGATGTGACCGACCTCGCGGAATACATGTCCAACGAAAAATCTCTGGCCACCGTGGACGACGCGGGCCGCGTGAGCGTGGGCAAGTTCAGCGGTGAAGGTGCGGTGGTCGCGCGCTTCCTCGGGCGCGTGGCCGTGAGCACGATCATGGTTCCCAGCGACCGCATGTTGCCGCCGGAACAGTTTGCCGCGCTGCCGGTGCGCAATGACATTGACCGGCTCGTTTATCAGCGCCTGCAAAAACTAGGCCACCTGCCGTCTGCCGACTGCACGGATGCCGAGTTCCTCCGCCGCGCATCGCTCGACACCATCGGCACGCTGCCCACCGCCGAGGAGACCGTCGCGTTCCTGGATGACCCATCACCGGACAAGCGCGCCAAGCTCGTTGACCGGCTGCTCGAACATCCCGCGTGGGCCGATCACTGGGCCGTCAAATGGGGCGATCTTGTGCGCGGCAATCCCTTCCGCGTCGGCGTAAAACCGGTCTTCCTCATGGACCAATGGCTCCGCGATTCCTTCCGTCAGAACAAACCCTACGACCAGTTTGTGCGCGAACTGCTCACCGCGCAGGGCAGCACGCACAAGGCCGGTCCACCCGCGCTCTTCCGCGACAAACGCACGCCCGAAGATGCGAGCGGTTTCGTGAGCCAGGTCTTCCTCGGCGTCCGACTGGACTGCGCGCGTTGCCACCATCATCCGAGCGAGAAGTGGGACCAGAAAGATTATTACCAGCTCGCCGCGTTCTTCAGCGGCACGCGGCGCAAGGGCCAGGGCATCTCCGCTCCCATCAGCGGCGAACCGGAATACATCTGGGCCACGTCAAGTGTCGCCATGAAGCACCCCGTCACCGGCGAAGACCTCAAGCCCCGCGCACCCGATGGCCCCGAAGTCGTCATCCCAACTGACCGCGACCCTCGGGCCGTGCTGGTGGATTGGATGACCCAGCCCGAGAACCCGCTCTTCGCCCGCGCTGCGGTGAACCGTGTCTGGGCGCAGTTCTTCGGGCGCGGCATCGTGGATCCGGTGGATGATTTCCGCGCGTCGAACCCGCCGACGAACGAGCCGCTGCTCGACTGGCTCGCAAAGGATTTTGTCGCGCACAAGTTCGACCTCAAGCACCTGATGCGGACGATCCTCAACTCACACACCTACCAGCTCAGTTCCACCGCGAACGAGACCAACGTGGGTGACACAAAGAATTACTCCCGCAGCTACCGTCGCCGCTTGCCGGCCGAGGTGTTGCTAGACGCCGTCATGCAGGTCACGGCCACGCGTGAGACGTTCAACGGGCTGGCCGAAGGTTCCCGAGCGCTCCAGACGTGGAACCACATGCTCAGCAGCGAGTTCATGGATGCCTTTGGCCGCCCGAACAGCAGCGCCGAGTGTCCCTGCGAGCGCGACGCCAAGCCCAGCATGGTGCAGGCGCTCCACATGATGAACTCCACCAAGCTCAACGCGAAAGTGACCGCCGCCGAAGGCCGCGCCCGCCAACTCGCCGCTGGCAAGGCCACCGAGGAAGACATCGTGAAGGAACTCTACCTCAGCGCCTACAACCGCCGGCCCACCGACGAGGAACTGGTCCTGGCAAAAAAAGCCTTCACGGCCAAAGACGCCACGCGGCAGAGCGCCGTGGAAGACCTCCTCTGGGCGCTGTTGAACTCGGCAGAATTCGTCTTCAACCACTGACAGATCGCGATCCGGATCGACCCTCATCCTGACGAGTCAGCTATTTCTGCACCTTCACCCCGAGCGTGATGAAGCCATCCAGCTCACGCGGCGGAGTGGTCAGGGACGGAAAAAGTTTTCGCAAGGCCGGCGTCGTGCGGACGACCGACTGAACTTCCCGCTCGCCCAGCACGGCCTTGCCCACGATGCGGAATTGCGTGAGTGAGCCGGGCACGGCGCTCGTGGGCAAAGTTACCTTGAGCGTGGCGTTGGTGGCCTTCTCCTTGATGACGGCATCAGTGAGTTGGACATCGCTCAAGCCGGGCACGGTGAGCGCGATGAGGCCGGTGAAGTCGTTGCGGGTGACACTGACCTTCACGTTGAAGCTACCGCCCGGCGTGGCTTCAACCTTTTCCACTTCGGTGTCGAGCGTGAATCCGGGCCCAAGCAGCGTCGCCTCGATGCGATAGGCGTGTTGCGAGCCGCCCCGGCGGATGAGTTCATCCACCACCAGGAAGTAAGTGCCATCGGCGGGAATGGTGTTGGTGACCGAGCCTTCGCCCGCGTCGTTGGGCGAGGAGCTGGCGATGGCCGTGCCCTTCGTGTCGCGGAGCTGGAGCATCACCTCACTCGCGGAAGCGATGCTACGCGTCTGGGCGTTGAAGAGCACGCGCTGGCCTTGCTTCGCGTCGAATTTCCAGAAGTCGCGGTCCTTGGGCCGGTGGAAACGGCCATTCAAGCCCGCGGGCAGCGTGAATGGCGTGGCGTTGTCGGCGCTGTCGTTGGGTTCTGCTTCGGTGAACTCAGCGGTGTCTGTGACGAGCGCAGAGACGAACGCCGAGGATTTGCTACCGGGAAATTTCGCGGACAACGCCAGCCGTGTCGCGTTCGTGGGCGCGGTGGCGGTGACGGGCTGGAGCCGGTCCACTTGCGGGCCGACAAAGGCGAAAGTCGCGGTCGTGCCCGCCTTCACAGCCGCAGGAAACGCCAGGCTCGCCAGTGGAAAATCTCCAACGCGCAGGCGGAAGCGGTAGTCACTGCCGCCGCCGAAGTTGATGTCGCGCAGTTCGATCAGAAAATCACCGCTGGCTGCGAAGACATGCGCGAGCCGGCAATCTCCGCCAAGACCGGACTCGTCGTCACAAAACGCCAGTTCACGCCCCCGCAGATCGAGCAGGCGCAGCACCGGATCGAGTTTGGAGCCGAGGCGCTGCGCGACCACTTCGATGGCGAGGCGTTCGCCCGCCTTGGCTGAAACACGGAAATATTTCCTGCCCAGCGCCACCGCCGCGCCATCCACGGCCACTGGCCCGGCAAGCGGCTGGGCGCTTGCCGCGCTGGTGTTCGTGCCGACGTCGGCAAGGCCCGGCAAGTCATCGACCATGAACAGCACAGGACTGGAGACACCGTTCACTGACGCGACACGCGCGGCGTGGATGCCGACCGGTGCGTCAGCGGGAATGGTGATGCGAAACTGGGCGGCTCCAGCATTGCTGGCGTGGGCGGAAATCACGTTCGCGCCGAGGCTCGTCCAGAGATTGGTCACGCCAACGAGATTCGCGCCGAGCAAGGTGATTTCCCCAGTCCGTCCGGGGGCCAGTGCACCGGGGACGGTGTGCGTGAGGCTGGGACTTTGGGCGCGGAGCGTCGCGGTGAACACCATCGCGACGGCAAGCAAGTGGCTGACTCGGAACACGGAGAGATTGGGCCGGGATTTGGCGGACAGCGGCAAGCTGAAATCCAGCGGTTTCGGTTTGGCCAACCAATTCCCCGAACACTTCACGCGGCGCACCGTCGGTTCTCCGTGACTTCCTCAACCTCCAGCCGTTCCGCACACTGGAAATGGCTCGTCTGCGGTCTGCTGCTGTGCGCGTCGGTGCTGCTTTATCTGGACCGCCAGACGCTGCCGAATGTGGCTTCGCGAGTGACCAAGGAGTTCAACCTGCGACAGGAGCAATACGGCGACGTGGAGATGTATTTCGGCTACGCCTTTGCCGTCGGAGCGTTCCTGTGGGGCTGCGTGGCGGACAAGTGGAGTGTGCGATGGCTTTATCCTGCGCTGGTCCTCGCGTGGTCGGCGATGGGCTTTCTCACCGGGTTGGTGAAAGACTACGAAAGCCTGCTCGTGTGCCGCACGCTGCTGGGGTTCTTCGAGTCCGGCCACTGGCCGTGCGCCTTGAAGACGACGCAGCGGCTGCTTGCGCGCGACGAACGCACCCTGGGCAACAGCGTGCTGCAAAGCGGCGCGAGCCTGGGCGCGGTGATGACGCCGCTAGTGATGAAGTTCATGCTCGCGGGCCGCACGGAGCCCGGCGTGTGGCGCGAGCCGTTTCTGGTGATCGGTGCGGTGGGCGTGCTGTGGGTGGTGGCGTGGTTTTTGATGCTGAAGGAGAAGGACTTTGGAAATGGCGAATCGGCGCCCGAGGCTGCTTCGCCGGCCGTGCCACAGCGGGAAGAAAACTTCTTCGCCATCTTCACTGACCGCCGGTTCTGGGCGCTCGTGGTCGTCGTGGCGGCAATCAACATCTGCTGGCAGGTCGTGCGCGCATGGCTGCCGAAATTCCTCATCGAGGGCAAGGGTTACGCAGAAGCCGACGCGCTGGGCTTCAACTCGCTCTATTACATCGCCACGGACATCGGCTGCCTCGGTGCGGGCGCGGCGGCGCTGTGGCTGGTCAAGCGCGGCTGGGAGGTGCATCGCTCCCGTGCGACTGTCTTTGGCGTGTGCGCGTTGCTGACGTCCTTAACCGCTGTGGCGGCTGCGCTGCCGCAAGGGTGGGCATTGCTGGGCGTATTGTTGGTGGTCGCAGGGGGATCGCTCGGCCTCTTCCCGTGCTACTACTCCTTCAGCCAGGAACTCAGCACAAAGCATCAAGGCAAGGTCACGGGCATCCTCGGCACGGTGGCGTGGGCCACGTCCTCGCCGTGCCAGAAATTTTTCGGCCGGTTGGTGGATCAGACCGGATCGTTCAACGAGGGCATCGCGCTCGCGGGCTTGGCCCCACTGGTGGGCTACGCTGCGTTGATCCTATTGTGGCGCGAGCCAAAGGCAGACCGTCCAGTCAGCGTTGGCTGAAGCACTCGCTTACGCCAGGACTTCCTTCACCACGTGGCCATGCACGTCGGTGAGGCGGTAGTCGCGGCCGTCGAAGCGGTAGGTGAGCTTCTCGTGGTCGAGGCCGAGCTGGTGGAGGATGGTCGCATGCAAGTCGTGCATGTGGACCTTGTTCTCGACGGCGAGGTGGCCCCATTCATCGGTCGCGCCGTAGCTGGTGCCGGGCTTGAAGCCGCCGCCCGCAAGCCAGACGGTGAAGCCGCCGGCGTTGTGGTCGCGGCCCGTGCCGTTCTTTTCCGCGTAGGGCGTGCGGCCAAATTCGCCGCCCCACCAGACGATGGTGTCTTCGAGCAGGCCACGGGCTTTCAAATCTTCGAGCAGGCCGGCGATGGGTTTGTCCACGGCCATCGCATGGTCCTTGTGCTTGGGCATGTTCGAGTGCTGGTCCCAAGCGGGGTTCGCGGTGTTGTCGCCGTAGGTGACCTGCACGTAGCGCACGCCGGACTCGACGAGCCGGCGGGCCATGAGGCATTGACGGCCGAAGTTGTCCGTCTTGCCCTCGCCGATGCCGTAGAGCTTCCGCGTGGCCTCGGTTTCCTTGTTGAGGTCGAGCGTGTCGGGCGCGTTGTTCTGCATGCGCCACGCGAGCTCGTAGCTGGCGAGGACGGCTTCCAGCTCGGCGTCGCCGGGAGATTTCTTGAGCTGCTCGGCGTTGAGTTCCTGAAGGTAGTCGAAACTGCGGCGCTGCTCGGCGGGGGAAAGCTTCGGGTTGATAAGGTTTCGAATCGTGGCCTCGACGATGGGCGTGCCGGCCTTGCCGATGCCGGTGCCTTGGAAAACGGGAGGGAGGAAGGCATTGCCGTAGTTGCGCGGTCCGCCGTTGCCAGCGCTCGGGCTGAGGCTGACGAAGGCGGGCAAATTTTCGTTCGCCGTGCCGAGGCCGTAGCTGACCCACGAGCCCATGCTCGGGCGGATGAACTGCGTCGCACCGCAATGCAGGAAGAGCGTGGCGGGCCCGTGCGCGATGCCTTCGGTGTGCATCGAGTGAATGAACGTGAGGTCGTCAGCGTGGCGGGCCATCTCAGGGAACAGTTCGCTGCCCCAGCGGCCGGACTGGCCGTGCTGGTTGAACTGCCACAGCGGCTTCATCACGCGCTGCGTGGACTCCTCGCGCTTGCCGGAGTTCGCAATCTTGCGCGCGTCGTTGAACGGCATGAGCTGGCCGTCCTTCTCAGTGAGAATGGGCTTGTAATCGAAGGAGTCCACGTGACTCACGCCACCTTGCATGAAGAGGAAGATGACGCTCTTGGCGCGCGGCTCATGGTGCGGTTGGCGCGGAGCGAGCGGGTTGGCGGCGGCCGCAGCGCGCTGGGCGATGCCGGCGAAGGCGAGCGAGCCAAAGCCGCAGGCGAGGGATTGCAGCGCGTGGCGTCGGCTGAAGAGCGGGGCGTTCATGTCAATGTGACTTCGACGAAGCTTACCAGCAGGCCGGTTCAGTTCAAGTAGCGGAAATCCACCGAAGCAAAAAGCGCCTGATAGAAGCGGCCCCAAGCCTCGGTGCGTTTCGCGGTTTCGCTGGCGGAGGAATCGGCGGGGAGGAATTTTAGCGCGAGCGTGATTTCGCCGTCCGTCGGCACACGGCCGAGGACAAGGCGGTAGGCACGGGCGATGCGGGCGCGGTCGTCAGCCAGTTTCTCAGCCAACAGTTTTTGCGCGGCGGCTTGCGACTGCTCCATGACCCACGGGTGGTTCATCATGAAGAGCGCCTGCGGGGCGACCGTGCTGTCGCTGCGCTTGCCGACGACGAGGCTGGGATCGGCGAAATCGAAGGCCTCGAAGAGCTCGGGCAGCGAGTTGCGCAGCACGGGCGAGTAAACGCTGCGGCGCGTGTCGGTGTGCTTGTAGCCGTAGTCGGCGCTGGTGCCGGGCTTTAGCAGCGGGCCGCCTTGCGCGAGGTCGAGCTGGCCGCTGACTTGCAGGACAGTGTCGCGAATGGACTCGGCGTCGAGCTTCCGTCGGCTGGCGTGCCAAAGGAGTTTATTCTCCGGGTCCGCCGCCAAACCAGCAGCAAGCTGCGGACCCACCAGTCCACCTGAAGCCTGCTGATACGCGCGGCTCAACACCAGCTCCCGCACCAGCTTCTTCGTGGACCAACCTTCGTCCATGAAACGCATGGCCAAGTGGTCGAGCAACTCGGGGTGCGTGGGTATGTCGCCGGTGGTGCCGAAGTTGTCCGGGCTGCGGACGAGGCCGGTGCCGAAGAGCCACGTCCACGCGCGATTCACGAACACGCGGGCGGTGAGCGGGTTGTCTCGGTTGGAGAGCCATTCGCCGAGTTCGCGGCGGCCGCTCTCCTTCGCGGGGATGGCGGGCGCGGGGCCATGGCTGGCAACTTGCAGGAAGCCGCGCGGCACTTTGGCGCCGAGGTTCTGCACGCTGCCGCGCACATGAATTTGCGTGTCGCCGGGATTCTCCTCCTTCACCGACATGAACATCGGGCGCTTGGGGCCAGAGGCTTCGAGTTTCTTCAGCTCGGCTTCGAGTTTCTTCAGGGACTCGGAGGTGTCGGGCTTGTCTTTTTTCGCGGCGTCGGTCGTGGTCGCAACCTCGGCCAGCTTCTCCACGGGCACGAACTGCACGGCATCCGCGGTCACATGGCCCTTCGTGCCTTCGGTGCCGACGATGACGAAGCCCGCGCCGTTCTGCTCGAAGCGGAACTGGCCCAGAGAGACGAAGCGGCCTTCGATGGGTGGGTCGTTGCGCTGGTCCACGCGGATGAGCTTCTCGCCATCCGCGCTGAAGACAGTGACCGGCGTGTTGTCCGCGCGACCCTTGCCAGGGCTGTAGGCCAGGCGGACTTCGTATTTGCCAGCCTTCAAACCGTCGGGCTGGAACGTGAGGGACTTCGACCCTTTGCCGGCGTTGTCGTCGTGCAGGTAGCCGTCGCCAATGAAGGTCTTGGTCGAGCGGGAAGAAGTCCACGCGCCGACCTTCTTGGCCTGCGCGTCATCCACCACGATGCCCGTGAGCACCTTCGCGGCGAGCGCGCCGCTGGGGAGCGTGGCTTTCTTCGCGACCGCCGTGTTGGCAGATTCTTTCGCGGCCTTGATGCTGGCTTCGAGCTTCGCGACGGCCTGTTCGTGGGCAGTGAATTGCTTGCCCTCCGTCGGCGGCAGCGGCAGCGGGAACTCCAACCACTTGCTTACGTTGGAATGTTCGAGCGTCTTGCTACTCTTGAGGATGCCAGCCAACGCGTAGTAATCGCGTGTGGGGATGGGGTCGAACTTGTGGTCGTGGCAGCGCGCGCAGCCGATGGTCTGGGCGAGGAAGGCTTTGCCAATCGTGTCGAGTTGTTCGTCCACCACGTCCATTTCGAGCTGCTTCTTCTCCTGCTCTTCGAGGTTCGTGTTGCCAAGCGTGAGGAAAGTCGTGGCAATGAGTTGCTGCTGGCGCTGCGCGATGGACTCGTGGGGGAGCAAGTCTCCCGCGACCTGCTCGCGCAGGAAACGGTCGTAGGGTTTGTCGGAGTTGAAACTATTGATGACGTAGTCGCGGTAGCGCCAGGCCTCCTTCATCACGAAGCCCCGCAGTGTAAGCGATTCGGCGTAGCGCACCACATCGAGCCAATGGCGCCCCCAGCGCTCGCCGAAATGCGGAGAGGCGAGGAGGGAGTCAACGAGTTTGCCGATTGCCGATTGCCGATTGCCGATTGCCGATTGGTAGTCGCGCACGAACGCGTCTAACTGCTTCGGCGTGGTCCGGCGCAGGGTGAAGGCTCTTCTCCTCCAGCTTGGCCAAGAGGAAGCGGTCGACATCCGAGCGCGGCCACGCGGTGTCTTTCACGGCGGGTGGTGTTTGCCTCTTCGGCAACTGATAAGCCCAGTGCTTCCGGCCTTCGGCGATATTGATCTCCTTCTTCGCCAGCGTCGTGCCGCCAGTGCGCGGGTCAGGCGCGCCAATCTTCACCCACGCCTCGAAGTCCGCGATCTGAGAGTCCGTAAGTTTCCGCTTCGGTGGCATGCGGAACTCCTTGTCCTTGTAGCGCACCGCCGTGATAAGCCGGCTGGCTTCGATTTCGCCGGGGACGAGCGCCGGGCCAGAATCGCCGCCCTTCATCCAGCCCTCACGCGAGTCGAGGGCTAGGCCGCCCTTGAGCTTCTTGCCGACCGAATGGCACTCGTAGCAATACTCGGCCAGCAGTGGACGAATCTTCTTCTCGAAGAACTCGACGCCACCGGGCGCGTCCGCTGCGCGAGCGGCAGGCATGGCAAAGCGCGCTACGGTCACAAGGACGAGCGACAGCCGGCAAACTGGTTTGAGGAAAACGAACTTCATGTCGGGCGCAAAATCTGACGGCGGCGCGAACCGCGATGTTTCAGCGAACTTGCCCTGCGACGCGGCGACTGGCGAAGGAAAACTTTGACACAACCACTCCGTTGACTAGCCTCGCCTCGAAATTCAACTGATCACAATATGAGATTCGGCATTAATTCCTTCCTCTACACCTCCCCGTTCACCACCGAAAGCGTGAAGCTGTTCCCCAAGTTCAAGAAATGGGGCTTTGACACCGTGGAAATCCCCGTCGAGGCGCCGGAGCACATTGACCCCGCCAAGGTGAAGGCCGCCGCCGACAAGGCCGACCTCGCCATCGGCTCGATCTGCGCCTGCATGGGCCCGGGCCGCGACTTCCGTGGCACACCCGAGGAGCAAGCTACCGGCATGGCCTACTGCAAGGCCCTCGTGGACCAGGCCGCCATCATGGGCTGCCCCCGCATCATCGGTCCCATCTACTCCGTGGTGGGCAAGGCCGACGCCGTCGAGCCCGCGCAGCAGAAGATCGAGTTCGCCCTCGTGGTGAAGAACCTGAAGGTGCTCGCCGCGTATGCCGCCAAGAAGGGCATCACGCTCTGCATCGAGCCGCTGAATCGCTTCGAGACCGACTTTCTCAACACCTGCAACAAGGGCCTGGCTCTCATCAAAGCTGTTGGCGCGAAGAACGTCGTGCTGCACCTCGACACGTTCCACATGAACATCGAGGAAAAGAACCAGGCCGCCGCCATCCTCAAGGCCGGCAAGCACCTCGGCCACTTCCACGCCTGCGGCAGCGACCGCGGCACCCCCGGCGGCGACCACATCGACTGGAAGCCCATCGTCGCGGCGCTCAAGAAAATCAACTACCAGGGCGACGTGGTCATCGAGAGCTTCACCACCGACGTGAAGGTCATCGCCCGCGCCGCCGCCATCTGGCGCAAGATCGAGCCCAAGCGCGACGACATCGCCGTGAAGGGCCTCGCGAACCTGAAGCGCTTCTTCGGCAAGAAGTAAGCAGCGCAGGAAAAGTCATTCGCGCGCAAGCCGCAGGATTCTTCCTGCGGCTTTTGTTTTCGAGCGACACCTCACAGCAATTCCAACTGCACCCCACCGGGCCGACGGAACGCCGCAGTGGACAGGTTTAGCGGCTCGCGGTTCAGCCCGGCCTTGCGGCAGCCGACTGCAAAGAGTTTCTCAATCTGGTCCGCGCGTGGGCCACTACCGCGCATTCGCGTCCCGAACTCGGTGCTGTTCAAGTCGCCGTCGCGCACGGCGCGAATGCCCGCGAGCACCTTGTCCTTGCGCTGCGGAAAATGCTCCGTAAGCCATTGCTCGAACAAGTCCTTGTTCTGCCACGGCAGCCGCAGCGTGACGTAGCCAGCGAACTGCGCGCCCGCGTCCGCGGCCGCGCCGAGCAGGTTCGGCAGCTCGTGGTCGTTCAGGCCGGGAATCATCGGTGCGGTCAGCACGCCGACCGGGATGCCGGCGCGTGCGAGGTCGGAAATCGTCGCCAGCCGCGCGGCAGGCGGCGACGTGCGTGGCTCCATCACGCGGCGGAGCTCGGTATCGAGCGTGGTGAGCGAGATGAAGGCCACGACGGCGTTATGCCGCGCAAGTTCCTGCAACAGGTCAATGTCCCGAGTCACGAGCCGGTTCTTGGTCACGATGCCGACGGGGTTGCGGAACTCGGCCAGCACGGCGAGACAGCGGCGCGTGAGTTCGAGCATACGCTCGACCGGCTGGTAGCAGTCCGTCACGCCGCTCATCGCGATGGTTTGCGGCTGCCACTTCGACGACGCCAGCTCTGCGCGCAGCAGCTCTGGCGCGCGCTCCTTGACCATGATGCGCGTCTCGAAGTCGAGGCCGCTGGAGAAGCCGAGATACTCGTGCGTGGGCCGCGCGTAACAGTAGATGCAGCCGTGCTCGCAGCCGCGATAGGGATTAAGGCTCGCGCGGAAACCGATGTCCGGGCTGTCGTTCCACGCGAGGGCCGTCAGCGAATGGTCCGGGAGGAACTGCGTGCGCGGCAGCGGCTCCTCGGAGTCATCGAACTCCTCGTCGCGCTCCCGCGAAGTGCCGACGAAGCGGTTCGTCGGCTGCGTGAGTGCGCCGCGCGTAGGGGTTGGAGAAACCGGTTGCTGCCCCGCGTTCATGCAAGACAGCCTCGTGACCCCACGAACCTGTGGCGAGCGGAATCAGGGGCTTCCCTCTGACACGCGGGCGTTAAGGCGTCGCCCCAACTTCAATGCGGGGAATGAATCCCAAAGTTACCGGCGGGGTGACGGCGGAGTTACATCCCAGACCTTAACGGTGGGACCGAGCCAAGCCCCGCCGAGTAACTTATTTCCATCTGGGCTGAACACCAACGGACGCGTCCCAAGCCCTGGAAATCCTTTCAGCGCCAGCAGCAGATTGCCACTGGCAAGATCCCAGACTTTGACCGCATTGCCGCATGATTTGGCGAGGCGATTCCCATCCGGACTCAATGCCACATGTTCCCACTCCAAGCCCGAATCCCCATTCAGCTTGATAGGAATTTCCTCACCGCTTTGAGCATTCCAAAGTTTTGCATCACGGCCCCCGTAGCTGGCTATGATTCGTTTCCCGTTTCGGCTGTAATCAATACAGATGGGGCCCACAGCAAATCCCTTCAGCGTCCGCACTGTCTCCCCTGTCTCAACGTCGCACAGCCTCAGGTCATAGGTTTGCTTGTCAACCACCAGGATCTGCTTTGAGTCGGGGCTGAAAATCGCTGATCGAAGGCGGTGGTCTAAGTTCCAGGGAGCGTAAAAGACATTCTCCAACGTAAGCACCTTCTTGCGACTGGCGATGTCCCAAACCTCGATGAACGGCTTAGGCGTATTCCACAATCCGCGCGGGACTGCGACCAGCCTCGCATTCTGGCTGACGGCAATGCTGCCGCGACTAGTGACATTAGGGCTGACCAAATCAGGCGGGAGAGAATCAGCCAAGGTAAACGCAAGCGATCCACTCCGAGCGTGCAGAAAGTTGAGTTGACCGTTCAGTGCCTCCGAAATCAAGTGACGGCCGTCTGAGCTAAACGAAATGCTACCGCTCGCACGCTGCGGCGGAATCTGTAGCAACTCGCGCCCGGTTGAAGCATCCCAGATCTTGATATCTGTCTCCCAACTGGTGGATGGATGCGCGGTCACGAGCTGGTTCCCGTCCGGACTGAATTCCACGCTCGTCGTGTTGTTGTGCAACCAGCTCCGAATATCGGGAGTCACCGGTGATCCGGTGATTGAATACCACACTCGCCCGAACCCGCTGGATGGTTTCCCTAGCGTCAGTAACAAATGCGATTCTCGGAAGAAAAAGATTAAGCCAGCTCCCATGAGGCAGAACACCAGCAGGCAGCCCAACAAGATCTTCTGGATCTTTGTGCGGGGATCTTTCATGAGCCACAGGGTAGAGCTTGGCTGGCCCCCTGCAAGCAAAGTGCCGCGCAAAGCATCCTGCGCTCGCAGCCGCGATACGGGTTCAGTCTCGCGCGAAAACCGATGTCCGGGCTGTCGTTCCAGGCGATGGCCGTCAGCGAATGGTCCGGGAGAAACTGCGTGCGCGGCAGCGTGAGTGCGCCGCGCGTGGGTGGCTTGGGTTGCATTGGTGAAGGTGGCGCCACAACTCAATTAGTCACCTGCAACGCGTGCGCCCCGCCAGACGGGACTACGCTGTCGGCACCGCCGCTGCGCGCTTGGCCATGATGGCTTCCACGATCTTCTTTGCGAGGTCGGGCTTCTCGGCGAGGGCCTTCTTGGCGGCTTCCTTGCCCTGGCCGATGAGGTCGCCGGCGAATTGCAGCCATGCGCCTTTCTTCTCCACGACGCCGTTCTCAATGCCCAAGTCGAGGATGCTGCCTTCCTTGTCGATGCCGTGGTTGTAGATGATGTCGAACTCGGCCTCGGCAAAGGGCGGCGCGACCTTGTTCTTCACGACCTTCACGCGGACGTGGTTGCCGGTGGCGTTGCCGGCGGCGTCCTTGAGCGTGTCCTTGCGGCGGATGTCCATGCGCACGCTGGCGTAGAACTTCAGCGCTTTGCCGCCTGGCGTGGTCTCCGGATTGCCGAACATGACGCCGACCTTCTCACGAAGCTGGTTGGTGAAGATGCAGGTGGTCTTGCCCTTGTTGAGGATGGCGGTGAGCTTGCGCAGCGCCTGGCTCATGAGGCGAGCCTGCATGCCCATGGTGGCCATGCCCATCTCGCCTTCGAGTTCCGCCTTCGGCACGAGCGCGGCGACGGAGTCAATGACGATGACATCCAGCGCGTTCGATCGGGCGAGCGTTTCGCAAATCGTCAACGCCTCTTCGCCGGAGTCTGGCTGGGAGACGAGCAGGTCGTCGAGATTCACACCCAACTTCTTCGCGTAAGCGGGATCGAGCGCGTGCTCGGCATCAATGAACGCCGCGAGGCCGCCGGCCTTCTGCGCGTTGGCGATGATGTGGAGCATGAGCGTGGTCTTGCCGGAACTTTCCGGACCGAAGATTTCAATCACCCGGCCGCGCGGCACGCCACCCACGCCGAGCGCGAGATCCAGCGCGAGGGCCGTGGTGGGAATCACCTCAATCGAACGCAGCGCCGTGGCCACGCCGAGCCGCATGATGGCGCCTTCGCCGTAGCTTTTGGTGATGGAGGAAATGGCGTCGTCGAGGTTGCGCTGCTTGGCGACGGCGGCGGTTTTGGCGGCGTCGGCGGCCTTGGTGTCGGCTTTGGTATCGAGAGCTTTGGATTCGGCTTTGGGAGGCATGGTGCGATGTGGGTTGTGCTTTGAAATGGGTCGTTCCGGTGCTGCGATTTAAGAGAAGGGCGGTGGGTTCGTCAACTGTCGGTGTCGTCGGATTTGTGCCCGCGATTGAAAGGCGATGCTGGCTCCGGCAAACTGCCGCGCATGAAAGCCCTGTTTGCCCTCCCTGTGTTGCTCGCCGTGACTTCGCTCCACGCCGACGACTGGCCGCAGTGGCTTGGCCCGCAGCGCGACGCCGTCTGGCGAGAGACGGGCCTCGTGGAGAAATTTCCCGAGGGCGGACCCAAGGTGCGCTGGCGCGTGCCGGTGAATCCCGGCTTCTCCGGGCCGGTGGTCGCTGGCGGACGGGTGTTCGTCACCGACCGCAAGGTGGCGAAGGGCGCGAAAGTGAACGAGGAAGACCCGTTTGACCTCAGCGTCGTGGCAGGGACAGAGCGCGTGCTGTGTCTCGAGGAAGCAACAGGCAAAACGGTTTGGCAGCACGAGTATGACGCGGCCTACGGCGTGAGCTACAACACCGGTCCGCGCGCGACGCCGGTGGTGAGCGGTGGCAAGGTCTTCACGCTGGGAACCGAAGGGCATCTGCTTTGTCTCGATGCGGTGAACGGCAAGGTCATCTGGTCGCGCGCGTTCAAGAAGGACTTTGGCGTGAAGACGCCGCTGTGGGGCTTCGCCGCCCACCCGTTGCTGGATGGCGACAAGCTCATCTGCCTCGTCGGGGGCAACGGCACGGCGGCCGTCGCGTTTCACAAGGACACGGGCAAGGAGCTGTGGCGCTCGCTCTCCGCGAAGGACCCGGGCTACGCGGCACCGACAATCATCGAGGCGGCGGGGCGGCGGCAGCTCGTCATCTGGACGGCGGACGCGGTCAACGCGCTCGACCCCGAGACTGGCCAGCCGCTGTGGAGCGTTCCGTCTAAAATCCGTCAGGCCGTCTCCATCGCCACGCCGCGCCAACTCGGCGACCTGCTCTTCGTCACGTCGTTCTACAACGGATCACTGATGGTGAAACTCGACGCGCAGCGGGCTGGCGCGGAGGTGCTCTGGGCCACGAAGAAGATCAGCGAGAAGGACACGACGCACCTGAACGCGCTGATGACCACGCCGTTCCTCGAAGCCGGCCACATCTACGGCGTGTGCAACCACGGCCAGTTCCGCTGCCTCGAAGCCGCCACCGGCAAACGCGTCTGGGAAGACCGGGCCATCGTCACGGCAGGCAAAGAGCTGGAGTGCGCCAATGCCTTCATCGTGAAGAATGGCGAGCGCTTCTTTCTCTGTCTGGAAAACGGCGACCTTGCCATCGTCACGCTCAGTCCGGCGGGCGTGAAGGAACTCAGCCGCACGAAGCTGCTCGCGCCGACACTCTCCTACCAAGGCCGCGAGGTGGTCTGGTCGCATCCCGCCTTCGCCAACGGGCACATCATCGCACGGAACGACAAGGAGCTGGTGAGCGTAGATTTGCGAAAGTAAACCGCCGTTCAGCCGGAACTTTCTTGGCCTCATGCCGGCTCCTTCTGCTATGCTCCCGCCCCGATGACCTTGCCCGTTTCACAGAAACGCCGCGATGCCCTCGCCGCGCTCGTCGAGCAGACCGTGTTGACCACGCCGGTCTATGACATCCACACACACCTCTATGACCCCGCGTTCGGCGAGCTGTTGCTGTGGGGCATCGACGACTTGCTCACCTACCATTACCTCGTCGCGGAGGCGTTCCGGCAGTTCGACCTGCCTTACGACAAGTTCTGGGCGATGTCCAAGCGCGAGCAGGCAGACGTGATTTGGAACGCGCTTTTCATCGAGCATTCCCCCATCTCAGAAAGCTGCCGCGGTGTGCTTACCACGTTGAACCGCCTCGGGCTCGACGTGAAGAAGCGCGACCTCCCGGCGCTCCGCAAGTGGTTCGGCAAATGGAAGGCCACCGACTACACCACGCACTGCATGGACGTGGCGCGCGTGAGCCGCATCTGCATGACGAACTCGCCGTTCGACGATACCGAGCGCGTCGTGTGGGAGCGGGGCTTCCAGCGCGATGAGCGATTCACCGCCGCGCTGCGCATCGACCCGCTGCTGCTATCCTGGGAAGGCACCGCCGCCCCGCGCCTGCGTGACTGGGGCTACGATGTGACGCCAAACCTCTCCGAGAAAACCGTCAGCGAGGTCCGCCGCTTCCTGGCCGACTGGACGCGCCGCATCAACGCGCAATATCTCATGGTGTCGCTGCCGCCGGACTTCACCTATCCCGGCGACAACGTCTGCGCGAGACTGATGGAGACGGCGGTGCTGCCGCATTGCCGCGAGTTCGGTCTGCCCTTCGCAATGATGCCCGGCGTGAAACGCGCCGTGAACCCACAGTTGAAGCTCGCCGGCGACGGCGTGGGGTTATGCGATGTCGGCACCTACGAGAGCCTCATCGCCGCGCACCCGGACAACAAGTTTCTCATCACGGCCCTGGCGCGTGAGAACCAGTATTCGCTCTGCGTCACCGCCCGGAAGTTCCGCAACCTGCATCTCTTCGGCTGCTGGTGGTTCACCAACATCCCGTCGCTCATCGAGGAGATGACCCGGATGCGCCTCGAACTCATCGGGCTTTCCGTCACGCCGCAGCACTCGGATGCACGCGTGCTGGATCAAATCCTCTACAAGTGGGACCACTCGCGCCGCATCATCGCGCGCGTGCTCGCGGAGAAATACTTGGACCTTGCCGCCACCGGCTGGGAGCCGACGCCCGCCGAGATCCAGCGGGATGTGCAAGACCTCTTCGGCGGGGCCTTCGACCGCTTCTGCGGCCGGCAGCAAACGCGCGCAACGGAGGAGAAACAACGCAGCGTCAGCAAAGGCCGGCGCGGCGCGAAAAGCCTCGCGACGCTGGAGCTGTAGCCGTCCTTTCCGGTGCGTGCCTGCGTCATCTTCAACCCGACGGCGCGCGGCAACAAGGCCCGTAACTTCCGCGCGCATCTCGATGACTTTGCTCCCGGTCTCGCGCTGAAACCCACGCAGGCTTCCGGTGACGGGCGGCGCCTCGCCGCCGAAGCGGTAGGTGAAGGCTTCGACACGATTGTCGCGGCCGGCGGCGACGGCACATTGAACGAAGTGCTCAATGGCATCGCCGACACACCGGATGGATTTGCCCGCGCACGGCTCGGCGTGTTGCCGCTGGGGACGGTGAATGTGTTCGCGCGCGAGCTGGGCCTACCGCTGGGCTTGCGGGCGGCATGGCAGACGATTCTCCACGGCCGCGAGCGCACGATTGATGCGGCCTTCGCCGAGTTCACCGCGCCAGACGGCTCACGCCAGCGCCGCTACTTCGCGCAGATGGCCGGAGCCGGCCTGGATGCGCTGGCCATCAGTCTCGTGGACTGGGAGTTGAAGAAGCGCATTGCGCAATTTGCCTATGTGGTGGCGGGCTTCAAGGCGCTGCGCGCACCGCAACCGCGCCTCACCGTGGAGGCCAATGGACAGTGCGTAACCGGCGAACTGGTGCTGGTCGGCAACGGTCGTTTCTACGGCGGCAGCCTGCCGGTGTTTCCCGGGGCGAAGCTCGACGACGGCCTGCTCGACGTGTGCGTGTTTCCGAAAGTAAGCTTGTCCTTGGTTGCCCGTTACGCGGCAGGTTTCGTCACGGGCCGTCCGCTCGTGCCGCGCGAGGTGAAAATGCTGCGTGTGTCGAGGGCGAAAATCTCCAGCGAAACGAAGGTGCTGTTCGAAGTGGAAGGCGACTTGTGCGGTGCGCTGCCAGTTGAATTCGGCGTGCGGCCGCGCGCGCTGCGCGTGGTCGGGTAAGGAAACTATTTCCCGTCGGGCTTCACAGCGGAGACGACGATCGTGCGGCCGAGGAGCATTTTAGGATCGTTCATCGCCTGCACGAACGGCGCGTTTTGCGCGTCCACGGTGCGGTATTTGTTCACTTCCTTGCGATAGGCCAGCGCGCCGAACAGGCGGATGAACGGGTAGAGCAGAACCAGCTTCGGCATGGATGACCGCTGCGGCTTGTCCACGGTCCAGGCGATGTCCTCGAAACCCGCGTCCATCAAGGCGTGTGCGATGTAAAAGTAGGACACGGGGTTGATGTGGCCACCGGTCGAGTAGAGCGCGCTGTGCTTCACGGGCAGCGGGCCGAAGAGGTTCCAGTAGCCAAACCACAGGAAGCGCAGGCGGGAGTTGAGGTTGAGGATGTTGGGCGTCGTCACCACGCACAGCCCGCCGGGCTCGAGGACGCGATGGAATTCGCGGATCGTTTCGCGGAAGTGTTCCAGGTGCTCGATGACTTCGGTGGCGGTGAGCAGGTCAAAGGAACCGGCGGCATACGGCAGCGGCTGGGAGTTCAGGTTCGCGATTTCCACACGCTGGCCGGGCACCTTCATCAGCTGGTCCGTGTAATCACACGCGGCGGAATCGGTCTTGAACCGCTCGCGCATGAGCCGGATCAGATCGCCGGTGCCGGCCCCGACATCCAGATGTTTGCGGAAGGGGCGGCTGGCGGCACGCTGCTCGGCCAGCCGGAGGACGGCGGCGTAGATGTTCTGGGTGCTCATGTCGGTCGGGCAGATGATTCACCTTCCACCAACGGGTGAAAAGCAAAAGGCAGGCGCAGGGCCTGCCTTTGCGGGAGAATGGTGAACGGGGCTCAGGCCTTGGCGGGCTTGCCTTTGCGCTCGGGCTTGG
>RFVF01000060.1 GCA_009922615.1 Pseudomonadota bacterium
CCGAAAACACGAAGTGCGTTGCGCTAGCGGTTTCCCCTTTCTGTCCGCGGCTCCCACAGCAACACGGCAAATTTGGATTTTTTTTGCGGCCTGACCGGTTCCGGAGCCACGGCCTCCACCCGGCTCTCGTCGCCGGCGAATACCTCGCGCACTACGGGTGGGAGGTTTTTTTGCAGATGCGCCACGCGGGCCTTCAAGTCTTCTCGATGAAGCCGGCGTGGCTTCCAGGCAATTTCTTCCGTTGCGGTGCGAGCCATGTTTAAGCGGCTTTCGCCAGTGAGGGTTCAATCCAACCGAGCTCCTCAAGTGCTTCCTGCGCATGCACCCGGTCGTCAAACGGGACGACGGTGTCTTCAAATTCCTGATAGGCTTCGTGGCCCTTCCCGGCGATCAGCACGGTGTCGCCCGCCCGCGCCAGGCGCAACAACTGGCGGATGGCCCGGGCACGGTCCAGTTCCACACTGAACTGGTCAGTGCGAACGGAGCGGAAGCCGAACTCAATCTGCGCGGCGATGGCCGCAGCCGATTCGCGGCGCGGATTGTCGCTCGTGATGACCGTGTGGTCGGCGAGCAACGCGGCAGCCTTGCCCATCTTTGCCCGCTTGTCCGTGTCCCGCGCCCCTCCGCAGCCAAAGGCCAGCAACACCCGGCCCGGCGTGATCTCGCGCACCGTGCGCAGGACGTGTTGCAGCGCGTCCTCGGTGTGCGCGTAATCCACGAACACGCTGAACGGCTGGCCGGCGGCGACGCGCTCCAGCCGGCCGGGAACCGAAGGCATCGTGCGAAGCGCCGCTTGAATTTTCGCGATGGGCACGCGCAACGCGAGGCCCGCGCCAATGGCGGCCAGGGCGTTGTATATGTTGTGCCGGCCAATGAGCGGCATCGTGACCACAAAGCTCCCGGCGGCCGTCTCGGCGGTGAACGTGGTCGCGCCGTGCCCGAGCTGGAATTCCGTGGCTCGCAACTTCGCCGACTCATCGAAGCCGTAGGTAAATTGCACCTCGGCGCTAGTTTCCTGCGCTAGTCGCGAGCCAAACGAATCGTCGATATTCAGCACCGCCGCGCCCGGCTTGGTGCCCTGCTGAATCGAAGTGAAGAGCTGTTTCTTCGCCTCGTAGTAATTCTCCATGTCACCGTGGAAATCCAGATGGTCCTGCGTGAGGTTCGTAAAGATGCCGAGGTCAAAATCAACGCCGTGAACGCGCTTCTGCGCCAGCGCGTGAGAGCTGACTTCCATCACGCATGCATCGCAGCCGGCCCGCACCATCTGCGCCATGAACTGCTGGATGTCGGACGACTCCGGGGTGGTGCGTTGCGCCGGCAACACACGGTCGCCAATCTCGTAACGGATCGTTCCGAGCAACCCCGCGCGGACGCCCGCCGCTTCGAGGATGTGTTTGATCATGAAGCTCACCGTGGTCTTGCCGTTGGTGCCGGTGACGCCGATGACCTTGAGCTTGCGACTGGGGTGGCCGTGAAAATTGGCAGCGGCCGCCGCAAGTGCGACGCGGGCATCGGTGACTTTTACCTTCGTTGCGCGACCGGAGGAAAAGCCGTTGCGCTCGCAAATCACCGCCGCTGCGCCACGATCAATCGCGGTGCTGATGAAATCGTGTCCGTCGTGGCTCTCACCGGGCACAGCCACAAACACCATCCCCGGCGAAAGGCGGCGAGAGTCAGCCGTCACGCCCACCACGCTCCGCTCCAGCGGTCCCTCGGAATGGACCATTGGCAAGCCTTCAAGCAGTTGTTTCAGAAGCATGGGGTCAGGTGTTGGGTGGTTGCACTGCGCCCCGCCGGCTGGCGTGTTCACTCGATAACAGAGTGAAAGCTTCGGCAACCTGAAGTGCGCTCGCACGCAGGCTGGCCGAGCCACGCGGAGTGACAGAAAACGGCACCCAGCTCTGCGCCAGAATGAGTGAGCGAGAGGGCGCGCGCCGAAGCGCCGGCTTGGCAGATCGCGCCGCCCGGCCTTCCGTAGACGGCCCTGTGAGTAGTTGGTCAGTCGTCACAATCAGTTGGTGCGGTTGGCGGCCAGTGGCGCTTGCGCAAGCCCGGTCACCGGTTCGCCCACGGCGGTCTCCGGCCGAATGTTCAAGTAATTCGCCGAGCGCAAGGCGATGTTCTTGAAAGCCGGCGCGGCAACCTGGCCGCCATAAAATCCCTTCGCGCGATCCGGCTCATCGACACACACGTATATTAGAAGCTCCGGCTTGTCGGCCGGGAAAAATCCAATGAAGGACGAGAAGTATTTTGTATGACTATATTGCCCATGCTCCAGTTTCTGCGCGGTTCCGGTCTTTCCGGCGGCGGTATAATAACCGAGCCGAGCCTTCTCGGCCGTGCCGTCAGTGGAAACAACGCGCTTGAGCGTCTCCACCACCTGCCGGGCGGTCTCGGGCTTAAACACCTGCCGAACCGCCAGGGGATGATTCTTGATGACCACGTTTCCATCAGCATCCTCCATCCGGTCAACGAGCAAGGGCCGCATCAGCCTGCCACCGTTGGCAATCGCAGCCATGGCCATGGCCATCTGCAGCGGAGTCGCAGCCGCTGAGTGTCCAATGGAGACACGCGACCCAGTGATGCCATCCCATTTCTTCACAGGGATCAATATCCCATGCGACTCGCCGGGAAGCATCACGCCGGTTCGCTCACCAAATCCAAATGCGGTGAGATATTTATATAGCCCATCATTCCCCAGCCGAATTCCGATCTTGGCGGAACCGATGTTGGAGGATTTCATCATCACCTCCTCGACCGAAAGCACACCATATCGTTCATGATCATGCAGCGGCTTGCCGTGATAAACCCAGGATCCCCGTTCGCAGTCAATCGGCTCGCCGAGCGTGGTGAGCCCCTCGTTCAGCGCAGCACCGATGGAGACGATCTTGAAGGTAGAGCCTGGCTCATAGCTATCGACCGTGAGCCGATTTTTCAGGAAGGCAATCGGCGACTTGCCGGGCGCATTGGGGTCATAGGTGGGACGCGATCCCATGGCGAGGATTTCTCCCGTGCGCGGACGCAACACGATGCCCGAGGCGCTAACCGGGTTATACTTCACCATGATCTCAGCAAGCTCGGTCTCGAGAATGTGCTGCATCGCTGCATCAAGCGTGAGCACGGCATTCAAGCCATCCTGCGCTTCGACTTCCTGCTGACGGTTCATTACCAACTCGCCACCTTTGGCTCCCACTTCAGTCTCACGCCAACCCCGCACGCCAATCAACTTGCCATTGAGGGTGCGTTCCAGCCCATCTAGGCCTATAACCTCGGTGTGAACTTCACCAGTGAGTTTGTTCGTCACGCTGACCGGCCCCATAAAGCCCAGCACATGGGCGGCGAGTGACTGGTTGGGATAAACTCGAATTTGCTCGTCCACCGGGTCTGAATTGATGGCTTTTGCTCGCAGCTCACGATAGAAGGCGCGCTCTTTTCGGGGCAGCTTCTTTTCATCCACTCCAAACTTCAGGCCCTGCATGGCCGAAGTGATCTGCGCCCATTGCTCCAACGATACCTTGTGCGCCAGCACAACATGGCGGTTGGTCAATATCACCACCTGATTGGTCAGTATGACATAACTATTCGAGAGCACCAGCGGAGAGTTGGTGGCAACGAAAGCATAATTGGTTATAACAGTTCCCTTGTGAATGGCCGTGAAGCGATTGGTAAACAGCACGCCGCGCGGGGCCAGCACGTAGCCATCCACAACCATGATGTTGCGGTTCGTGAGCAACACCCCATCGAGCGATGCGATGCAGTTGGTGTGGAAGGTGATTTGCGGAAGGAGGCGTTGATGCAGCTCTGCTTCGGACACTTGGAGCACAGGGGCGAGTGCCCGGGCGATTTCAACCTGCCGATCGCCGATGAGCACGGGATCTGCAAAAACGGTCTTCACGGGACGACTCGTCGCCAGCAGATTGCCGCGCGCATCACGAATGTCACCCCGGCGGGATTCCAGCAATCGAGTGTGGCGAACCTGAGCCCGGGCTTTGGCCTTGAGCGTTTCGTGCTGGATCACCTGCAAATCCACGAGCCGGTAGCCAAGGCCGCTGAAGGCAACAAACAACAAGAATGCCATCAGCACCAGCCGGCGGTTTTGAAACGGCTGGAGCGTGGCTTCCTCGTTGGTCGCCTTGGCGCGCATCAGGCAGCGAAGCTCATTTCGAAATCGGACTCGTCTTCATCGTGGCGGATGAGGGTGGCGTTCATAGATTGTATATTTTCAACGTTTACGATTAGTGGCGGGCAAAGGTTTGGTGGCGTAGGCCAGATAGGTCTTTTCCGGCTGGAAAATCGACGTCCCCGTGACCGGCTGGGTCACAGGCCGGGGGGCGACATGGGCTACGGACCCTTCAACGAGGGTGAGAATCTGATCGGGTGTAGGCACGCCCAGTCCAAGTTTGAGCTCCTTCACGCGCGAATCCAGATAGGGCAGTGACTGGAGAATGGCCATCTGCTGGCGGCGCATTTCATTGTCCCGCTTCAGTTCAGCGAGCCGCTTCTCCAGCTTGCCGGTCTGGACCCCGAGGGAATATATTTGACGCTTCTGCCAGACGAAGGTCACGCCGAGCGAGCCGATGAGCAGGCAGATGAACAAGGCCTTCACCGCCGGCCCCAGCCGGACGTTGCCACTTGTGCTGACTTTTCGATTCTTCGCCATAACCGCCGCTGTTATATCTTTTCCATCACCCGCAGTTGCGCGCTGCGCGCCCGTGGGTTTGCCGCCACTTCCGCGTCACCGGCACCTATAGCCTTCCGCGTCACCAACCGCACCACCGGCACGCGTGGCTGCCGGAGTTCGGGAACGTCCACTTCGCCAAGAACCACGTAATCCCGCGCCTGTTCGCGACCGAATTCCTTCACCACGCGGTCTTCGAGCGAGTGAAACGTGATTACGGCCAGCCGCCCGCCGGGCTTGAGCAATCGCACGGCACCCGTCAACCCGCGCCGCAACGAACCGATCTCGTCGTTCACCGCGATCCGCAGCGCCTGGAACACGCGCGTGGCCGGATGCGCCTTGCGCCCGTGTCGCGGAGAGATTCGTTCCATCAGCTCCGCCAACTGCCGCGTCGTCTCAAATCGCCGCACCTGCCGGTCGCGCTCAATCGCCCGCGCCATCCGCCGCGAATCCGACTCGTCACCGTAGTCCCAGAAAATCTTCGCCAGCTCGTCAGCACTCGCGGAGTTGACCAGCTCCGCCGCCGTCAGTGCCTGTCGCGCGTCCATCCGCATGTCCAGCGGGCCGTCCTGCTGGAAGCTGAACCCGCGTTCCGCCCGATCCAGCTGCGGCGAACTCACGCCCAAATCCAGCAGCACCCCGTCGCAACTGCCCGCCGGAACCCAGTTCGACAGTTCCGCAAAATTCCCGCGCCGCAGCTCGAAGCGGCCCGAGAACACCGCCGCCAGCCGTGCACGTGCCGCCTCAAGGGCGTCGCCATCGCGATCGCAACCAAAGAGCCATCCAGTCGGTGCGCTGGCCCGCAGTATCGCCGCCGCGTGCCCACCCGAACCCAATGTCCCGTCGACGTAGGTCCCGCCGGCCTTCGGGCCGAGCGCGGTCAACACTTCCTCCACCATCACTGGATTGTGGATGAAGCTTGTCACGGTTCATGAGCCAGTTACGCCGTTGCCAGTTGCCGGGCCGCCATAGGACCCCGCGGCACCCGCCGCCGGACCGCCGCTGCCTGTTCACCGAAAACTTTGGCTAGACGCGCTGGCACCTTCAGCTTGCGCGACATCGGCCGTTTCACCGTGTCGCGCACGGAGCGAAGACGTGCCGCCCAACTCTTCCCCGCCGAGGGTGGCACAAAGGTTGGGGACAGCACCACCGGGGCGCTGACCGGCTGGTCCTGCAATTCCAGCGCCGCGTCGGTCTTGGGCACCCGGCGTTTGATCGGTGGTTTTGCAAAGGGGTTCTTGGGCAGCTTCGGATCGGGCGTGATTGTGCTGCGGATTTTTGGCCCCCCCATGGGGACGGCCGGCTTGCCTTCACTACTAAAAGAATCGCGCCGCCGGCTCCGTCTCACCGGAAGCTCGCGGGTGGCCGCCCCGGGCCGGTGATTGAAGTTCGGCACTACCTCGCCGAGCGCCACCTTCGTGACCAGCTTGTCGGTCAGCCCCACGAGGCCTTTGCCGGTATTGAGTAGTTTGAGGAGGCCCATGGCTAAATCATCTTGATGGCGTCCGCGCGGACAACTTCGTCCACCGTGCGGGTTTCGCCGTAATGTTCTTGGTTCCAGATCTGGAAACGGTCGCCCAGCCCAACCAGCATCACCTTCTTGCCAAGGCCAGCCTTTCCGGCCAACTTGTCCGGCAGACAAATGCGGCCAGCCGAATCCACTGTCACTTCATCGCTGTCACCCCAGAGCAAGCGCCGGAGCGCCTCGGCTTTGGGGTCACCGAACGGCATGGCTTCGAGCTTTTCGTCCAGCTTCCGTGCCGTGTGGGGAGGGAGAACCAGCAAGCAAGGATGTTTCTGGTCGGAAGCCCGCCAAACCAAAACCAAAAACGCCACCCCCTCCGCCGGACGCCATTTGGCGGGGATTTGGACCCGCCGTTTGTCATCCATGCCGAAGTCGTATTCACCTCGGAAGGTGATGCGCACGTTTTCGGTGGTTGCAGACATTTGTCATGCCCTTGGGCCACCGCTATCTGACTAACCCACAGTGACCCACAGCGCCCCACTTTGTATTCCTTTTGCCCCACATCGGTCAACAGGTAACACACGAGTTTTTTTACTTTTTTTTAACCGATTGATTTTCAATGGGTTGCATCTTGGGTTTTTACTGACTGGCGGGTGGGCTGTGGGGGTTCGGAAGGGGGTTCTCAGTTTTTTTGAAGCAAAAAACGGAGCAACTTTAACGAATACTATCAAGCACAACGGCCTTATTGCTCCACTTCACCGAAAGCAAGGCACCCACTCCGACTAGGCTGGTTGCCCCCACTTTAGCCCCACTGCACCCGTGCGCGCCGCTGAATTCGATTTCTCGTTACCGCCTGAGCTGATCGCTCAAGCTCCGGCTGCTGCCCGAGACGGCTCACGCCTGATGGTCTTTCACCGCGCCGCGCCGCAGACGGAACACCAGCATTTTCGCGACCTGCCGAAATTCCTCCGCACAGGCGATGTGCTGGTCTTCAACAACTCCCGCGTCCTGCGCGCGCGACTGCGCGGCCACAAACCCGCCAGCGGCGGCAAAGTCGAACTGCTGCTCGTCGAAGAAATCGCGCCGAACGAATGGTGGACCTTGCTCCGCCCCGGCAAACGCGTGCGGGCGGGAACAGAAATCCATTTACTGACCAACTCTGGCGCTGCCTCGCCTGTGCGCGCCGTTGTGCAGGAAAAAAATTCCGAAGGCCACTGCCGCGTGTGTTTCACCGGCACACCAAACCTCCTCGACGAACTCGAAACACACGGCGAAATCCCGTTGCCGCCTTACATCGAACGCGCCGCTGACACGCAAGACGACACACGCTACCAAACCGTCTATGCGCTGCCGCCTGGCTCCGTCGCCGCACCGACCGCCGGCCTTCACTTCACCCCGCAACTCCTTGATTCACTCCGCGCACGCGGCGTGCAAATCCACTTCGTCACCTTGCACGTCGGCCTCGGCACCTTCGCTCCAGTGAAAGCGGAAAACCTCGCCGACCACGTCATGCACGAGGAACGCTTTGAACTCCCCGCCGCCACCGCCACCGCCATCAACGCGGCGAAGCGCGAAGGCCGCCGCGTCATCGCCGTCGGCACCACCACCGTGCGCGTCCTCGAAAGCGCCGCCGCGCTCACAACTCTCAACTCACAACTCTCAACTCTTTGTAGCCGCACGCGCATCTTCATTCACCCGCCGTATCAATTCCGCATCGTGGATGCGCTGCTCACCAACTTTCATCTCCCGCAATCCACACTCCTCATGCTCGTGAGCGCCTTCGCCGCGCCTGGCGAATTGCGCGGCCGCGAACTCATCCTCGCCGCATACGCGGAGGCCGTGCGCGAGCGCTATCGTTTCTTTAGCTACGGCGACGCAATGCTCATCGTTTGAGTTTAGCGTTTCGCGTTTTGCGTTTCAGGTTTCTAGTTCGACCGCCCATGCACCCACGCCGCCCACCCTCAACTCTCAACTTTCAACTCTCAACTTCCCCGCGCCCCTTCGTCTTCGTGAATATGGCGATGTCCGCCGACGGCAAGATCGCCACTGGCAACCGCGCCGTCGCCACCTTCAGCAGCGCGCGCGACCACGAGCATCTTTACGAACTCCGCGCTACGGCCGACGCCGTGATGAGCGGCGCGCGCACAGTGGACTTGAACAACTACACGCTCGGCCCCGGCGCGGAACGCTTCCGCAAACTCCGACTCCGTCACGGCCTCGCGGAATACAGCCTGCGCGTCATCGTCTCTGGCTCCGGCTCGCTCGACCCACGCGCGGAACTCTTCCGCCACCGCTTCTCACCCATCCTGGTGCTCACGAGCGAACGCGCCACGACCAAGTCCTTGAAACGACTCCGCGCCATTGCGGACGAAGTGAAAATTCTCGGCACGGACGAAGTGGATTTCCCCGCTGCGCTGAAGTGGCTGCGCACCCAGTGGAATGTGCGGCGCCTGCTCTGCGAAGGCGGCGGCGAGTTGAACGACGCGCTCTTCCGCGCCGGCCTCGTCGACGAATTGCATCTCACTCTCTGCCCACGTCTCATCGGTGGACGCGCCGCGCCGACCATCGCCGACGGCGTCGGCTTCGCGAGGCTGACCGACGCCTACCCACTTCAACTGCACTCCACGAAACGCATTGCCGACGAACTCTTCTGCATCTTCCGCCGCGCGAATCAACAGTAGGACAGCGCGTCCCGCCTGTCCTTCCATATGCAATTCTCACGCTTGAGCGACATTTCG
This sequence comes from Pseudomonadota bacterium, assembly GCA_009922615.1. Classification (GTDB taxonomy): domain Bacteria; phylum Verrucomicrobiota; class Verrucomicrobiia; order Limisphaerales; family SXTU01; genus SXTU01. The sequence goes on from RFVF01000060.1 coordinate 8,885, forward strand.
ATTTGCATGCAAAGGCCAGGCTGGAGTCACTGATCTACTTGGAAATGCGCTCCCGCACCACACGCACCAACTCCTCCTGGCCCGTGTCGAAGAAGTGACTTGCGCCCACCACCGGCACGTAATCCACCGTCACTCCCGCCGCACAAGGACGCGACACCAACTGATTCACCACCGCCTCGGGCACCAGCGAATCGGCGGTGCCATGCACGATGAGCCCCGACGTGCGCCACTCGGTCACAAAACCGAAATCCAAATTGTTTGCCGGCGGAGCAACCGCGACGAAGCCATCGCAGCCGCCTTCCTTCGCCATCAGTTGCAGCGCGATCCATGCGCCAAACGAAAAGCCCGCGACCCACTTCGCATTCGCCTGCGGACACTCCGCACGCAGCCAAGCCCACGCCGCTTGCGCATCGGCAAGTTCGCCCGCGCCGCCGGTAAACTCTCCGGTGCTGCGCCCCACTCCGCGAAAGTTGAACCGCAGCACACTGAACCCTGCATCCTGAAACGCCGTGAACAGCGAATACACCACCAGCGTGTTCATCGTGCCGCCGAACTTCGGATTCGGGTGCAGCACGAGTGCGAGGGGCGCGGCCGGCAGCGCCGCGCGATGAAACCGCCCTTCGAGCGAACCTGCGGGACCAGCGATGGTGATAGAAGGCATGAGCTTGCAGTGATTGTGTTTGTTAGCCGATCGCAACTACCCGAGGCGGATCATTTGGCGCGCGGATGAAATTGCTCGTGGACTTCGCGCAGGCGCTGGCCGGCGACGTGCGTGTAAATCTCCGTGGTGCTGATGCTGGAGTGGCCAAGGAGTTCCTGAATCACGCGCAGATCCGCGCCGTGCTCCAGCAGGTGCGTGGCGAAACTGTGCCGCAGCATGTGCGGTGTGACATGCCGATCAATGCCCGCCTGCTTCACACGCTGGGTGATGCGCGACCACATGGTGACGTGTGCAAAAGCGGTGCCACGTCGCGTGAGAAAGACGGCGGCGGGGGATTTGGGGCGAACGAGCTGCGGTCGCGCGAGCGTGAGGTAGCGGTTCAACGCAGCCACGGCGAATTTGCCAACGGGCACGACGCGTTCCTTGTTGCCCTTGCCGATGACGGTGACGAAACCCGCTTCGAGGTGGAGCTGTTCGAGACGCAGGTGGCGCAGTTCGGCGAGGCGCAGGCCGCTGGCGTAGGCGAGTTCAAGGATGGCCTGGTCGCAGAGGTCGGCGGGCGCGGCGGTGGCGACGGGCTTGAGAATTCGCTCGACGTCTTCCTTGCTGAGGGCCTTGGGCAGTCGCTTCCACCGGCGCGGCAGCGAGAGATTTTCGGCCGGGTTGGCGGGCAGGTGCTTTTCAGTCTCGGCCCACTTGAAGAACGCGCGGAAGGCCGCGATCTGGAGATAGAGGCTGGACGCGCTCAGTTTCCCCGTGGAGGCGTGGGAGGAGCCAGTGAGCCGACGGTCGCGCTCGTTCTCAAGAAACGCAGTGAGGTGCGTGAGCTGGACGTCCCGCCAATTGATTAGCTGGTTCCGTCCCGCCCAGCCGAGGAATTTTTCGAGCAAGCCCGCGTAGGTCTTCTGCGTGTGTTCCGCCTGCCCGCGCTCATGGCGGAGGGAAAAGAGGAAGTCTTCGACGAGGGCGTGCATCAACTCGCAGCCGGCGGGTCTATGTGCGGCTTCTGCTGCTTCAAGTAGGCTCCCAGTTGGGTGCCTTCAGCCGGGCGGTCAAGGCGGACGGTGTCTTTCCCGCCCGGTTTGGCCGGGCGCGAGAGTGGCGCGGTGTCTTGGGTCGCGGGCTTCGTCGGACGCGGAATGCGAACGGTGTCTTTCATTGGATCAACGTGAGCTTCGGATCAGGGCCACAGGTGGAGGATGCGTTTCAGGTCGTGGCGCTTCAACGCCAGATTTGACCTCACGCCTTCTTAGCCGGCTCGGGTGCCTTGGGCGCAAGCTTCGTGAGGCGGAGCTTTTTTGAGTAGTGGGCGGTGGCAATCTGGATGCCATCGGTGTGCAGGTCCATCTCGCGGGCCATGTCGGGGAGCTTGAAGGCGGGCGCGGGCTTCTCGTCGTTCGCGCCCCAGAAAAGCAGGTGACCGCCGCTGCCGCCACCGCATCCGGCGATGAGCGTGCCGTCAGGATGGAAGAGACAGTTCCAGACGGTGGAGTTCGTCAGGCCGTCGGCGAGGTGCGTCTTGAGCAGCTTGTGCGTCTCCCAGTCGTAGCGCTGGACGATGGGCTCGTGAACGTTGCCGAGCGGGTTGGTGGCCTTGTGCAGGCCACCGCATGCAAGGTGTTTCTTATCCGGCGAGATGGCCAGGCCGCGCACGCCACCGAAGTGGACGCCCTGCCCTTCGTTGTAGGAATGCAGCGCCTTCGCATCGAGCACGCGCACGGACTTGCCCGCGGCAAGGTCCCACTGCTGCACTTTGCCCATCAGGTCGCCAGAGAGGAGGAACTTGCCGTCGGGATGAAACGCGACGCTGTAAACATCCAGCTCGTGGCCGGAGAATTCCTGAACCATTTTCCCGTCGGCGAGGTTCCAGAGTCTCACGAGCCGGTCGTTGCCGCCGCTGGCGAGGTGTTTGCCGTCCGGGCTCACGGCGAGAGCGCGAATCCAGCCTTTGTGCGCGCTGACCTTGCGCTGCGGTTCGGGCTTCTCCGCCGTGGCGGGCCACCAAATCAGCGTGTCGTCCGCTCCCGCGCTGACGAGGGTCTGGCCGTCCTTCGCGAACGCCAGTGCCCACACCCAGCCATCGTGCGCGCTAAACACGGTCTTCTTCTTCGAGTCGGCCAAGTCCCACCGGATGATTGCGCGGTCCTCGGCAGTGGCGAAGACGAACTTGCCCGTGGGGTCAAAGCGGCAGGTGATGAGCGGCGACGCGTGGTCGAACTCGGCGGCGACATGGGCGGCTTTGAAGTCGGGTTTCATCTCAACCACCTAGAGATATGCCTCGAAGGAAAGAGGCCGACGAATTAGGCGAGCAGTTCCTTGATTGGCCCGCACGCCGGATCGGCCATGAGCACTTGGCGGCCGGCCACGTCGAAGCTCGCCTTCGAGCTTAGGCCCAGCGCGCGCAGGTAGGTGTGGAAGAGATGGCCGCAATCCACTTCGCGATCCTTCACCTCGGTGCCGTTGGCGTTGGTCGCGCCGATGACCGCGCCGCGTTGAAGGCCCGCGCCGCCGAGGCAGACGCTCCACGCGCGGCCCCAGTGGTCGCGCCCGTAATACTGGTTGATGCGCGGTGTGCGCCCAAACTCGGACAGCACCACCACGAGCGTGTTCTCCAGCATCCCGCGCTCGTGCAGGTCCGTGATGAGCGTGGCGAAGGGCTTGTCGAACTCGCCCACCTGCTCGAAGTGGAAGTTGAAGTTCTCGTTGTGTGTGTCGTAGTTCGAGTGCGAGACCTGCACGAAGGAGATGCCGTTCTCCAACAGCCGCCGCGCCATGAGACAGTGACGGCCGAAGTCGTGCTTGCCGTAGCGCTCGTGATCCTTCGCCGGCTCCTTGCCCAGCTCGAAGACCTCGCGCTGCTTCATCAGCTCCAACGCTTGCTCGTAGCTCTGCACGTAGGCGTCGGTCATCGCGGTGCGACGGCGGGAAAGGAAATGGTCGTTGGCGAGGCGGCGGAAGGCGTTCTGCTCCGCGAGTGAAGTGTCGGTGAGGCTGTCGGGCTTGGTGGTATTTTGCGGGGGCTTGCCACCGTCGAGCGAGATGCTGGCGTATTTCGGTCCGAGGTAAGCCGAGTCCGCGCTGCGACCACCGCCGCCCCCCGCCGTGATGCGGATGTGTCCGGGCAACGTGCGGTCCGTGGTGTCGAGGCATTTGGCGACGACCGCGCCGATCTCCGGGTAAGTCTGCCCCGGCATTTGCCGACGCCCCGTGAGCATCATGTAAGCACCCTTGCCGTGGTCATCGGTCTTGGTGTTTATGCTCCGCACGAGCGAGAGGTGGTGCATCACCTTCGCGGTGTGCGGAAGAAGTTCGCTGATGTGGATACCGGGGACGCTAGTGGGAATCGCACGGAACGGCCCACCGGTGTCAGTGCCGGGCTTGGGATCCCAACTTTCAAGCTGCGAAAGGCCACCGTGCATGTTGATGACGAGCATCCGCTTCTGGTCCTTGGCGAGCGCGGCGGACACGGACGGCTGCGCGAAGCTGCCGAGGCCACCAACAACGGCACCGGTGCCGAGCGCGAGGCTGCCGAGGAATTGCCGGCGAGCGACGATGTGCTCGGCCGAGTTACAGGCGTATTGGCAAGGCTTCATGGGCGTGCTGCGTTTGTGCGGGCGTCGGGAAATCAGACTGCCAGAAGCGCAGCTCCATTCGGTGCTTATTTGAGTTCTTTGCGCCCGCTCGAGACAAAAATTCAGTGCTTGAAGCGGAACTCCGCCGAGGTGAGCAGGCCCCACGCAAGCTCCTGCACGCCAGCGGGCTTCTCCTTGTCGCGGCTGGCCAGTTGCTTCTGCACGGCAGCGACTTCGGCCTCGGTCGGCAATCGGGTGAGCGTGCTGAGGTAAAGCTCCTCCGCCAGCGCGCGGGCGTCCGCGAGCTTGCCGAGACGGGCGGTCAAGTTCTCGGCGCTGGGCGCAAGCCAACTGCGAACCATGCTGCCGTTGTTGAGGAAGAGCGCCTGGTCAGCGGAGGCGAAGAAGGCGTCCTGTGGCTCGCCCGCGCCCGCACCGAACAGCGGCGCAAAGCCTGCCGCACCGCTCTTGAGTTTGTCCCAAGCGTATTGCTCGGCAGCCTTTGCGCGTTCGGCGAGCCGCGTGGGGTCAGTCTTGTTCGCGTCGGTGGGCGGAGACTTTTTGCCGAACTCCGCCGCGCCGGCCAACTCGTGCGCGCCGACCACGCCCGCCGCGCGCATCATGCTCCACGCGAGTTGCTCCGGCGTGAGTGCGGCGAGCGCGCCAACCGCGAAGGATTTTTCCAGCATGGCTGTGAGCTTGTCCGTGGCTTCGACGAGCGCCTTCGTCTCTGCCGCAAGCCTGGTTTCGAGGGCGGCGAACTGCGCGACCGCAGCGGAGCCGGCCTCCGCCGCAACCGGGCGCTTCGCCAGCGCCGCCTTGGTCTGGTCCACGTCGCGCTTGAGCCGATCGCACTCGGCGATGGCGCGCGCGGTCTCCAGCCGCCGCTCAAGGTGCTTCGCGAGCGTCTTCGCGTCCTGCCAACGCGTCGTGGCGGCAATCAACTCCGCATCGAGCGCGAGCAACTTGGCGTCCTCGGCGGCCCAGCGCTCGCGGACGGACGCCACAGTCGCTTCGGCGGGCGCGAGCTTTTCACGCATCGGCTTGGCGGCGGCGTCTTTGGTCGCAACGTCCTTCGCAGCGGCGTCGATTTCCTTGTTCAGCTCGGTAACACGCGCCTTGAGTTTGTCCACGCTGGCGGTGAGTTCCTTGTCGCCGGGCAGCTTGGTGAGCGCGTCGTCGAGCTTGGCCTGCGCATCTTGCACGGACTTGAGCGCGTCGCGTTTGGTGGCCAGGTCACGCTCGGCGTTGAGGTGGGCGAGGATGGCGGGGTCGCAAGTTTTGCGGACCTCGGCGATGACGGCGTTGGTCTTCGCGAGTTCGTCCACAACGGGCTGCATCGCCTTCTTCTGCGCAGCGAGGCGCGACTGGACTTGCTTCACCTCGGCCTCGCCGACGGCAAGGTCGTTGGCGAGCTGTCGTTGCTGCGCTTCGAGGACGGGAATCCACGTCGCCGCCAAGCCGCGCGGCGAGCTGATGCCGGCCGGCAGCTCGAAGCTGCGGCCATACACACGGGTCAGCGCCAGCTCGCGCAGGAACGCGCGCATGTCGTAGCCACTGGCGACGAACTCAGTTGCGAGCAAGTCCAGCAGTGCAGGATACGCGGCCGGGTTTTGCGAATGCAGTTCGTCCACCGGCGTCACGAGCGGGCGGCCCAGCATCATGCCCCAGAGGCGGTTCGCGATGTTGCGGTTGAAGGCGCGGTTGTTTGATTCCGTGACTGCCTTCGCCAGCTCGGCGCGGCGGTTGAACTTCGGCACGGGGCGCAGGTTCTTGTCCTTCGGGTCCGGCGGAACGACGTATTCCGCGAAGCGCGGGAAAGCCGGCTCTACCAGTTGCTTCCCACCCGGCAGACGCGGGCGCGTCGCGCCGGCTTCCTTCGTGAACACCGAGGTGAAGGTCACGTCGCCCTCGGCCTTCTCGGCGATGAAGGCCTTCTTGTCGCGGTCGCGGGTGAAGAGGTAAGTGCGGTTGAAGAAGGCGAAGAGGCCGTGGTAGTCGCGCTGCACGTAATCGGGGACGTTCGGATGGTCGTGGCACTGCGCGCAGGAAAGGTCCATGCCGAAGAACACGCGACCGGTGTCGCGGACCAGCGCGCTGGGCTCGCCCTCGCGGTCGAGCAGGAAGCGTGCAGCGGGACGCGTCGTCTCGTCCGCGCCGTCCGCGGAGAGGATTTCGCGGACGAGCTGGTGCCAGGGCTTGTTCGTGAGGCAGCCCGCGAAGAGGAACTGCTGCCACGCCGCGATGTCCACGTGCTTCTGCGGCCGGCGCTCCATGAGCGTGAGGTCGAGGAAGTTGGCCAGGTGCCGCGCGTGTTGCGGCGTGGCGAGCAGGCGGTCCACGAGGCGAATGCGCTTGTCGGGCGTGGAGTCGGCGAAGAACTCGCGCGCCTCGGTCGCCGTCGGAATCAAGCCGGTGAGGTCGAGGTGTGCGCGCCGGAGGAAGTCCGCGTCGCCGGCGGGCGGCGTGAGCGGGCCCGCAAACTCGGACTCGATGAGCGAGTCAATGCGCTCGTGGAGTGGAGCCGGTGCACTAACCGCAACGCATGCCAGCCACGCAACACAGCCGAGCCAAGTGGCTGGTTTCAGAGCCCGACAGAAAATGGTGCGCGGCATCACGGCGATTCAGTGGCGACGTGATTTTAGAGGGCGAGATCGGAGAGGCTATTCACCGACACCTGGAGAATCGCCGGGTAAATGCAATCGGCGCGGCAAGGAGAACCTTGGCCGCGCCGAGTTGATTGCCGAAGTTGCCGCCGGGTCAGCTAAACTGCGTCTGGCCGGGCTTGGCGACCGGCGCGACGGGGTGCTTCATGTCCCAGGTAATGTTCTTCGGGAAAAGGTCTTCCTTCGAGTTCAGCGCCATTTCCCAGGTGATTTCCTTCCCGGTGTAAGCGGCCATGCGGGCCATGATGGCGGTCATGGTGGTCTTGATGAAACGGTCGCCGGTGTTGATCGGTTTGCCGGCGCGGATGCTGGCATACATCTCGTCGTGCTCGGTCTGGTAACCGTTCTGTGTTTTGTCGCCGGTCCAGCGCCAGCGGTTCTCACCGGTGATGACGTGGCGCTTACTGCCGCTCTCGCCTTCATAGACACCCTTGGTGCCATAGATGCGTTCCGTCACTTCGGCGGCGCAGCGGTCGAACTGGCGGCAGAAGTGGTAGCCTTTCACACCACCCTCCCATTTGTATTCGGCGGCAAAGTGGTCGTAGATGTTGCCGTATTCGCCGCCCTCTTCGCCGGGGCGCACTTGGCGGCCACCGGTGCAAATCACACTCTCGGGCGGCTGGTCTTTCATGGCCCAGAGCAGCTTGTCGATGGAGTGAACGGCCTGCTCGACGATGTGGTCTCCGGAGAGCCAGGTGAAGTAATACCAGCGGCGAATCTGCCACTCGAGGTCGGTCTTGGTGTTCGTGCGGTTCCACTTCGGGTAACGGTCCACCGCGCCGGTGTAGTAGCTGGAGTAGATGGCTTGGATGTCGCCGAGGGCACCGTCGTGAATCTTCGCAAACACGTCGCGATTGGCCGTGGTCCAGCGCCAGACGAAGCCGTCCACGAGCGCGAGATTCTTCTGCTTCGCCAGCTTGATGCTCTCCATCACAGAGCGCACGCCAGGTCCGTCCACGGCCATGGGCTTTTCAGCAAAGACATGTTTGCCAGCCTCGACCGCGGCCTTGATGTGCATCGGGCGGAAGCCGGGCGAAGTGGTGAGCAACACCACATCCACGCCGGACTCGATGACTTTCTTGTAAGCGTCCAGGCCAGTGAACTGGCGCTCAGGCGAGACGCTGACCTTTTCAGGGTTCTTGGCTTGCTCCTTCTTCAGCGACTCAAGACCGGAATCAATCTTGTCCTGAAATACGTCGCCCATGGACCACATGACGACGTTGGAATCAGCGTTGAGCGCCTGGTTCGCCGCGCCCGTGCCGCGTCCACCGCAGCCAACCCAGCCGATTTTGATTTTATCTCCGGCGGCAGCCGCGTTGGCGACGTGGGGGAAATGGACAGCGGTGGCGATGGCCCCGCTGGCGACAGCGGAGGACTTGAGGAAATCGCGGCGGTTGGCGATGACAGAGGAGTTCGGATTCATGTGATGAGTAACTGTGCGTGTGGTGTAGAGGACGGCCATTGCAGCGTCAAGCCCGGCGGTCAGGCCGCCAGTTTTACGGCCCGCTTCAGCTTCGCGCTGCGGACGGCGGCATCCACGATCTCCTGGCCGATGCGGCTGATGGGCAGGCTCACCGGGCCTTCAAGCGGTTTGCCGGTGTCGAGGCAATGGAGGAGGTATTGCACGGGATTTTGGTGCGGAGCCTTGGGGGCAGGCGCGGCGAGCTGGTGCGGTTGAGGGCGCTTGCGGGTCTGGACGGTCACGTAATCATCGTAATCGTAGTTGCTGATCGTGCCGTCCGTGCCGGCGATGACGAAGCCGCAGCGCGGCTGCGGTTGAATGGTCCACGGATCGGTGAACGTGCCCCAGCGGGTCTCGAACTTCGACAACCCGTGCGCGTAGCGGGCCACAACGATGCTGTGTTCCTCGACCTCCAGACCAGCGGGTTCGTCCACCGTGGCAGTGACTTCGAGCGGACGTTTGCCACCCTGATACCAAGTGCAAAGCGTCGTGCCATAGCCAAGGTAATCCAGCAGCGAGCCGCCGCCGTGAGCCCTTTTGTAAAACCAAGAGTTCGGCTTCTCGCGGGCGACTTGTGCGGGAGTTTTCTGCTCCTTGTCCGCGCCGTGGAAGAGCGGGCCGCGGTTGCCGCCAAAGTGCCAGACGTTCGTCACTTCGCCGATCGTGCCAGCGGCGACGAGGTCAAAGGCCTTGCGATGCGAGCGCACCCATTGCAACGGCCAGTTGATCATCAAGGTTTGGTCCTGGCCCATCGCGGCGATCATCGCATCCGCTTCTTTCAACGTGCCGGCGAAGGGTTTTTCCACCATGAGGTGCGGGCCGTAAGGCGCGACCCGCTTCACCCACTCGCCGTGCTTCGAGGCAGCGGGGCAGAGGATGACGACATCGGGCTTGGTCCGCTCCAGGCACTGGCGGTAGTCGGTGAAAGCGCGTTCGGCGGGGACAAGGCCCTTCTGCACGACGGCCGCCATGCGCTCCGGTTGCTCATCGCTGACACCGACGACTTCGGCGTGCGGATGCTCGTGGGCGTAGCGAAGCAGGTCGCCTATGTGAAAGTGATCGAAGTTGATGCCGGCGATTTTCCAAGTGCGATGTTTCATGGTGTCGTGGCGAGAAGTTTGCCGGGGAACTTGCGGGGCTTGAAGTGAATTGTTTACCGCGCGCGGTTGCTGGTGCAGGAGGTGGCGCGCGTTAATTCCGTCTCAGGACTTGATTCTCACTGAAAGCGCCGCCACTTTCGCGCGTGCCCATGAAGCTGATTCGTTTGTTGACTGGCCTTCTCGCCCTTGTTGCCAGCACGGTGTTCGCCTCGGACCCAGAGAAGGCCGTGGTGCAAATCTTCACGTTCAGCCAGGCGGCGGACTGGGATGAGCCGTGGAAGTTCGACCAACTCCGGCGCAGCAGCGGCACCGGCTTCATCATCAAGGGCCGCCGCATCATGACCAACGCCCACGTCGTGAGCTGGGCGCGGCAGCTCATGGTGAAGCGCTATCAAGACCCCCGACCCTATGTGGCGCGGGTGGTGTTCGTCGGGCATGACTGCGACCTCGCGTTGCTGGAGGTGGAGGATGCGCAGTTCTACGAGGGCATCGAGCCGCTGGACTTCGGTCCGTTGCCGAAGGTTCGCTCCACGGTGGTGACGTATGGTTACCCGGCGGGGGGCGAGCAGATTTCTTACACGCGCGGCGTGGTGTCGCGCATCGAGTTGCAGCCTTACGCGCACATCGGGAACCGCTCGCTGCTGGGCGTGCAGACGGACGCGGCGATTAATCCCGGCAACTCCGGCGGCCCGGTGGTGCAGGAGGACAAGTGCATCGGCGTCGCCTTTCAAGGCATGCCGGGTTTGGAAAATGCCGGGTTCTTCATTCCCACCACCGTGATTCAACACTTCCTCGCCGACATCAAGGACGGCAAATACGACGGCTTCCCCAGCGCCGGCATCCGCACCGCGCCGCTGCAAAACACCGCGTATCGCCGCAAGCTGAAATTGCCGGATGACGACCGGGGCGTGCGTATCGACTCCGTGACGCCGGGCACGCCCGCCGAGAAAGTTCTTCAGCCCGACGACGTGATCCTCGAACTGGGCGGCCACGCGGTGGGCAGCGATGGCACGATCATTTATCAGGGCAACCGCATGGCGATGGCGGTAGCGATCCACGAAGCCCAGCATGGCCAGACCGTGCCGATGAAACTGTGGCGTGACGGGAAGGAAATGACCGTGGCATTGCCCGTGGAGGTCAGCAGCGTGGACAAGGTGCTCGGCAACCAATACGACGTGCCGCCGCGTTACTTCATCTACGCCGGGCTGGTGTTCACGCCGCTGAGTTTGGATTACCTCAAGACCTTCGGGCGGAGCTGGTCGGACACGGCCGGGGCGGAGCTGACCTATGAGTTGTTCTACCGTCGGCACGAATCTCCCGGCACGACGCGGGCCGAGCCGATTGTTCTCTCGATGGTGCTCGCCGACGAAGTGAATGCGAACTTTCGCATCCGAGGCCGGGCCTTGGTGGACAAAGTCAACGGCATCCGCATCGAGAAACTGGAGGACTTGATCCGCGCGTTTGAGAACCCCGCCAACGGCCAGCACGTGCTGGAGTTCATGCCCAAGAACACCTTCGAATGCCTCGAACGCGCCGAGGCCGACAAGGCAAACGCCAACATTCTCAAGACCTACGGCATTCCGAAGGACCGGAGACTTTAAGCTCCAAAGCCCAAGCTCCAAGTTCCAAAGAAATCCCAACTTCCAAGCTTCAAGATGAAATCGTATTACCCGATCGCCGCTCGGTCCGCTTCCAATTCCTGGACCGCCCCCTGCCGCACCACCCGCTCATTGGAGCTTGGCGTTTGGAAGTTCTTTGGAACTTGGAGCTTGGGCTTTGGAGCTTTGCTCGCATTCGTCGTCCTGCTGGCCCCAAGGGCCACCGCTGCTCCCGCGAGCGAATGGGAAAACTCCCTCGTCTACCTCGAAGTCACGCGCAAGGCCTACGAAGTCTTCCAGCCGTGGACGCCCAAGGCCCGCACCGTGCAGAAGAATGGTCTCGTCATTGGCGCGCGGGAAATCCTCACCACCGCCGAGGAACTCTCCGACCGCACGCTGATCCGCGTGCAAAAAGGTGGTCGCGGCAAATGGTGGAACGCCGAGGTCACATGGATTGATTACCACGCAAACCTCGCCGTGCTCACCGCCGCCGATCCCACGCTCTGGCAGGGCTTGAAGCCGGCGAGTTTCACCCGGGGCAAGCCGCCCAAGGAGGGCCTGCAAATCGTCCGTTGGCGCAACGGCAACCTCGAAACCCGCAAGGCCGAGTTCAACCAGTTCCTCGTCGAAGACGCGCGGCTCTCCTTCATTCAGCACCTTCAGTTGGAGGCGAGCACGGACATGCAGGGCGTCGGCTGGGCCGAGGCGTTGATCGCAGGCGGAAAAGTCGCCGGCCTGGCCACCGGCCAGAGCGGCAACAACACGCGGTTCCTTCCCGCCAGTCTCATCGAACCCATCCTCAGCGCCCGGAAGGCTGGCAAATATCCCGGGCTCGGCTTCTTTCCGTTCACGTGGACGCCGGTTGAAAACCCTTCGACTTTCAAATTTTTGAAACTCCCCGGCGATCCGCGTGGCGCGCTCGTGATTGATGTGCCCCACTCGCCCAAGATTGAGCCGAACCTCCAGCCCCGCGATCTGATTCTCTCCGTGGATGGTTTCGACGTGGACAATCAGGGCTATTACAAAGACCCCGAGCTCGGGCAGACGATCGTGGAGAACCTCGCCACGCGCCGGAAGTTTGCCGGCGACCTTGTGAAGATGAAAATCTGGCGCAATGGCGCGGCGCTCTCCCTCGACTACCGCCTCCCCAAACTCGACTACGCTGTCAAACTGCTGCCCGACCAGACCTTCGATCGCGCCCCGGAATACTTCATCGCTGGCGGCCTCGTGCTGCAGCCGCTGAACATCCCGCTGCTGCGTGGGTTCGGTGAGGATTGGAAACGTCGCGCCCCGTTCCGGCTGGTTCACTTCACCGGCGAGGTTCCCACGGCCGAACGCTCCGGCCTAGTCGCCCTCACCAGCGTGCTGCCGGATCCGTATGTAATCGGCTATCAGGACGCGCGGTTCCTCATCCTCGATACGATCAACGGCCAGAAGATCAGCCGCGTGGCGGATGTGACCGCGGCGTTGCAGAAACCGCAGAACGGCTTTCACACCATCGAGTTTCTGCGCGGCGACAACCTCCGCCGCATCGTCTTGGATGCCGAGCAAATGGAAGCCGCGACCGGGCGCATCCTCGAACGCTACCGCATCCCGGCTGCAAGCCACATTGAGCCGAGTCCCTAGCAGCGGACAAACTGCTTGACGGGCCTTGGGCACAAGCGCATTTGTCGCCCATGCACCACGCCTCCTCCGAAGCCCGGCTTTCACGGAATGGCTTTACCCTGATCGAACTGCTCGTGGTTATCGCGATCATCGCGATTCTCGCCGGCATGCTGTTGCCGGCGCTGGCCAAGGCCAAGATGAAGGGCAAGGGCATCGTCTGCCTGAACAACGAAAAGCAGATCGGCATGGGCATCCTGCTCTACCTCAGCGATTGCGGTTACTACCCGCAGGGAATCATGGCCAACGGCACCACTTGGCTCTGGCCGGCGCAGATGCGGAAGGGTTGCGGGGCCGGATTGAACACAAAGATTTTTCGCTGCCCACAGGCCAACGACAAAGCTGAGTGGAAAGTCACCTATGGCAGCGGTCTGCCCGCTTACGGCGGCTACGAGTTTGATGGGGTCCGCTTGAGCTCAGGCGGCGGCAGCTTCCTCAGCTACGGTTACAACGTCTGGGGTGCGTTCGTCGGACAGAATCCCAACACCGGCCTGGGCGTGTATGAGGGCACCAATCCCGCCAATGGCCAGACCTCCGAGGCCATGGTCGTCAAGCCCACCGACATGATCGCGCTGGGCGACAGCAACTACGATGTCACTCTCGGCGGCGATCCCAACTGGAGCGGCTTCATCGGCATGTATGCGTTGCGCCAGTATCCCGGGGAATTGCACTCCGGCAAACGGGCCAACATCCTTTTCTGCGACGGCCATGTGGAGGGCAAGAAGCGCTCCGAACTCGTGTCCGCGACCGACAACACGATCATCCGGTTGTGGAATAACAACAACCTGCCCTGACTGCTTCCAGTTTGACCGGACTTCCCCGACAAGCAACGCTCTGGCCCATCATGAATGCTCGCTGTTTCCTAGTTTGCGCTGTCGCCTCGTTGATCGCTGGTTCCGTTCGCGGTGCCGATGCGCCGAAAGTCCCCGCCGGCTACAAGCTGCTTTACGAGCAGGATTTTTCGAAGCCTGAGGCCCTCAAAGACTTCACCTTCAGCGATCCGGCCGCGTGGCGGCTGGCGAAGGAGCAGGGCAAGCCCACCCTCGAACTCCACAAACAGAGCGTTTACAAACCCGAGCACCGCTCCCCGCTGAACATCGCGCTCATCGCCGACAAAGTGTTCGGCGACTTCGTCCTCGAAGTGGAAGTGCTTTCGACCAAGAAACCCTACCCGCACCAAGACATGTGCCTCTTCTTCGGCTTCGTCGGGCCGATGGAGTATTACTACAACCATGTCGCCGTGGCCGCCGACCCGAACGCACACAACGTCTTCATCGTCAACCACGCGCCGCGCAAAAACTTCGCCAAGGAGACCACCAAGGGTGTCATCTGGGGCGAGCGCGTCTGGCACAAGCTCCGCGCCGAACGCGACACGCAGGCCGGCACCTACAAGGTTTTCTTCGATGATTTCTCCAAGCCCATCATGCACGCCGAGGACAAGACCTTCCTGAAGGGCCACCTTGGCTTCGGCTCGTTCGACGACATCGGCATGGTGACGAACATCAAAGTCTGGGGGCCGTCCGTGGAAGCGAGGAAGACTGAGTTTTTCAAGCGGGCCGAGTGATTTCCAAGGTCAAGCCGACAGCCGAGAAGTCAGGCGAACAAACAAGCTTGGCAGATGAACGGTTATTGTTTGTCTCGAAACAAACGGCGCACGCTTAACTGCAATTCGTTGACCCCGCCATACAGTCCGGCGTGCCGGAATACCGGACGACCGGCGGCATCGAGCACCGTGACCACGCTGTCGTGGTTGAAACCGCCGCCGCTGGTCTTGTTAAAAGAGTAGCCGAGTCGGGCGGCCAGTTGACGAACAGCTTCGTTATTGCCGCGCAGCAGCAACCAATTCGTTCCCGCCAGCCGATGAGCCGAGCGATAGCGTTGCAGCACAGCCACACTGTCCGCTTCCGGGTCAAACGTGATTAGCACGAACTTCACCCGCTCACGCATCTCAAGCGGTAGCTCGGCCTGCACCCGCCGCATGTTTTCCGCCGTAATCGGGCACTTCAACGAACAGGAGGCGAAGAAGAAGGACAAGACGCACGGCTGGCCGGCGAGTTGGGTGAGCTTCAACTCTGTGCCCGAGTCTGTGGTCCAAAGCGTTTCCGCCGGGTAAACAGAACCCGCGTCCGTTGGCTCTTTCACCGCCGCCGACCCGGACAAGGGAACCGCCGCACAGTTAGGACACGGCCGGAGCGAATTGCACCCCGCGAAAATAATTCCGACCAGAGTACCAATGAGTAGTCCCGAACGCATGCGTCGGAGGATTCGAGCAGAATTGCACCACCCCGACAATCAAACACGCCTGCGATTGCCATCCTCCCCATCGAAAGACCGCGCTACGCAGTTACGTAGCGAATGCTCAGATCGCCGAGATGCCCGCCCTTGCGTTGGGTATCCCAGAGCACGCGCGGCTCGATCGCGGCGGCACGGCCAATCATGTAGCACGCCGCTTCGTCGTCGCGAAGTTGGTGCATCGGATAAAAAGGCAGCCGCGTCACCCGCACGTCCTGCAACGCCCCGGCCTGCACCGCGCGATGCAGTTCCTTCATCAGCCGGTGGCCGGACTGGATCAGGTGCCGATATTGCTGTTCCTCGTGGGCGAGCCCGAGATCGTAAAAAATGGCCGCGATCTGGCGCAGGCGGATGAAATACTCGCACCGGCTTTCGGTCCACTCCCGGTTGGGCAACTTGTCCTTGAAGGCAAACATTTGCACCAGATGAAAGATCGCATCCTCCACCGGCTCGGCCGTGAGCGGCTCCTGATACGTGCGCCGGGTCTGCTTGAGCCGGGCGTCAATGAGATCGATCCGGCCTTCGCGGTTGAACCGATGCGTGATCTTGACGAGGTCGTAGGCACCCAAAGCCACGCGATGGTTCGTGGTCAGGAACAAATGATCGAACACGACTTTGAGCTCGACCGGCGCATCCTTCGTGCTCGTCAGACGGCCGATATAGCTCCGCTCGGCCATGTTGAAAACAGGCACAGCCGTCTGCTTGAGCTGATCCCACTGGTTTAAGTCCGCATGGCCGAGCCGGTGGGCGAGCTTGCGCACGCGTTGCGCGAGTTGGTAATGCGGTCCCTTGCGGTAAGGCTGGGTCTTCTGTTCGAGCTCGCGGATCTCGTCGAGCGTGATGGACTCCCGCTCCAACGCGCGGCGCTCATAATCGGCGATGGCGTCGGCCAGCGACTCGGGCGCTTCGGTTGATTCAAGGGTGCACAACATGCCGGACTCCAAGTCAGAGGAACGGACGATGAAACTATTCCCGAATAATTTCCATCCTCATTTCGCTGGAATAAGCTCTGCCCCCCAAGCCTCTAACGTGCGTGGAAGAAACGGATTTCGACCAACTGGTGAGCGACTATTACCAGCCGCTCTACCGCTTCGCGCTCAGCCTCACTGGACGCGTAGCCGAGGCCTGCGACCTCACGCAGCAGACGTTTTTCCTCTGGGCTTCCAAGGGCCAGCAACTGCGCGACCGGTCAAAGGTGAAAGCCTGGCTGTTTACCACACTGCACCGAGAATTCCTTGGTTCGCGTCGCCATGCCACTCGCTTTCCCCAGCACGAAATCGAATCGGTAGAGCATGAACTGCCGCCGGTCACCCCCATGACCATCAGCGAACTGGATACGAACACCGTGATGCAGGCTCTGCTGGAGGTGGATGAGACCTTCCGCGCTCCGCTGATGCTGTTTTACCTCGAAGACCACTCGTATTTGGAAATCGCCACCATTTTGGACGTGCCCATCGGCACGGTCATGTCGCGGCTGGCCCGAGGCAAGGCGCAGTTGCGTAACTTGATCGCCGATCAAATGAACGTGGAGGACCGCAAGATCGTGCCGCTGAACCTCCGCCAAGCCCTTTGACCCGATGAACAACGAAGAAGCCAAATTCATCCTGCGCGCCTACCGCCCTGACGGCCAGGACGCGCGTGACCCGCAATTTGCCGAAGCCCTCGAACAAGCCCGCCTGGACCCCGAGCTAGGCCGTTGGTTCGCCGAGCAAAGCACCTTCGACAAGGTTGTAAGCCAGAAACTACACTCCATCCCGGTCCCGGCCGACCTCCGAGCCAGCATCTTGGCCGGTCGCAAAATCATCCGGCCCGTTCCATGGTGGACGCGCCGTTTGCACCCGGCGGCGGCAGCGGCGATGCTGGCGCTCACCTTTGCGACCATCGGCCTGTTCGCCGCGCGGGAACCGGCCGAAGCACCGGCCGACTTCAAACACTTCAGCAACGACCTCACGGATTATCTTGGCAAAGGCTACGGCGTGTTGCCCAAGGAAATGCAGCCGGCCACGGATCAAGTCGGCTACTTCGGGGACCAGTCTTACCGGATTACCTATCGCAGCCCCAGCCTCGATGACATCCGGCAGTGGCTCACCACCAACGGCGGCCACGGCGAATTCAAAGGCCCACGCGGCTTGGGCCGGGCCCTCAACCTCGGCTGCGGCGTGTTGAACTGGCGCGGTCGCCGCGTCTCGCTGATCGCCTTTCAAACCGGCCGTAGCCTGCCGCACGACAAGATTCACGTCACCATCATTAACAGTGCGGAGCTGCCGGACCCGCCCGCTCCCGGCGTGCCCTCCTTGATCGAGTTGGGCAACTGGAGCACCGCCGCGTGGAACGACGGCAAACTCACCTATTTCCTCGTGGCCCCGCTTGAGCCCTACAAGCTCGCGAAGTTCCTCTGAACCGACAACGGAGTCCGCGCACAGCGCCGCCCAAAAGCCTTGCGCAATTGTTGAATCCCATTGCTTCCGGCCAACGTCTGCTTAACGTGTCGTTGTTCCCGCGAGTCGTGTTTTCGCGCCCTGCGGACTTTGCCAAAACCATGAACTGCAAAATCCTCTTCTCGCTAGCGGTCGCCGCTGGCGTCCTTGCTTCCGCACCCGCCCGTGCCGACCTCGCCACGAGCGGCGACAAAATCCTCCAGCAGGAGTTGCGGCAGGAGCAAATCAAAGCCACCACCGCCCGCGTTGGCAGCCAGCTCGGCGCTGTCATCGAGGAATACGAACGCAACGGACTCGAGGGCGACGACGTCGTCGTGCTCAAGGCCATCCGCAGCGTGCTCGACAAACTGGGCGAGAAGGAAATTGCCCGCGTGGTCACCTTGCTCCAACAAGCCCGCACCACGCCCGATGCCGACGCCTCCCGACGCAACGCCCTCGACGCCTTCGCTGGCCAAAAGGGCGTCACCGTGCAACTCCGCGCGCTGTTGCTCGAATATCAACGCCAGCAAGCCTTGCAGGAAATCGCTTCCCGCTTTGCCGCGCTCGCCCGCCGTCAGGGTGAAAACCTCAAGGAAGCCGTCGGTCTCGCCACGTTGACCAAGGGCCGCGACGCCCGGCGCACCGAGACCGCCCATCAAGTCGCCCTCCAGCTTCAAGAGACCGAGCAAAGCACCATTGCCGACGAGGCGAAGATCGTCCTGACCAAGCTCCAGAAAGTGGTCGCGGCAATGGACGGTCCCGCGGCCGAGCGTCCGCGCACCGCGCTCACCAAGGCCGAAGACACCCGCCTCGCGTCCACTTTGGAATCCGCGACCGGCGATCTCAAGTCCGCCAACCTCCTCTCCGCCGCCGGCAACGAAAAACGCGCCCGCGACGTGTTCCAAGAACTCGCCAAACTCCTGATGCCCGCCCGCGACAACCTTGAGGTGATGAAGCAAGCCCTGCGTGATTTGGAAAAAGCCATTGATCAACAGAAGGAAGTCAACAAAGACACCAAAGACGTCACCAAGCCCAAAGCCGAAAAGGCCGAAGTGGCCGAAGTAGAAAAGAAGCAGGCCGAAGTCGTGGATAAAACCGATTCCATCCGCGAAGACGTCGCGAAGGCCGCACCGAAGGCCGCCGACGAACTCAAGGCCGCCGTTGAGAAACAGCAGGAAGCCCGCGCACAATTACAGGAGCAGCCCACCCGCACCAAACCCACTGAAGCCCCCGCCACCGAGAAGCAAGAGCAGGCCCTAGCGAAAATGCAGGACGCCAAAAAAACCTTGGAGCAGCAGATCGCGCAGGCTGAAGCCAACAAGCAGAAGTCCAAGGACAAGCTCGCCGACCTGAAGGAGCTCAAGAAGAAGGTCGAGGAGCTCGCCGCCAAACAGGAGCAGGTGAAGGAAAACGCCGAGAAAGCCGAGAAGACCGCGCCCGCCGAGAAGAAACCCGAAGCTCTCGCGGCCGAAGCCGCCAAACAAGAATCGGTCAAAGCTGAAACTCAGCAAACCCAGCAAGACGCCGCCGCCAATGCTCCCGAAGCCGCCAAAACCCTTGGCGAAGCCGTGCGCCAGCAGGAAAAATCTCAGCAAGCCCTCGAGAACAAAGCCAACGCCCCGATGGCACAACAGGCCGCCAAGGACGCGCTCGACAAAGCTGCCCAGCAGCTCGATTCCCAAATCGCCAAACTCGAGAAAGCCAAGGAAGACCTTGCCAAACTCGAAAAACTCGGCAAGGAAATTGGCAAACTCTTGCAGGAACAGCAGAAGGTCGCGCTCGACACAGCCAAGGCCGCCGAGAAGCCCGACAACAAACCCAGCCCGCAGACCGCGAAGGATCAGGGTGAGGTCGCAGCCAAGACCGAGGCCACCAAAGCCGAGGCCAAGGAAATTGCCCCCGAAGCCGCCAGCGATCTGAACGCCGCCAAGGAAAACATGCAGGCCGCCAAGGCGAATCTGGAAAAGCCCGATGCCGCCAAGGCCCGGCCCGACCAAGCCCAGGCAATGGCCAACCTCCAGGCCGCCAAGAACGCAGTCGATCAAAAGAAACAGCAGCTCGCCAATGAGCTCGGCCAGCCGCAGCCGAACAACGCGCCGCAGCTCGCCAAGGCGACCGAAGCCGTGGCCGCCGCCCAGCAGCAAGTCAACGAAGCCCTCGCCAAGCTCGATCAACCTGCGGGCCTTCAAGAACTGCTCAAGCAAAAGCAGGAAGAGATCGCCGCCGCCGTCGGCGAAAAGGCCAAGGCCCAGCCGCAATCCAAGCCCGTCGCCGATGCCAAGCAGGCCGCTGACAAAGCTGCCGAGAAGCTCGGCCAAAATGACTTGAAAGGTGCCGTCGCTGAAATGGCCAAGGCCCAAAAAGGTTTGCAGGAAGCCGCTCAAGCCGAGGGCCAACCCGCTGGCGAAAAGCCCGACGGTGCCCCCACCGATTCCAAGCCCGCCGATTCCAAGCCCGCCGAT